>CAYQJO010000140.1:0-11422 GCA_964417785.1 uncultured Anaerolineaceae bacterium | reverse complement strand
TTTTGACCTTCATAGGTCTCGATGTCAAGTTGATATGCGAAGTGGGGCAGTGATCCCGGCACGGTGATTTCAAAGAATCCGTCGTCATGTATGCGCACCATCGAGTAGCGGTCACCTGATGGTGCAAGTACAACTTCCATACTCTTTGCATAGGAGCAAAAAGCGCGTATGGAAATGGTTTCATCGGAAACAGGATGGGGTCCCAGAAGCTCAAACGGATTGCCATGATCGCCGCTGACCAGCGATTGGAGGGCATCCGGGTGCATTGTCTCAATCATAAACTTTACCTGTCGCTAATCTCCTCCCAATAGATCGTTATTGTACCAGCCGATTCTAACGCTGTGATGAGTCATTTGTATCGGCGAACGGGAGTGTGATGCCGAAGTCGAAATCTGGATCACTTGCTTCGCTGATGGTTTTGTGGAAGGTCCATATCGGGCTTTCCGGGCAGGGAATCTGCAAAAAGTCCAGACCCAGTGGGAAGACCTGCCATTTGTATTCGCCCTCGCCGGGCAGTTCATTGAGCAGCGAGATGGTCTCATTCTGGCGGCGGTCCACCGTCCGCTCCCACAATGTGCCGTCGGGTTTGGTCACGCGGATCAGATAGCGGTCGGCACGCGGACCGCGCCAGTTAAACGTCAGATTGCCGTTGCCATCAATGCCGAAGGCGTAGTTGACAGGCGTCAGCAGTTCCCAGGCACTACAGATGTAGACGACCGGCATAGGGCCGCCGGTACCGGGCAGGCGAATTTGCTGGCCGGTGCGAATCAGGTTGGGATCATCCAGGCAGTTCGCAGCGACGAGCTGATTGACATTCACCCCATACCGCTGCGCGATGGTGGTCAGTGTGTCGTTGGCCTGGACGTAGTACACCTGCTGCCAGTCTGCTCTGGGAATGCAACCGGTTGGCACTGTCGGGACCAGGGTTTCCAGCCCACGCACTCCCTCCAGGTCCACCGCCAGTTCAAACGTCGGTGTCGGAGTTTCCGACGGTACCGGTGTGTTGGAGGGTGCCGGGGTTGGTGGCTCGAAGGTCGGTGGTGGGCGCAGTGTCGGTGTAATTGTCGGTGTGCTGGTCGGCGTTGGCGGTGGGGTGAGGGTCGGCGTGGGTGTGGCTGAGGCCGGTATCCGCGTGACTTGCGGAATCTGTGGATTTTCGTCCTGGTTGTTGCTGACGGCCACCACCAGAAAGACGCCGGTCGCCGTAAACAGCACCAGGATGATGCCAAGCAGTATAGTGGCAAGGTGACGCATTAACCCTCCCTGCGAGGTTTGATAATGCCATGATCCAGGTCATAGGCCCGGTCTACAAAATCGACCACAACCGGATCATGCGAAACAATGACAAATGCCGTACCCTGGTCGCGTGCGATTTCGTGGAACAGGGTCATGATGCGCCTGGATGTGCGCGTATCGAGGCCGCTGGTCGGCTCATCCGCCAGGATCAGAGCCGGACGGGCCGCCAGGGCGCGGGCGATGGCGACACGCTGGCGCTGTCCGCCGCTGAGTTCGTCGGGCATGTGATCGGCCCAGGCGCTCAGGCCTACCGCCTCTAACGCCGATTTTGAGCGGCGGCGGCGTTCAAAATAGCCCATACCCGACAGCCTCAGTGTCAGGTCGATGTTTTCCAGTGCGGTATAGGTGGGTACCAGCGTGTAATTCTGGAAAATAAAGCCGATATGGGTGCGACGCAGACGGGCGCGAGCATTATCGCTCATACGGGTGACGTCTTTGCCGTCCACGAAGATTCTCCCGTTGTTGGGCATATCGAGCGCCCCGATAAGGTTCAACAGCGTGGTTTTGCCGCTTCCAGATGGACCGTAAAGTCCGACCAGTTGACCTTTGACCACCTTCAGGTTGACGCCGCGCAGTACATGCAGCATCCGATTGCCGCTGCCAAAGGAGCGGCGCACGCCGACAGCGATCACGGCGGCGTCCTTCGGAATCTGTTTGCGTTGCTGGCCGTTCTTGTGTTCGACCCGATCTACTACGGCCATCAGGCGCTCTGCTTCTGGCGGCGTAAACGGCGGCGCAGCCAGCCGAATGCCTGTACGGTCGGTGGCGGTGCGTCCTGGGGTAGGCTGTCCTCAAGCAGACTACTGCTGCTTTCGATCTCTTCGAGTTCCGGGCGCAGCAGCACGCCTTCGGGACGGATTTCGACGGCGATGCGGTCGGCTCCTGCCAGTTGTGAGCGCACCTGCGGCGGAAGTTGTACCCGGCCATCATCATCGAGGGTGGGGTCAAGCTCCTCAGCGTGGCCGTAGAGGTCCACATTGGAAAGGTCCTGGCCCAGTGCGCCGTCACGCAGAGTCAGCACCCGGTCGGCATAGGCGGCGATTTCCATATCGTGCGTGACCATCAGGATTGTCAGACCGTATTTCTCGCGTAGATCGAGAATCAGCCGCATGACCTGGACGGCAGTGTCGCGGTCGAGTGCGCCGGTCGGTTCGTCCGCCAGCAGCAGATGGGGGCGGTTCGCCAGAGCGACGGCGATGGCGACGCGCTGCTGCTGGCCGCCGGAGAGCAGAGCCGGATGTTTGTGCATATGGTCCGCCAGACCGACTGTTTCCAGCAGTTCAACAGCGCGGCGGCGGCGTTCCAGCGGCGGTATACCCGCCAGCATCATCGGCAGAGTGACGTTGCGCAGGGCTGAGCGGTGCGGGAACAGGTTGCGCTCCACCTGCTGCCACAGGAACCCGACGTGCTTCAGGCGGTAATCAGCCAGCTTGCGACTTTTGAGTTCCAGCAGGTTGAGATCATCCACGATGAGCCTGCCCGCCGTCGGACTGTCCAACCCACCGAGGAGGTTCATGAGCGAGCTTTTTCCGGCACCGCTGGGGCCGA
Organism: uncultured Anaerolineaceae bacterium; assembly: GCA_964417785.1. Lineage (GTDB taxonomy): Bacteria > Chloroflexota > Anaerolineae > Aggregatilineales > Phototrophicaceae > DAOTUL01. The sequence goes on along the minus strand of CAYQJO010000140.1, from coordinate 8,578 downwards.
TAATGGCGACCATCTCACCGCGCTCCATCTCAAAGTCGATACCGCGCAGGGCGACAATCTCGTGATCGCTGACTCTATAGGCTTTGACGATCTGCTTACAGGTGATATAGCTCATGGCCCGACCACCACATCGCCTTCTTCAAGCCCGCTGACGATCTCAACGCGGTCGTCGGTTTGCAGCCCGACCTGAACATCGACCACGCGGTCGCCGTCGGGCGTGCGCACGACGACGAAGGTCCGGTTCTGGAAGGTGCGGATTGCCTGCGGTGGCAGCCAGAGGACGTTCTCGCGGGTTTGCAGCGGCATTTCGACTTCGATAAGCTGCCCCAACGCCAGATTGAAATCGGCCATGTCGGCGGCGATACGGGCGGTCTGGTCGGCATCACGGCTGGTGAAAGGAATCTGGCGCACGGAACAGGCCACCAGGGTATCGGGGCGGTTTGCCACCTGACAGGTACCGATCATGCCCACGTCCAGGCGCTGTGTGTCGTTGAAGGCCAGATTGGCGATGACCTCGCTCGGTTCCGGCAGGGCCAATGTGATGATTGAGTTGAACGCCTGCACCGCGTCGCCGGGGCGAATGGTGATTTCCAGGATCACGCCGTCAAAGGGCGCGTAGAGCGATGCCTGCTCGATCTGCTCTTTGATGCGGTTCACGTTAATCTGTGACTGCCGCACTGCCTGGACCAGATCAGGATCAATGCCGGTGCCTTCCATTGCGTCTTCAAGCTGCATCTCGGCGCGGATGAGGTTGTTTTGATCGCGGGCGATGTTGTACTCGTTCTGGTTGTACTGCTGGACCGCCGAGAGATAGCTGTTCTGGGCCGCTTCCAGGCGCTCTTGCGCCGACATTAACTGTTCACGGGCGTTATCCACCGTGCTGGCGGGCGACTCGGGGCGGCTGAGCGCTTCATCGTAGGAGCGCTGTGCGTTCTCGACTGCCCGTGCTGCCGACTCCAGTTCGCGCTGGGCATTTTCCAGCGACAGGGTGGATACGCTGTCCAGCGTCGATTGAAGCGCCAGCCGAGCGCTTGCCAGATTGAACTGCGCGTCGACCACTGATTGTGTGCCGCCGTCCGCTGCATCCAGCCGGCGCTGAGCGCTCTCCAGGTCCAGTTCTGCGTTGACCAACTGGTTCTCCAGGTCGTCAATCTGGAAGTCGGCCAGCAGGTTTCCGGTACTCACCGAGTCGCCGCGCTGGACATTGACTGACCGGATCGATCCGTTGATTTCAAATGAAAGCTGTGCCTGGTCACGCGGCAGCCAGCGTCCGGTGAAGGGCAGAATCTCCTGCACCGTGCCGCTCTGGACCGGATAAGTCGGGCGGGCTGCCGCCGCTGCCGTCGGAAAGGGTGTGACCGTCGGGTTGGCCTGCTGCGCCGGGTCCGCGTTGATAGTGGCGTCGGCGCAGGCGGTTAGCAGCAGCGACAGGGCCAGAAGTGGGAACAAAACGACTCTCATGGTACTCCTCGTCAGGCATCGCCCAGTCGGACGATGGTCGATAATTGCTCGCGGCTCAGGACCAGCGTGGTCAGCATGGTGACGAAGAACAGCACCCCGGCGAAGGCCAGATAGACCAGTGTGATCTGGTCCCAGGCGACGCGTACCAGATAAGGTGGCAGTCCTCCGCTGAAATCGAGCAGCGGCAGGAAAAGCAAGGTGGTCACAACGCCGATGGAGGTGCCGCTCAGGATTCCGCTTAGCGCCGAGATGCCCTGCAAGATGATGACGTAAACGGCGACGGATAGGCTGCTGAGTCCCATCGCCCGCAGAGCGCCCAACTGCGACGACTGCGCTTTGAAGGATGCCGTACTCTGGATAATGGCGGCGATTAACGTCAGCATGATGGATGCCACAAAACCGACTGACAGGAAGCCCAACACACCACGCCGGGCCGGTTCAGCCCGTGCTTCCTGCAAGGCGGTGGAGGGTTCAAGCATCCGCAGGGCCGGGAAACCGCTGGCCTGAATATCGGCCTTGATCTGCTCAAGATCGGTGCCGGGATTCACACTGATCCAGACATCGTGGGGCAGGGCTGTACCCACCATCTCAAATAACGGCTCCAGATTGCCGACAGCGAAGAAGCCATCCGCCGGGTCCATCGTGGGGAAATAGTCGATGAAGTCGATGATCGGTACCCGTGCTTCAAACCATGTGTTGAGCGCCTGGATGCTCAATGTCACCTGCTGGCCGGGGACCAGATTGTAATCCTCGACAGTCTGGCGGCTGACGATCAAACCGGTGCGCTGGCCGGCCAATTTGTTGAGCATATTGGCGAGCGGCTCATTAGCGTAATCCTCACGGAAGCGGGCGATAGCGGGCATGCTGGCCCGGTCCAGCCCCATGACCTCACCTTCGACAAAGCGGCTGCCGACGCCAAGCCGAGCGCTGTAGGAGCCAACCCGCGAGATGTAGGCGATGCCGTCAATGTCGTAAAGTTCGTCTACCGGCGGGATGTTGTAACCGGTCACGGTCGAGGTGACTTCACCGCTGGAACTCTGCTCTTCTTCGGTCTGGGCGTCGACGGCGGTCTGAACGACCAGATCAGCGCCGATACGGTAGTCGATGGTGTCCTCAAGCGAGCGGTCGAGTGTACTCGCCATCGAGGCGGTAAAGCCGGTCAAACTCAATGTGAAAGCCATCATCAGCAAAGCACCGCGATAGCGGCTGATGGAACGGGTCATCTCACGCAGAGCCATCAACAGTGCGACGTTGCTGGTCAGACTGACGAGATTCGCCCACAATCCGGTGAACACCGGCCACAGCCGCAGGAAAAGCAGTGCCATTCCCAGTGCGAACAGTGTCGGACCGATAAAAGCCAGCGGGTCGCTGAAGGCGGCACTGGCCTCGGTGGTGAGTCCACCCTGCTGGTTGAGTGTGTACAGACCGTATCCCGCCGGGACGAGCATGAGCAGATCGAGATAAGCTCGTTGCCACCACGCTTTACCGGAGCGCGTGGTCTCGCGGCGGTAGTTGTTGATGTTTTGCAGGGTGATGCGCCATGCCAGGAACAACCCGCTACTGGCGGCGATCAAGCCGGTGGCGGCTCCCAACAACACCGCCTGTTCGGTCAGGACCACGCTGCGGACTGAGGTCGGATCGTCAAACCTCAAGAAGGATGAGGTCTGCCCCACCAGACGCACCAACGCGGGACTGACAATCAGGCCGATGAGCAGAGCGGCCACAACCAGCAGCAGCCACATCAAGAGGTGGACAGTGAGGACACCGCGCCGACTCATGCCCCGACTGCGAAGTTTTACATCTTCGGCCTGCTGACGGTTGACCAGCAAACCGGCCACCAGTGACACGAAATACAGCACCAAACCACCCACCGGTGCGACGATGATGAACAACTGCTGTGTCAACTGGTTGACCTCATCGTTAAACGCTTGCAGTTCTTCCTCCGGTGAGAGATCGGAACGGATACCGGGCAGTACGGCGTCTATATTGCGCTGACCGTCCACCATGGTCGCCAGCAGGCTGTTGACATCGGAAGTGCGTACTGATGCGCCATTGAAGCTGATGAACCATGCCGCCTCATCGACGGGACGGTCTACCCCTTCGACCAATCCGAGCAGGTCGCCGGTATCGACCAGGACGATTTCATCAAAAAACTTCGGCGGGAAAATCCAGGAGGGATCATCGGGATTGGTGGGACGCCACATGGCGGCCACATAGAAACTGACCGGGGGGCCGCCGGGACGCTGCCCGATGAGCGTATCCCCGACCTGCACGCCCATGCGGTAGAGCATCGCTTCCGGCAGCAGCACCGGCAGTGCGCCATCAGTGTCCGGTTGGGCCGGCCAGTCTCCGGCGATCAAGGTCATCTGATCGGTGGCTCCTTCCAGCGCGGAGACACCGAAGTTGCCCAGTGTCATTTGCTCCATCCGCAGCGACCAGGTGCCGCCGCGCATATAGCGTACACTGCGGTCAATGGGCAGGCCAATCGTGTCGGTAAAGGCATCCTGAATTACACGGGAGGCCGTCTCGGTATCCTGGGTTGAAATATTACCGTTCCAGGCACCGAGATAGCGATAGCGAAAAGCGTAGGGTGGTTGATCCAGGCGGGATTGCAGCAGGTCCGTATACACCGAATCGACATACAGCGCCAGACTCAGGGCCAGGGTGGTGGCGACCGACAGGCCGACCAGAACCCAGATGACCAGAATGCGATGTTGGCGGATACGTTCGAGTGTAAAATTGAGGGTGTCGATCAGACGAAACATGCTGTCCCTGCTTGATACAAACGCGGGATGCTAACTTTATTTTAACACCCAGCTTCCAGGGTAGGCGGGTTCTCTGGGTGAATTCTCATCTTCTAATAGAGTCGTATAACGCCGGGTGATGGTTCCATACTTGTCCATTGCACAGCGGGTCGTTCAGAATCACAACGGCAAAATCGCTGTCGAGAGCCAACCCGGCGTTGGCAGCACATTTCGCATTATACTGCCTGTTTGAGCCATGCTTTGGCATAGGCAATGGCCCGATCGGTTGCTTGAAAAATCACATCGTTGGCGTAGAAGACGGCTTCGTCACCGAAGACGTTGATCGCGCCCGTGTTCTCCAACTGGTCGCGCAGCCTGGGTCCGACTCCCGCCAGGATGAACTTCCCCCCGCGTGACTTGATCTGCTCGGCATAGCGTTGCAGCGCACGAATGCCGGTACTGCCGAGGTATTGGTTATCGCGTACCCGCAGGATGACGACCGGACGTTCGCACTCAAGGGGTGATGGCAGCAGTTTTTCTAACCGGCTGACTGCTGCGAAGTAGAGATTGCCATGAACGAACAGAACAATCGGTCTCCGGTCGGGCAGGTCAGTGGGTGCGGATGTCTCACGATAGCGGTTATCATCGGTGCGAACAAGCTGCACGACTTCAATCTGCGTGGCCGACGTGTAGACGTACAGGAGCAGCGATATGGCGACGCCGATATAGATGCTGAATTCCAGGGGCAGGAACTGGGTTGCCAGAAAGGTGCCGATCATGGAGAAACGACCCGACCAGCCAACATTCCACACCATCTTGATCTGGCTGACCTTAATGAGGCTGGCAGCGGCCACAATCAGCAGTCCGCCCAGGGCCGCCATCGTGATCCGCTCGATCACATTCCCCAGAAGAATCAACGTACCGCCCACCAACACCCCGGCTATCAGATTCGCCATGCGCGTTCTGGCTCCGGCGTTGACGTTGACTGCCGTGCGCGACAGCGATCCGCATGCGGGCATGGATTGGAAGAAGCTGCCGGCAATGTTGGCGAGTCCCTGTCCGGCAAAATCACGGGTGATGTTGGCAATTGATCCATCGGCCTGCGGGATGCTCTGGGAGATGGCGGCACTCTGTACCGATGCCAGGACGGCCATCGCCAGCGCGACTGGCAGCATCTCCGCGATGTGTTCGAATTTGGGCAAAACAAATCTGGGCAGTCCGGAGGGGATGTCGGAGATGTCTCTGACCAACTCCACGCTGTCCCAGTTTGCCAGCAGCACGAGGGCGCTGGTCAGCACAATGGCGAACAGAGTTCCGACGCTTTTGTAGCGTGTTTTGTTCAGACCATAAATGATGACCATCGAGATAATGCCGATCAGAAGGGTTTCCGGGTTGGTATCTGGCAACCGCCGCAGCCAATTCAGGAAACGTTCTAATGCCATCTCACCTTCGATGGTATAGCCAGTGATGTGGCGAAGCTGTCCCATAATGATAAGCAGACCAGCCCCGGTGACGAATCCGGTCATGACGGCGTTGGAGACAAAGCGCGTCAGGCCGCCCAGACGCAGAACCCCAAACAGGAACATGAACATGCCAACCATCAGGGTCAGCGCAAACAGTCGCTCGACCTGTTCGGTTCCCTCATAATCTAGAAGAGCGCTGAAGACCACCAACGCCAGTGCATTAGTCGGTCCGACGGTCATGAATGTGGAACTGGTTGTCAGTGCGCCGACGATGGTGGTGACGGTGGCGGTGTATAGTCCGTAAATCGGGCTGATTCCAGCGATAATGGCGAAGGCCATCGCCTGTGGTGCACCAGCAATCGCGCCGGTGGCACCGGCCAGTATGTCCTGGACCAGGGTTTGACGGTATCGTTGCAGCATGGATTAGTAGATGAACTCCCGAATGTCGTAACGGCTGATGTGGGGTGTGCCACGTTCCATCGAAAAGTGTAATCCAGCTTCGATGGCCTGCTGCTGTGCCAGCGTCTCCACTGGTGTCAACGGTGACATTCGATCAGCATCCTGCGCATAAGGCATGGTGTCATCGACAACCAGTTCAGAGAAGTAGATGATGTCGTTCAGGTCCAGGTGCATTGCATTCAGCGCTGTGATGGTGTCGCGGATGTGTTCGTCGGCGTATTGGTGACCGCCAGCGCCCAATAGAATAATCACGCCGACCGCGATCCCGGCAGCTTTGAGTGAGCGAACTGCCGTAATTGCGTCTTCGGGGGTACCCGGTTTGTGCAGGAATTGGAGCAGATTCGGACTGCCGCTTTCCAGCCCGACATAGACTGTTTTCACACCGCGCTGGTGTAGGCGCGTGTAATCCACGACGGATTTCTTCTCGCCGCTGAAGCCATCCAGGAAGGCATAGATGCCGCCCATCGCTTCCACATCGTAGACCGCGTGAACAATATCGAGCAGCGGGAGCAGCTTCTTCATCGGGACGACCAGGGCGTTTGCATCGCCCAGGAAAATGGTCCGGCGCAGACTGAGACCCTCGCCGAGAAAGTCGCGTACATTTTGTGCGTGCTGGCGGAATTCGTCCGGCGATTTGATACGGAAAGGGCGATCCTTGTAGAAAGTACAGAAAGTGCAGGTGTTGAAGGAACAGCCTTCAGTCGCCTGAAGCACAACCGCCATATACTGGTCCGGCGGCAGGATGCCTACCGGTTTATAAATCTGATGGTAACGTTGTGTGTCCGCCCGCGAACGTTTCTGGTCGAAGTTTGCAGCCTTGCGTAGGGCGGCAGTCATGGCATCTGATATAGGGCCGCGCAGGCTGGCCGTACCCGATTGAATCGCCTGATATAGGGCGGCGACTCGCTGGCGGCTGTGATTCTCCAGTTCGGCGGTCTCGTCCGGTTCCAGCCAGCGCCGTTTGCGCTCACCACCGTTGGGACGCCAGCGGGCCAGAATACGACCATCCAGCCCGCGCCGGTAGGCGATGCCGTCGATAAATGTTGTCCAGGGGCGGCCTTCAAGGTCATAGCTAAAGACATCGGCGTGGCTGGGATCATCCAGGCTGACCGTGAGGCAATTTGGCTTCAGACTGATGATAAGCGGGCGGGTGTCCCATTCTCCGGTGATAAGCATGTGTTGACTCTTGAGCTTGTCTCAAACGTAATCTAGCAGGGGCCGTTGGGATGCGCAATCCTGAACCCATTGATCTAACAATAAGGTTTGTTTTTAGTTTGTTTAAGGTAAATTTTCTGGCTTTGTTGGAAAAGTCATAGGTTTATAAATAGTGCATTCACTGCATGAAATGGTTGGTGAAACAGTGTGAAATGGTGATAGATTTGCCCCTAAACCAAACTGGTGTATGCTTAAACTCAGTGCGACTGTGGGGCCTGTTCAATGAGGGAGAGTTATGTCGTATGCCACAACAAAACAGCCTGATTTATCTGATTGGTGGCCTGGTTCTCGGCTTAATTGCCGGTCTACTGGCGGCCAGCTTATTCGCAGGGGATGACGACGATGCGGTTCTCGATGAGGCGACCGTGAGACAGATCGTTGCCGAGCAGAATACGCAGCTTCAGACAGAATTATCCACATTAATTGAAGGGGCGGTACAACCGCAGTTCAACACACGCGATGAACCGCTCGATGCAGAATATTTCCTGATTCCATTTACGGATACAGAGACCTGGTTAGAAGGGGAGGAGGTCGAAATCGAGGAGGAATTTGCCGCTGACTTTGAAAACATACTGGGCATAGAGACGGCTGAAGACCTCGGCGTCTATTTCGCGGAGATTGACCAGGGTGGATCGGTGGAAAATGTGCTTTCGGTGATCTACCAGACCCTGCTCACAAGCACGGGGTCGGGGGGACTGGAGGTGTTCGCTGTTTGCCTCGGACTGGACCAGGACCCGTACAGCGTAAGTGGGCCTGGGCTTTACCTTTATTTACGTGTGCCAGAAGAGATCAGTGATGATCTACCCAAAGAGTGGGAGCTGTTGAATGGGCCAAAAGAAGACAGCATGTTGTGGTCGTCGGAGTGTTATACTCCGGATGACGAAGGAGCAAGCTAATGCGTAGACTTTCTAATAACCAGATTATTGCCCTTGTCGTCGTCGGAATGATTCTGTTGGTGGGGGCGGTGCTTATCCTCACCAACACAGGTGACGATGGTGAGGATGATGTAACACCGACGGAGGAGACACTCGTAACTGAGGTCCCGACATCGGTTGCTCAGGCGGGACCGACCGAACAAGTGACGGAAGAAGCCGAACCGACGGAAGAGGCGACAACACCGCCACCACCACCACCACCACCCGGTGGTGAAGATGTCTCACTTACACCTGAAGAAACGGAAGAGGTCAGCGGCGACCCGACAGCGGTTCGTCGTGATATGACGGAAGAAGCCGCTGC
>CAYQJO010000139.1:0-11527 GCA_964417785.1 uncultured Anaerolineaceae bacterium | reverse complement strand
CATGTCGCGGATGAACGCATTCATGTGTGCATCCGCGACATGGTGGATGTTCTGGGCAACGGTCCATTCGTCAGCTAAATAGGCCGTCGTCATCTCGTCAGTGGTCAAACTTTTGACCACTACCGCGAGACGATCTGGAAAAGTGCGCATGCGCTCAATCCGTGATAGACGTTCTTCCGTTGTCGGCATGTTGTTTTCCTTTCCTTCAATGCTAATATTGTATACCATGTGCTATCTCAGAACAGTTTGGGAAAACAAACGATGAGCAAACAACAACAATTCCTTGAAGAAAACGCCCGCCAGCCGGGTGTCCAGGTCACCGAAAGCGGCCTGCAATACAAAGTCATCACCCAGGGCGACGGCCCCAAACCCGCCGACGCCAACGCCGAAGTCGAGGTCCATTACCGGGGAACGCTCATCGACGGTACCGTCTTTGATAGCTCCTATGATCGGGGTGAGTCGATCTCCTTCTTCCTTAACCAGGTGATCGCTGGCTGGACCGAAGGCTTGCAACTCATGCCGACCGGCTCCAAATACATGCTCTATATCCCTTCCGAACTGGGTTACGGCAAACGTGGCGCTCCGGGTGTCATTCCACCCAACGCCACCCTGATCTTTGAGGTCGAACTGCTGAAGGTCTATTGAGCTGCACCCGGAATTGAGTTAAACTGATTAAATCATTCTACTGAATTTAAATGGAGATGATGATGAAGGTATTGATTCTGGGCGGCACACGGTTCCTGGGTCGGGCATTGGTAGACGCCGCATTGGCACACGGTCACGAAGTCAGCCTGTTCAATCGCGGCAGCACCAACCCCAATATTTACCCGGATGTGGAGAAACTGCGCGGCGACCGCGACGGCAACCTTGATGTGTTGAAAGGACGCACCTGGGATGCGGTCGTGGATACCTGCGGCTATGTCCCGCGCATCGTGGGCGCATCCGCCCGTTTGCTGGCCGACTCGGTTGAACACTATACCTTCATCTCCTCGATTTCGGTCTACGATGAGTCCGTCCATACCACACCCGACGCTGATGAAAGCGCTCCGCTGGCGACGCTGAAAGATGAGACGGTCGAAGAAGTCACCGGCGAGACCTACGGTGGGCTGAAGGTATTATGCGAGCAGGCCGCCGAAAACGCCATGCCAGGACGGGTCCTGAATGTACGTTCGGGGTTGATCGTCGGCCCACATGACCCGACCGACCGCTTCACCTACTGGCCGGTGAAGGTCTGGCGCAACGAAACCGTTCTGGCTCCACCCCGTGATGCGGCGTTGCAGATCATCGATGCCCGTGACCAGGCTGGCTGGATTATCCGCATGGCTGAACAGCGCAAAGCCGGGGTCTACAACGTCACCGGCCCCGATGACCGTCTGACCTACGGCGAGGTGCTGGGTACCTGCCGCGAGGTGGTCGGTGACGATGCAGCGGCGGTTATTCACGCGGATGAAGCGTTTTTGCTGGAAAACGAGATTCAGCCCTGGATGCATTTACCGTTGTGGCTGCCCACCGCCAACGCCGGACTGTCGCAGGTCAACATCGACAAAGCGTTAGCCGACGGCCTGATCTTCCGTCCGCTGAAGTCCATCGTCCAGGACACGCTGGATTGGTTCAAAGAAGAGCGTGGTGACGAGCCTCTGCGCGGCGGCAGCCTGCCCGACGAGCGCGAAACGGAATTACTGGCGAAGCTGTAAACCTCAGACGCCAAAAATGGCGTTTCAAAAAGACGCCCAACCGGGCGTCCGGTGCTAATTCAGAGGATCGATGGTGGGCGTCGGGCCGCCGGGGGCTGCCTGATTGCCCGGAAGTGGTGTCAGCGTGTCAAAGGGCAGCGGCGCTTGTGTCGGGAACGCCGTCGGCTGGGTTGTTGGCCGCACCGTTGGTGTGGCCGTCGGATCAGGATTGTTGACCGTCACCTGAATATTGCGGAAGACGAAGCCGCCGTTGTTGGCGAAAACGGCCAACCGCAGGGTGTATTCCCCATTGGCGAGTGTGGTCGTGTTCCAGGTTCCCAGCGTCGATCCAGCGTCGGGCTGCTGCTGCTGTACCGGCCCGATGATGGTGTTGAACGCACCTGGGGTCGTCACCGGAGCCAGTTCAATCTGGTAACGGTTGAAATCCTGGGCGTTGATCTGACCGATGATCGCCACGCTGCCCTGAACCGACTGGCCGCCACCGGGGCTGCTCAGACGGACGACGGGAAGAGGTGTGTTCTGGTCACAGGCCTGTTGTGGCACACTCTGGACCGGTGGGTTCAGTCCCACCCGCTGCGCATAGCTTTGTCCAGCACCGTTCAACCACTGGATCGCGTACCCATCCTGAATATCGACATATGAGCGCGTGACCACATTTTCCGAGCAGAAAGTATTCGATAGTAAGCCGGTCCATGAATCGACCTGACGCTGAACACTGAAACCCTGGTCCGGTGGGGGTGGCTGGCGCGTCTGGGCGAAAAACTCGTTGCGGATCACAGCACAGGTATTATCTGGAAGCGTTCCGGTCAGAGCGCAGATTTGCGCGGTCGCCACACCTTCTGGCGGGCGGAATTCACCCGGAGAGTTATTTTCCAGCGCCTTGCGCATGACCGCATTCCAGACCGGGCCAGCGACATCTACACCGCGTGTCTCAAAGGTCTGGCTGTCATTCACTGTCCCCATCCACACCGTTACCACGCGGTTATTGGTGAAGCCAACAGTCCACAAATCGCTGCCACCGGTGCTGGTGCCGGATTTGGCACCGACAACGTTCTGCGTGGGCAATCCACTGATGACCATTGGCGAATTGAGATCGAACTGGTCACTGCGCGATTGGTTATCGCTGAGGATGTTCTGGAGCAAGTATGCAACAGGCCGGTCCAACACCTGCGTCGGCTCATTATTGACCGGGAGCGCCACCTCGTTGCCGTTGCGATCCACAATGCTCTGGATCGTGAACAACTCGACATGAGTGCCGAAGTTGGCAATGGTACCGTAGACCTCCAACATGTCGATGGGACGCACCTGAATTGCATCGCTGTCGTTCGGCGCAGTACCCAGTGCAGTCGTGACATTGAACTGGGCATCGCTGGCAAAGCGGATTCCCATCGCTTCAGCCATGTTGCGGAATCCGTTCTCACCGACAAACTCATATTCTTTGATGGCGGGGACATCGAAATCGTTTTGCAGCGCCGACCGCAGCGACACCGCTCCCCGGAACTGACCATCCCGGTTAACCGGCGTGAAGTTGGCGTATTGCGTGGGAACATCCCATAGAATCGACGCTGGAGTATGGTATTCGCCGCGCTCCAACGCACCGTTGCCGTTGGAATCGACACCGCTCAGCGACGTCGCATAAACAATCGGCTTGATGGTGCCGCCCGGTTGCTGGTACAGGCGCGAGAAGTCGTTCTCGCCACCGAGATCGCTATTGGTGAAATCAGGACTGCCAACCAGAGCCAGAATCGCCCCGCTTCGGGGATCGCTTACGACGACCGTGCCGGTGTTCACACCGCGTACCGCATGCTGCTCGACCGAATCCCTCAGAGTTTCCTGGGCGAATTCCTGTAGATCGACATCCAGCGTGGTTGTCACTTCGTAGCCACCGGCATAAAGCTGGTTAGGGCCGAACAACGCCTCAAGCTGCGCCCGCACAAGCTGGACGAAATGCGGGTATTGATCGGTGAGCATACGCGGACCGAGTTCCGTCTGGACACGCAGAATAACGCGAGCTTTCTCGGCGGCAAGGTTGCCGTTGGGATCGTTTTGCACCAGGTCAGTGGTCACACAGAACGGCTCACCCAGGTAGGGCGCATGCTGGAACTGGATACAGCCCGTCGACGCCATCCGATTCAGCATCACATCCATCTGGTCCAACGCCGTGACCGGGTTGTTGACCGGCTCATAATCCGCTGGCGACGGGATGATCGCCGCCAGCAGCGCTGACTCGGCCAGGTTTAAATCGGCTGCCGACTTCTCAAAATAGAACTGGGCGGCGGCCTCGACACCGTAAGTCTGGTTACCGAAGAACACCACCTCGTTGAGATACAACTCAAGAATGCGGTTCTGATCGTAGCGATCCGTCAATTCGGTCGTGATAATCGCCTCGTTCAGCGGGCCGTCTGCGGCAAGGGCGGTGTCTTGAAGAATCAGGCGGCGGGCTACCTGCCGTGTAATCGGGCTGGCATCTGCTTCCACACCACTGCCGGCAAAATTCTGCCAGAACGCACCCATGATATTGAAGAGGTCCCATCCGGTATCGCCGTAGAAGTTGGGGTCTTCCAGGGAGAGAACCGCATGGATAATGAACGGTGAAACCTGGTCCAGATCAACGGGCCGCCGGTCGTCGCCGTCCCGCGACAGGGTGGTCAGCACATCACCGGTGTTGCTGCGCAAGGTCACCGTCTGGAATTCCGGCTCGAAGCTCTCCAGCGCGACCAGTTGATTCTCCCACTCGGAGACCAGACCGTTATACCAGAGAACAGCGGCGGCAATGTATCCGGCAGCCGCCAGCAGCGACAACCCGACGATAATTACGGTGGCAAAGATCAAGGTCCGCCCAAGCGATGTCCGCTGGCGTTCGACCGCCTCTTGATGGATTTCCCCGCCATAATCGACCTGATCGTAAGCCGGGGCTGCGGTCTGATCGATAGCGTTTTCGATGGTGCCGTAAGGTACCGGTTCCGCCATCACGGTCGGGCCGGAAAAGGCCGGGTTGGGGACCGTCTCCTGGCCGTAGTAGTCGGCTTCCTGCTGCTGGCCCAGGTTATCGAAGACGCCGGCGCTCGGCACCGTCGCTTCGGGATCGTTCAACGGCACATCCTGCTGCGGAAAGGGAATAAACTCATCCTCAATCCCGCCAAATTGCCCGTAATCGGCCTGAAATCCGCCAGTGGCGCTTGGCGCACCCCGTGCAATCCGCAGCACTTCCGGTGTGGCCTCAACCCACTGGTTATTCTCCGAGCGATACCAGGTGTCGGTCTCCACACCCATCATCCACCAGATCTGATCGTCGTCCAGAATCATCAGATCGCGCAGTTGTTGTAGAAAGTCCTGCTGGCTCATCTGCCCGGCCTGCCAACTGGCCCGCAGTTGGCGCACCTGCTCTTCCGTCTCCTGGAAGCGCCGCAGCAGTTCCCGCTGGCGCGGATCAAGGCGTTCGGTGGGCTGCGGCGGCGGTGTCCCCTCGCCGACCACGTTGTCCAGTTGTTCCAGTTGACGGCGGGCATACTCCGCCGGGTCTTCGGTGCTGATCGCCGGTCTACCGGGAATATCGCCAAGCTGCTCCAGTTGGCGGCGGGCATACTCCGCCGGGTCCAATTCAGCGTCTTCATCGACCTGCGGTTCTTCAACCGCTTCGGGTTCCTGACCGAGTTGTTCCAGTTGGCGGCGGGCGTACTCCGCCGGATCGACCTCCGTCGCGCCTGTCTCGAAGATCAACCGTTCCGCCGGTGACAGCCGCTCGGCTTCGATCTCGGTCGAGTCTTCTTCATCAAGGGCTTCTTCGGCCTCGCGGGAGAGGGCTTCAGGCATGGGCGAATCGGCCCCGGCGATGACCTCGGCGTCAATGTCGTCTTTGACTAACGACGCCAGCGCCACCAGTTCACTCATACCGACCGACTCAACCTCTTCGGCACCGTCTTCGTGTTCGATCATGTAGATGAGGTCTTCGGGCGCGAGAAATCCCTCATCGTCTGCCTGCTGTTCCGGTACTGTCATATCACCGAAGATCAGGTCTTCCGGACGGAGAATATCATCCGGGGTGGGGAGTTTCTCAGTAACTTCGATCTCGTCTTCCGGGGAAAAGACCGTATCTTCCGGACGCGGAAGATGCCATTCCCCCTGCGCAACCGGGACCTCTTCAAGGTCCTGTGGCAGTGTGGATACACGCCAACCTGCCTGCTTTTCCGCTTGTTCTGGCTCCCGCCAGGTACCCGGTGTGGACGGTTGCTGCCAGCCGCCCGTGAACTGCTCCGACATAGCGCCCTCGTAGATAACGTTTTCTAAACGTTTGAAGCACGATTATACAACATTACGCGGCAGTCGCACACACAGTTATTGGTCGGGCGTAAGTGAATCACGACCTTCTCCAAACCGGGGGGTCTCAAGCTGATGATTGTCGGAGGCTGGTGTCTCCTGGGTCAGAGGCGGTGTCGCTTCCGATGAATCGTAAGGGTTGTTGGCCTGGGGCGTTTTGATGTCCGTCTCGGTGATGTCCTCGTCTGTCTCCTCGACCTGGATGACGATCACACTCACATTATCGCGCCCGCCGCGCTCATTGGTCAGATCGATAAGGTTCTGGCTGGCCTTGTCCGGGTCGTGGCGCAAAACGAACTTCGCAATTTCATCCGGTTTGACGTGCAGCGTCAATCCATCGGAACACAGCACCAGGCGGTCGCCGGATCGCAACTGCTCGTAGTAGAAATCGATCTCGACCTCACGGGCCTGCCCCAGAGCGCGATAGAGGACATTGCGCATCGGATGCTCTTCGGCTTCTTCCTCCGTGATGTGGCCGGCAGCTACCAACGCCTGCACAAAGCTGTGATCAGATGTGATTTGCTCAATGTGGCCGCTGTCGCCATGCACCCGATAGGCGCGGCTGTCGCCCACATGACCGACGACGACGCTGTGCTTGCGCACAAAAGCGAGGGTTACGGTCGTCCCCATGCCTTTCAACTCAGGCTGAGCAATGGCACGATCTACAATATTGTTGTTGGCATCATGGATGGAGTGTTCCAGCCGCGAAGTGAGTTCTCTGGATTCCAGTTCCAGCGGGGAAGCAAAACTGTTATGCGCAAGTTTGCTTTCCAGAGTCTCGATGACAATCCGGCTGGCTTCCTCACCGGCTACCGCTCCGCCCATACCGTCAGCGACAATCGCCATCACGATATGTTCACTGTATTGCCACAAATGAACACTATCCTCGTTGTTGTCGCGTACCTTGCCCGTATGGGTACGTGCGCTACTGCGAAGACGAATGCCATGCCCCGGATTTTGCATGTCCGGCTCCTTGCAACATAATTTCTCTTATTCTACTGAAGCAGAAAGGCAACGCAACTTCAGCCATTTAGATTATCAACACCTTTGCCAATTATGCGACAAAAGTGTCACCTTGAGGACTGCGAATGCCAGATGCGCGAAATTAAATCGGATGCGGGCGTTTCGGAGAGGTATCGCCCTGCTCTTTAATCCTGGTGGGTTCGGCCTTTAGCCCGCAGCCGCTAGACCAGATCGAGGACGCGCAGCAGGCTGTCCCGCTCGGCGATCAACACATCATGCAGCACGGCACAGGCCGACTCGGTATTGCCATAGCGTATCTGCGTGACCAGATCGCCGTACTGCGTCAGGCGTTCGGCGTGAATATCCGAGTCGTCGGGATCGTGGCGGGAGCGCAGATTCGTTAACAGACGCGCCTGATTGAGCAGGCGGTTGAGAATCTGTATGGTTTGCGGTCGTCCAGTAACGTCGATGATCGTCTCGTGGAATTTGAAAAGAGCTTCGCGTACCCCCCGGTTATTGCCGACATTGGCGCGTATACGCGCCTCGGCGATGATCTGCGCCAGCAGCATCTTCTGCGCCTCTGTCATCATATCCATCGCCCGGATTAACGCCATTCGCTCCAACGCTCCGCGCAGATCGTAGACCTCCTGCGTCTCGTCAATGGTAAAGCTGCGCACATATACGCCATGACGCGCACGTTTGACCACCCAACCGGCCTGTTCCAGCATCCGCAGGGCCTCGCGCACGGTGTTCTGGCTGACGTTCATCTCGGCGGCGATGGTCATCTCGATCAACCGTTCACCGCAGACATACACACCGTCGCGCAGATTCTTTTCCAGTTCTTCGGTGATGATTTGAACCAGGGTGGCGTTGCGACTCATAAAATCCAGGAGGGATAAAATCCGCCGGTCAGGGTGTCGATGGGCCGGAGGCCACTGCCGTCAGATCGGATGAGATACAGATTGGACTCGTCGTTCTCCTGGCTGTTGAAGATGATGAACTGCCCATCAGGACTGTAGTGCATGCCCCATTCATAGCCAGGATCGTCATGGATCACGGTTGGTTCACCACCAGCAGCGGGTATCACAGCGATGGCGGCATTGCCATCACCGGCAGTGGTGAACAGCACCGTCTGGTTATCGCGGCTGAACGCGGGCGACGCATCGCGCACGTTATTATCGGTCAGTTGCCGGGACTCGCCGGTCGCCAGGTCCAATCGCACGATCTCCCAGGTGTTGGCGTCCCCCGACAATCCGCTGGTGAACACCAGATAACGCCCATCATAACTGTAACGGGCATGGCTGTTACGCTGACCGTCGCTGTAGATGAGTTCTGGTGCGCCTCCGCTGGCCGGAATACGGTAAATATCGAAGTTGCCATCGCCTCGCGTATCGGAGGAATAGACCACCCATTGACCATCGGGCGACCAGGACGGGATACGGTCGCGGTAATCATTGTCGGTCAGGCGGGTGACAAGACGTGACTCCAGGTTCATCACATAGATATCAAAATCGCCGTCACGATTGGATTGAAACACCATACGGGTGCCGTCAGGTGAAATCTGCGGGTAGGAACTGGTGGCGAGATCATCAGTAAGGCGGATTTCCTCACCTGTGCGCAGATCGAGCAAATAGATGTCGTAGCGCCCGTCGCGGAAGGAAAAATAAACGATCTGGCTGGACGTAATGTTGAAATCTGGCGCGAACGTCGGTGATGGCAGCACCTCCACTGGCGTCTGCACCGGTGTGCGTGACGGAATCGGCGTAGCGACCGTGAAGACCGGGGTGGCGGTTGTGTCTTCGTCACCCGGCTGCGGCACCACAACTACCGGCGATGGCACAGCCGTTGATAGCTGCTCATCATCCGAGAGCAGATTGCTGGCGATGAGCAGCGCTACCGCTACCATCAATCCAAGCAGACCGCAGCCGATCACCGAACCCAATACCACACTCAACCAGAAGTTGTTGCTGTGCCTGCGCTTCATCACCGGCGGGCGCATCGGCTGGCTGGGTGAGGCTGGCGTGGGGTTGTTGTGATAGATTGGTGGTGGCGGCGGCACCGGGGTGGGTTGTGTGACCCCCTGGGACAGCAGTGGTCGCGGCTCCGTGTCGTGCAAATCAGCCGTTGGATTTTCTATCGCCTTTTTCAGTGACTCCGCCAATTCTGCCGCTGTCTGGTAACGATTTTCCGGCTTCTTCTTGAGTGCCTTCAACACAACGACTTCAACCGGGCCGCTGACTTCTGGCTTAAATGCACGCGGAGACGGCGGCGGTGCCGTCACCTGCATGACGGCGACGCCATAAGGGGTCTCGCTCTCAAACGGGCGGCGTCCGGTGAACATCTCGAACAACATCACCCCAAGTGAGTAAATATCGCTGCGCCCGTCCAGGTCCTTGCCCTGGGCCTGCTCCGGACTCATGTAACTGGGGGTGCCGACCACGCCCTGAGTCGTAATGGTCGCCCCGTGCGACTCTGTACCCAGAATACGGGCGATGCCAAAATCGGTGATGAACGCGCCACCGCCATCGTCCAGCAAAATATTGCTCGGCTTGAGGTCACGATGAAGCACCTGTTTGTTGTGGGCGTAATCCAGCGCCGGGGTCACCTGATTGACGATGCTCAGAATCACATCCGGCGTGAGTGGGCCTTTTCGCAGCAGATCATCTACCGAACCGGCAGGCATATAGCGCATGGCAATATAGGGCTGGCCGTCATGCTCACCATAATCATAGACCGGCACGATATTGCGGTGTTCAAGCTGGGAGACGATCTTGACTTCACGCTCGAAGCGTTGGAGATAGGTTTCGTCCTTGAGCAGATGACGCGGCAAAATCTTGAGCGCCACGACACGATTCATTGAGGTCTGGCGTGCACGGTAGACTGTCGCCATACCCCCGTGTCCGATGCGATCCTCGATTTCGTAGCCGCCGAGTCGTTTGCCAATCAGATCATCTGTCATTCAGACTGAACTCCCTTTACCGCGCCCATTATACGCCAAAAAACCCGCCATCAAAGGCGGGTTTGGCTTTGCTTATGGGCGGTCCGAGCGGCTCAGTCGAGGACGGGCAGTTGTTTCATGGCCTCGTCAACCAGTGCTTCCGGATACTCATAGTTCTCAAGTTTGCCATCCATATAGGACTGGTAAGCTGTCAGGTCAAAGTTGCCATGACCGCACATGTTCATCAGGATGACCTTG
This sequence comes from uncultured Anaerolineaceae bacterium, assembly GCA_964417785.1. GTDB lineage: Bacteria > Chloroflexota > Anaerolineae > Aggregatilineales > Phototrophicaceae > DAOTUL01. The sequence goes on along the minus strand of CAYQJO010000139.1, from coordinate 1,357 downwards.
CTCTCGCCGGATTCCTTGCATTTCAGCGCCTCCTCGATAACCACACGCAGGGCATGGCTCGGCTCCGGCGCGGGGACAAAGCCCTCGCTGCGGGCAAAGATCAGGGCAGCATCGAAGATGTCGCTTTGATGCACGGCACGCGCTTCCATCAGGCCCTGGTCATAAATGTCGCTGACGATGGGTGCCATCCCGTGATAGCGCAGACCACCAGCGTGAATCTTAGGCGGCACAAAGGTATGGCCGAGAGTGTACATCTTCATCAGCGGGGTCATCATGGCAGTATCGCCGAAATCGTAGGCGTATTTGCCTTTGGTCAGCGATGGGCAGGACGCCGGTTCCGCGCCAATGATGCGTGTGTTCTTGCCCCGCGTCAGATTGTTCTTGATGAACGGGAGGGCAATACCGGCGAAGTTACTGCCGCCACCGGTGCAGCCGACCACGATGTCGGGATATTCACCGGCCATCTCCATCTGATCAAGTGCCTCCTGGCCGATTACCGTCTGGTGCAGCAGAACGTGGTTCAGCACGGAACCCAGGCCGTACTTGTACTTGCCGCCGCTGGCGACCGCCGCTTCGACCGCCTCACTGATGGCGATTCCAAGCGAACCGGGGCTGTCCGGGTCCTGGGCCAGGATTTTGCGCCCGGCTTCCGTCCGCTCACTGGGGCTGGGATACACGCTGGCCCCATAGCTCTGCATAACAATTGAGCGATATGGCTTCTGCTCGAAACTCACCCGCACCATATACACCTGGCAGTCCATTTCGAACATCGAACAGGCGATGCTCAGAGCCGTCCCCCACTGTCCGGCACCGGTCTCGGTGGTCATCCCGGCCACATCTTCTTGTTTATTGTAGTATGCCTGGGCGACGGAGGTGTTGATTTTGTGACTGCCAGACGGAGAAACCCCCTCGTACTTGTAATAGATATGAGCCGGGGTATCCAGCGCTTTTTCTAGACGACGCGCCCGCAGCAGCGGCGTGGGACGCCACAGCTTGTATATGTCGCGCACCTCTTCCGGTATGGGAATTTCCGGTTCCTGGCTGACTTCCTGCATAATCAACCCCATCGGGAACAAAGGTGCCAGATCATCGGGACCAATAGGCTGCTGGGTGCCAGGATGCAGCGGTGGCGGCAGTGGACGCGGCAAAAAGGGCTGTATGTTGAGCCAGGACTCGGGAATCTTCTCCTCACCGAGGTGGAATTGAGTCGTTGAAGCCATCTATAGAGAATCCTTTCAATTGTTAAGATCGCACAATTGTGCCAATTTTGCACAAAAAGTGCAACCAATGGCAACCTGTCAACAGGGCTTTTGCAAAGTCGGAACATATCACATTTTCGACTTGCCCGAACACCCCT
>CAYQJO010000138.1:0-11603 GCA_964417785.1 uncultured Anaerolineaceae bacterium | reverse complement strand
CAGACCTGAATCTGATCCCGGAAAACGCCACTCTGAAAGCCTTCGAGCGCCTGCTGACAAAACCGTTCTCCAATGTGCTGCCGCTCTACTTCAGCGATCTGCTGATGAACAGTCTGTTCGTGGCGCTGGGTACTTCCGTGTTCACGACGGTACTCGGCTCATCAGCCGCTTACGCTTTCTCACGTTTCCGTTTTATCGGACGTGAGGGCGGTATGTTGACCTTCATCTTGTTGCTAATGCTGCCCTCAACCGGCGTGCTGATCCCACTCTACGTCCTGTTCACCTCGGTCAAGGTCAATGCAGGAGTAGTCGCCGCCATACCGGCGATCTTCACCGGCGCACTGGCAGCCGCAATCATCTTCGGTGTATTTGCCACCGTCAAGAACTTCGGCACTTTCAGCTATGAACGCCAGTTCAACCCGCCACCGGCTCTTGTCACACTGGTGGTCATACTGCTCACCGGCGTTATGGTCCTGATCATGTTTATGGCGATTTTCCAGCGAACTGAAGCCTACAAGTTCTATATTGAACGCCCGCTTGATGCACTGACCCTCACATTAGACGAAGCCCAGGCTGAATACGACCAGCGGCTCGGCAGTGTGCAACAACGTGAAACCATCGCTGAACGACGTGAGGCACAGGCAGTTTTTGCAGCAGAAGAATTGGCGCTGTTCGAAGCGTTGCAGGTTGGTGCCAACGACATCACATCGGTGGAAGCGCTTGAAGCGCATATCGCTGATGAAATCGCCGCCCGTGAAGCCGGAGAAGACCCAGAAGACGATATCGTCCTCCAGGCCCTTCTGGGAGTCCGCGAAGCGCTTCAGGCCAACGGGGTAGAAGCCGCCCGTGAAGCGTTCGTCGCCGGTGCAGCAACGGTCCAGCAAGAAGCGGATCGCCAGCAGGAGCGCGGTCAGAGCGCCCGTGAAAATGCCGAAGGGGCACGGGCTGCACTGCCAGAGGTTCAGGCGGTTTTAGATGAAGCCAGAGCCAACTTTGACGAACAATCGGCCATCATCGACGAGCAGCGTATGGACGCTCTGACGAAAGCGGCACCGCTGATACTGCTCACCTGGGTGGCTGCACTGATTGGTGGCGGCGTCGTCTGGGGCATCATTTATGCCCTGCGAAATACGGTCGAACCGCGCATGGCGGTCAATATCCTTTCGTGGGCGGTCATGATCGCCATCATGGTCGGCATCTCAGTCATCGCCTTTGACGCACGACTCGGCGACCGCTCCCCGACGGACACGCAAACGCTGCGCACCACGCTGCTCGGTCTGTCACTGGCGTTCGCATCCGCCGGTCTACCTTTTGCCATCTGGAACCTGAAAGGCTACCTGGATACGATTCCGAAGGAACTGGAAGAGGCGGCTCTGATCGACGGTGCTGGCAAGATCGGCACCTTCATCCGCATTATCGTGCCACTGGCCCTACCAGCCTTCGCCATCGTGATCCTCTTTAGTTTCATGACTGGCTGGACGGAGTTCATTCTGTCGTGGGTATTCCTGACCGGCCACACCGAGAACTATACTCTGGCGATGGCGCTGGCGACTATGGCGGGTGGTGGCAATCAGGCTCCACCAGATATGCAGAAATTCGCCGCCATGTCCATCTTAATCTCGATCCCGATTCTGGTGTTGTTCTTCTCCTTCCAACGTTGGATCGTCTCTGGTCTGGCGATTGGCGGCGTGAAGGGTTAAGTGCAGTGTAGAGGCGCAGCGGTGCTGCCCTCTACACCATGTATGTGCGGCTTGTTTCCTCGGTCAGGTGTGCCGTATCCCCGTTCAGGCACACCTGCCATTTGTCTTCCACCTGCTGCAAAGTAGTCAAACAGGCGACATCGTATTTGAACTTTGATTCCGGCTTGCCCGTCAGAACATGCGGTACACCGGTCACGACGCGCCCGTGTCCCACAACCAACAGATTGCCAGCATAGGTTTCCAGCAGGTACGCCATCGCCTTACGATAGCGCTCAAATACCTGATTGACCGTCTCCGGCCATTCAGGAAATACCGTCGTCGGGTGTGAGAGGTCCATGCAGAGAAAATCCGCCATTCGTTCCGCCGGCGGTTTGATATTGGGTGCCTGGGCCATCATACTGCGCCCCTGCCACTCACCCACCCCCTCATCGACATAGAAGGGCCGGTCCAGCGCTTCAGCAATAGCCTGCGCGGTTTGCAATGTCCGCAGATAAGGTGAAGCGATGATAGCATCAACCGGCTCCTGCCGCAGCCGCAGACCGAGCTTCCATGCCTGCTCAAAGCCCAGTTCGGAAAGCGGCGGATCGTATTTGTTGTCCCCTTTCCAGGATTTATCGACGGCATCCAGGCGCTGTCCGTGCCGGACCAGATAGAGTGTTCGGTTTTCCATGTTGCTCCCGGCTTCAACGATCAAAATCTAAAATCATCGTAACTGATAAATGTTAGATCGTGAATAGAGAAGCTACTGCGGCAGCCCATCGGCGAAGAAAGGCGACGCGATCTCACCGATCAACGGGTCTTCGATGGTGTAATTGCATTCGCCCACTTCGGGAATATAGCCCTCACGCACCTGGGTCAGCGGTTGGCTCGGATTGTAGAAGTTATAGACCATGCGCGAGACTTCAGCCAGCGTCGGCAGCGATTCGGTCGTGAAGTTCAGGAACCCCGGCTTGTGCAGCATCATCACCAGCACATAATCCCCACCCGGTGTGAAGAACACCCCGGCGTTGCCGTGCGTATCATCGATCCAACCATGCTTGTGTGCCACCTGAACATCCGCCGGGACGCCAGCCTTGAGCAAACCATCGACCGTATTATTGCTCATCACATGCAGCATCTTGCGGCATTCCTGCGGCGTGAAACGGCTATCGAAATCGTCAATCAGCGGGCCGCTTTCCTGGTATCCGCACTGATACATCGTCGAAAGCAAATAGCCCATCTCGTCCACCGTCAACTGGTTAGTCGGGTTGGGATTGGCTTTCACCTGATCGGCGGCGGTCGTCGGGTAGTTGATGGCTCTGGGTACCGGAGTCGATGTCGCCAGCCCGTTCGTCGTATCATACGGCGCAGTGATAAACGAGTTTTGCAGACCAAGCTGGCGCATGAGTGCAGTCGTTTCCTCCGCACCGAGCAAGTCCTCGCCCCGGCCCACCACACTCAACATGCGATTGGTCGCCACGTTCTCGCTGCATATCATGGTATTGGCGACATCAATGGCCTCTGGCGCGTTCGGTTGGCCGTCAATGGTGTAGAAGTACGCCAGCAGAATTCCGATTTTAGTAATGCTGGTCCCGCTGAAGGCGATGTCGTTGCTGTAAGTGATCGCCTCACCCGTCTGAAGGTCCTGCAAATAGATCGCACCGAATTTGCTCGTCTCCGGCACAAACTGCTGCGCCAGCACATAGTTCCACATCTGGTCGCCCAGCGCCAGGAACTCCGGACGCACCTGATCGGATTCGACACCCGGCAGACTGCTGGCGATGCGCACCGCCGGTGTCGGCGTCAGGGTGGGAAAGTCGAAGCGGGTGTTGGTGATGGCTGGCAGCGAAAAGACGTTGCCGGTGACTTCCAGCAGGCTCTCGGCAATCCAGGCATAGCCATTGGGTGATGCGTCGTAGCGTACCTGCAACCAGGGATACTGGGTCGAATAACCGGTAATCTCAAACCGCTCACCCGCGAACGACCGGCCCAGCGGCGGGTAATCCGTACCCGGTCCATATCGCACATTGATCTCACCGCTGACCACCCCCACCACCGCCGCGTTGATCGTCGGTGTCAACGACGGAGTCGGCGTGGTCCAGGGGGTGATACCGAAGCTGTTGGTGGCAGTCGGCAGGTCTCCGCCGGCGTCTTCGTTGGGCGGCACAATCTCGGTTGATAGGATAACCGCCGTCGGCACACTCGAATCGGCAGTTGCCACAACTGGTGGGCTGCTGACACTGACATCAATCGTCGAAATCGGCACATTCGCCAGACTGCCATTGATGGTCACCAAATCCTGGAACACCCAGCCAAACGGCTGTCCGGTGGCTGGATCAGCCAGCAGCACCCAGGGGAAGAACTCACTCCGTCCAATGACCGGGTATACGGTGCCAGAGGTGATCTCGCCCACCTGGGCCGAATCCACATTCGGCTGGGCGCGGAGATTCGCCTGTCCCAGGGCCTCCACCGTTACACCCGTGTCCTGGGACAGCAGCGGTATCAACAAGATTGTCAGCGCGAACAGCACCAATACAATACGTCTCATATATTCGCCCTCATCGTTCACACCGCCATTATAGGCTTTAGACTCCATCCGGTCGAGGCGTTGTATAATGGCCGTAGGTTTAGAAAGGATTACGGTTATGCCACGCTATGACTATCACTGTCCCGAATGTGACCATCGTTTTGAGGCCCGTCACGGATTCACCGACGATCCGCCGCTCTGCCCGGTCTGCCACCACACCCCGGTTGAACGGGTTATCCACACCGTGCCGGGCGTCGCCAAAGGGATGGAAGCCCATGCCGGCGATGGTCGAAACGCCAGCAAGGAGCAGTTGCAGGACAAATGGGCCGAGGAAACTCCCAAACTACGCAAGAAGCTGGTCGATAAGCTCGGTGAAGATACCGTGCGCAAAAACGCACCATCACTGTTCATGAACACAGGCGGAGAATAGCATGAACTTCGACCGCGCCGCCGGATTTTACGACGCCACACGCGGATTCTCGCCGGGTGAGGAAGCGGCAGTCGCTGCGACTATCGCTCGTGCCGGAGACTTCAATCCATCGCAGCAAATTCTCGAAGTCGGAATTGGAACCGGGCGTATCGCCTTGATGGTTGCCCCTTATGTCGGTGCCTACTTCGGGCTTGACCTGTCGCAAAAGATGCTGACCGTCCTGCGCGAAAAGCAAAACGACGAGACGATCTATCCCGTCCAGGGCGACGCTGGCCGTCTCCCCTATCCATCAGATCATTTCGACGTCATTATATTGGCGCATATCCTGCATCTCGTCCCCGACCTGGATGCTGTCGGCGCGGAGCTACGGCGCGTCCTCAAGCCGGATGGCTGTATCCTGTACACCTGGCACACCGACGACGACACTTTCAAGCCGTTGTACAAGGTGTGGAGTCAGCATATCCCACCGCGTGACAACTGGCGTCGTGCCAGCACCTATCTGGAAGACACCGGATGGCAGCAGGTCGGTGAGGTTTTCACCCACAGCTATACCACCCATCGCAGCCCGCAAGAATTCTACAACCGTTTCAATGAGCGCTGCTGGTCGTCCACCTGGAACCTGAGTGACACCGACCACAAAATAGCGATAGACGCCATTGGGCAGGCCATCCGCACCACCTACACTGATCCGTCGCAGCCCATCGCCGTGAACAATGCGTTCAAAGTCAAACGTCTGGAACTCAACCACACATGACGGATAAACTCTGGCTTGTCGTATTGATTCTCCGTGTCGTACACGAAAAATCGCGTCCCTACAATTGCTGGTTGGTATCATGTAGGAACGCCATTCTTGGCGTCTCTTGCTCTTGAACAGGTACCCTCTCGCCGAAGCCGCTGAACACATTCCCGATGGAGCCACCATCGCCCTCGGTGGTATGACGCTGTACCGGCGTCCGGTCGGCTTCGTGCTGGAACTCCTGCGGCGGCAAGCTCGTGATTTGACGCTGCTCAACTTCACCGCCGGGTACGAATCCGATTTGTTGGTCGGCGCGGGCTGCGTCAAAGCCGTCCGCACCGTATATTTCGGCCTGGAATCCTTCGGACTCGCGCCGCGCTTCACCGAAGCGGCGCAGCGTGGCGACATCGACATTATCGAAGAGACCGAAGCCAGCATCGTCATGGGCTTGCGGGCCAGCACCGCCGGGGTCGGTTTTATGCCCTCCCATGCCTGGATCGGTACTGATCTCCCGCGTCTTCGCCCGGATGTAAAGACAGTAGTTGATCCGTATTCAGGCGAGATATTGACCGCCTTCCCCGCCATCCACATCGACTTCGCCATCCTGCACGGTTTGCAGGCCGACACCTACGGTGATGTGAAGCTCAACAACAACCTGGGCATCGACATGGAACTGGTCTACGCCGCTGATAACGTGATTGTCACGGTCGAGGAAATCGTGGACCGTGTGCAAAAATCGACCGACGGCCCTATTCTCCCGGCACCGGGAGCTAACATGATCGTGCATATACCGCGTGGTGCATGGCCCACAAGCTGCTATCCGCTGTATCCGGTCGATGGTGCCGAATTGATACGCTACACCGAAAGCGATTTCGACACCTATCTTCAGACGATCTTAACCTGATTGCGGATTGTTATCGGCCCGCACATCCTTTAACATGTTTAAGCAACCAGGGGAGCCTGCGTATGTGGGCTGAGAGGGTGCGTAATGCCGCACCGACCCTTGTACCTGATCCGGGTTATACCGGCGTAGGGAGGTATAGATTGTCATATACCAACACCCCTACGACTCCTGGGGTGTTTTTTTGCGCCCCCAGGTTTTGTGTTCGTTTTAAGGAGTCGTAACATGAAACACCTTACACTTGTTCTGTTGTTGATCCTTTTTGTCGTCCCCACCGTCACCCAGGATGAGACACTCACCGTCATCACCTACGACAGCTTCGCCATGAGCGAGGATGTCCAGGCCGCCTTCGAGGAGGAGACCGGCATCGCACTGGAAGTCCTGCGTTTATCGGACGCCGGGGCCATGGTCAATCAGGCCATCCTCACGAAGGACAACCCGCTCGGTGATGTCCTATACGGCGTGGATAACACCTTTTTGAGCCGCGCTCTGGATAACGACCTGTTCATCCCTTACACATCGCCGGGGCTGGAAAACGTCCCCGAACAGTTCCAGGCTGACACCGAAGAAAATCGCGTTACACCGGTCACGTTTGGCGATGTGTGCATCAACTATGATGTGGCTTACTTCGCGGAGAACGATCTGGCGATTCCCGACAGCCTGCAAGCCCTGACCGATCCGGTCTACGAAGGTCTGCTGGTGGTACAGAATCCAGCAGCATCATCACCGGGGCTGGCCTTCTTGCTGGCGACGGTTGCGGTCTTTGGCGAAGAGGATGACTACACCTACCTTGATTACTGGGCCGATCTGGTCGAAAACGACGTCCTGGTCACCGAAGGCTGGACCGAAGCCTACTACGGCCAGTTCAGCGCGGGCAGTGAGGACGGCATTCGCCCGATGGTGGTCAGCTATGCCAGCAGCCCGCCGGTCGAAGTGCTGTTCGCTGAAGAGGAACTGGACGAAGCCCCCACCGGTGCGATCACCGCTGACCTGACCTGTTTTCGCCAGATCGAATTCGCCGGAATCCTGGATGGCACCGATAACGAAGCTGCCGCACAGCAGTTCATCGACTTCCTCCTGACGACGACCTTCCAGGAAGATTTGCCGCTGCAAATGTTTGTCTTCCCGGTCAACGAAAACGCCGAACTGCCGGAAATCTTCACTGAATACGTGAGCATCCCCGAAGAACCGGTCATCATGGCCTATGATGAGATCGACGCCAACCGCGAAAGCTGGATACAGGCATGGACCGAAACCGTACTCCGGTAATCGTGTGGGCAGGGTTCGCCCTGCCCCTTCTCTTTCTGGCGGTCTTCTTCTTCTATCCGCTGTCCGCCATCTTCCAGCGCAGTCTTGCCCCCGAAGGCACCCTGGACCTGAGCAGCTTTGCTGACATTATCACCTCCCGCTACTACCGGGATACCCTGTGGTTCACCATCTGGCAGGCCACACTATCAACCGTTCTCACCGTCGGGCTGGCACTGCCCGGCGCGTTCATCTTCACCCGCTTTCGCTTTCCCGGTAAGAGCTTGCTGCTCTCGCTGGCAACCCTACCGTTCGTCCTGCCGACCGTTGTGGTGGCGGCGGCCTTCACCGCGCTCATCGGTCCGCGTGGATTGCTCAACCAGTGGCTCATGGACCTGCTATCACTGGAATCGGCCCCGATCCAACTGGAACGCACGCTGCCCCTTATCCTGATCGTCCATGTCTTCTACAACTACGCCATTGCGCTGCGCATGATCAGCGGATTCTGGGCCAATCAGAGCCTCGCCATTGAGGAAGCAGCACGGGTGTTGGGGTGTCATGGTTGGCGCTTGTGGTGGGAAATCCGTCTGCCCATGCTGCGCCCGATCATCGTCGCGGCGGCTATGCTTGTCTTCATTTTCACCTTCACCAGCTTCGGCGTTATTTTGATTCTCGGTGGGCCGCGCTTCGCCACCCTGGAAGTCGAAATCTACCGCCAGACGGTCAGCCTGTTCAATCTGCCGATGGCGGCGGCGCTCTCCCTGGTACAGATCGGCACCATGTTCGTGATGATGCTGCTCTATACCCGCCTCCAACGCCAGAACACCGTCGATCTTGAGCAGACCGGCCATATCGCCCGTCCACCGGCCAACCGGCGTGAGCGGTTGTATCTGCTGGCGAACCTGGGATTGATGGCTGTGCTGTTGTTCACACCGCTGGTAGCGCTGGTGCTGCGCTCATTCGAGATCGGCAGTGGGACGCCATCCATACGTTTTTTCACCAGCCTGACCGAAAACACCCGCAATTCGATCTTATTTGTGCCACCGCTCGAATCTGTCGGCAATTCGCTGGTCTTCGCCGTGATGACCACCGTCGGCGCAGTCATGCTGGGGGTCATCGCCGCCTATATGCTGGATAACCGCCGCACTCGTTGGCTCGATCCGCTGTTCATGCTGCCGCTGGCGACCAGCGCCGTGACGTTGGGATTCGGCTTCATTATCGCGCTGGAAAGCTTACGCAGCTCGATTGCCATCATTCCGATTGCCCATATCCTGGTGGCGCTGCCTTTCGTCGTCCGCAGCGTGCTGCCGGCCCTGCGCGGCATCCCACCCGAAATACGCGAAGCCGCCTGCATCCTGGGCGCGGCTCCCTGGCAGGTCAGACGCTTCATTGACATGCCACTCATCAGCCGGGGTATAATTGTGGGGGCAACTTTCGCGTTTACTGTAAGCATGGGTGAATTCGGCGCGTCCCTGTTTGTCGCCCGACCCGATACGCCCACTATGCCGGTCGTCATCTTTCGCCTGCTCGGCCAGCCGGGTTCTGTGAACTACGGACAGGCCCTTGCCATGAGTAGCCTGCTGATGGTGATTTGCGGTGTCAGTTTTGTGCTGATTGAGCGGCTGCGAACCGCCGGAATCGGAGAATTTTGAGTTGGAGATGCTGAATGCTAACGATCCATGATTTGACGTATGCTTATGACAATGGCGAACCCGTTCTGCACAAGGTGAACTTGAAGGTTGAGCAGGGCGAGATATTCTGTCTGCTAGGTCCCAGCGGCTGCGGCAAAACAACCTTATTGCGCACAGTGGCCGGGTTGGAATCGCCCACGTCCGGCACGATTCTGGTTAACGGGGAACGGATCAATGACATGGCCGCCCATACACGCGGATTCGGTCTCATGTTCCAGAGTTATGCTCTGTTCCCGCATATGAATGTCCGCGAAAACGTCACTTTCGGGCTGAAAATGCGCAATGTATCAAAGGCGGATCGGGAACAGCGTGTGCAGGAAGTGCTTGAACTGGTCGGCCTTCAAGGTCTGGAAGAGCGACGGGCCTCTCAGCTATCCGGCGGCCAGCGGCAGCGTGTCGCCCTGGCCCGCAGTCTGGCTCCCAATCCACGCCTGCTCATGCTGGATGAGCCGCTGGGATCGCTCGACGAAAGCCTCAGCCGCCACCTGCTCATCGAACTGCGCCGCATCATCAAGAACATCGGACTGACGGCCATCTACGTCACCCACAACCAGCAGGAGGCCTTCGCCATCGGTGATCGTGTCGGCATCATGAACGAAGGTCGCATCGAGCAAATCGGCAAACCCATCGACATCTACCAGCAGCCCAAAACAGTCTTCACGGCCCGCTTTCTCGGCCTGAACAACATCCTGCCGGTGGAAGACCGGGAGCGTGGTCTGGGACGCACTATCGCCGGTGAGTTCATGGTCGAGCCGGAAACAGACGCAATATTGATTCACCCACGCGGTGTCGCGTTGGCCGAAAATGACGCCCCACATTCGTTGTCCGGCGAGATAGTCGAAAGTTCATTCCAACGGGGCGTGTTTTTCACCCAGGTCAAAGTCGCCCCCGACATCGTGTTCACGCTGGAACTCCCATCCAGCACACCCAATCCGCCGCGCATCGGCGACCACGTCGCGCTGACTGTCGCCGCCGATGCTGCCATTCCGCTGCGTGGGGTTATTTGATGCGGTAGCCGCCCTGCTCGTTGTTGAAAATCCAGCCGACCACCTCACCGATGCGGATTTCATCAAACAGGTAAGCCTGCCGCGTGACCGCCGCTGATCCGCGCCCGATGAGATGCTGGCGTTCGCGCTGCATGATACGGAAGCGTTGCAACCACATATCCAGGTTGGCCGGACGCAAATCAACCCAGCCTTTAGCCGCCCAGGTGTCGATGTTTTGTGGCGAGAGTTGAATCTCGTTCACGCCGGGAATCTCCGGGATGCGGATAAATGGCCCCCGCAGCAGCCGGCGACCATCGGGCATCAGAACGGGCAGGCCAATCGACGTGATGATGGGCGTGATCGAGTCATCGTTTTCCAACCAGTCCGCCAGTGCCGCAGCGATCTGATCCGCGTCGTGCTGCAAAATGGCATCAAGTGTGCCATACGCCTGTCGCAGCAGTTCGACTTCCCATAACAGCTTGGAAAGCTCCGGCGGTCCAAGCTGACCGAGGGCGACGCTGTGGGTGCCGGTCTGGGTTTCCAGCCGCACCATATCCTGCAACACTTGCTGGCGCAGATACCCGGCACGGTAGCTCGGATTCATGATGGCGCTGTCAATCTCCGCAATCACATCATAGCCAGTGTTGCTGCCGATGATTTCCAGCACCGACTCGCGTGCGATTTCCTCCGGTGTGATAAATTCCATCTGGCGCAGTGCTGTAATCGCCTCGAACTCGCCGCGTGTGAACAAACCGTTCTCGCCGGTATCCACCACGGGCAGTTCGAGCGGCTGCAAGCGCTGGTATAGATTGGCTGTGTCGCACAGACTCAGACAATCACCCAGTTCTTCGAGGCGGCTGGTATAGACATAGACCGGCTGGCCGCGCTCTTTCACCGCCCGGCTGCCTACATCGGCGTAACCGATCATGCCACCCGGTTTGATCTCCTTGACAATGGGACTGTCCGGCGTCCGTGCCATCAAAAACATCAGACCGGTATGGGCAAAAGCCACTGCCGTTTTCGTCATCAACTTGACCGATGGCCGGTCCTCACTGTGGGTATAGGGAATGTTTAATCCCATGCCGCCGGTGCCAGTTGTGCCGATTTTGAGATAAAGCCGGGTCTGGACCTCGCACATGGCCCGGTAAAGCAGTTGGACATGGCGCACAAGCTGCGGCAGGGCCTGCGACAGCATCAACACATCAAAAGCATAACGCGCCTCATCCCGGACATCAGCCCCCTGCAAGAACGCACCCACATCGCGCTTCGCCAGCACCGACGCGGTATACGCATCCTGGTAGCTTATGGCGGTGGCCGTGTTGATGGTGTCCCCGATCCACTCCGGACCGGGGTTGTGAATCACCTTGGCCAAATGCGACCCGGCATAAACAACCTCAATACCACCCGA
>CAYQJO010000137.1:0-11641 GCA_964417785.1 uncultured Anaerolineaceae bacterium | reverse complement strand
AAATGCGAGCTATGATTCACGCTTTCGTGGTCTTGACTTTGGGGGTAGGTATAATAAGCCTTAAGGGTTCTGTTGCAAAGAATACGTCTGGTGAAACTAGCGAATCAACTCGATTCTCATGAGGGATATTCTTCATCTTCATCAAAACGACAGACGCATCATACACACTCACAGGCGCACGAGTCGAGCCATCCAGCACACCGATGTAGTCCTGCGTCGTCTTGACATCCGCGTGACCTAGATTCTGGCGAATAACTTCTGTTGGAATGCCTGCCAGAAACAGATTGCGAGCGTAGCTTCGGCGCAAGTCATGTGGTGTGACCGATGTCGGTATACCATCAATTGAAATAATGAGTTGGGTGTGGCTACTTTGGATTTTGACCTCATGCCGCGGCATTCAACATAAGTTCTTCCGGAATGGCATTTGGATGTAAGGAACCATAGCGTTTTTGGTGAGCCTGTTGTCGCCGAAATCGGTGAAAATCATCCCAATCGTCATTGAGATAAACCGCTCGCAAATCCAACATGACTTGTGCTCCGATCATTGACCAGCGCATCCCGGCCCGCTCGAAACGGTCTTTGACGAGATGACGGCAAGCGCCTTCAATCACGCCCGTACCAATGGGATAGCCCTGCACCAGATAGGACTGGTAGTGCATGTAATCGCGATTGTTGGTCAAGTAGCGGATCACCTTTTGCAGGGTCGTCTGTTGGCGTTTTGACAGACCAGCCAGTTGGTAGTCAAGATGGCTGAGTAGGCGATCCAAATCGTTCTCAAGTAAACATCGCAATGCATCCTGCATCCAGACGTCTCGCATCGGGTGTGGACCAGTCTGCTGCGCAGCCACTGGCAAGCTGCCGAGAACAACGACGGCGAGTACGACTGCGACTATCAAAAACTTCTTCATTGGTTGATTTTCCTTACCTTTACGGTTTACGGTTCAAAACGGACGTATCCGCATATACAATGACGCTATTCATGGGACAACGGTTCCAGATTCATGTGCTATTCGTGGCGCACTAATCAAGCCTTCACGCAAAAACGGTGTAATTTCGGCGTAACTATAGCGATATTGTTACAAAAATAATACAGCCTCATTTTCATGTTTTTTGTTCCAATCGCAAAAGTCAGGGACATATGGACCTTATTGTCATCAATTCGATTCCGTTCGTACTATCGCTGTTGATTGCGATACCGGCGGTCCGTAAAGCATTGCGCCAACCCGGCCTCGCCTGGGGTACGGCAGGGGTCATGGGTGTGTTGTTCCTGTGGCTCATCACGTTTATCAGCGACATCGAAGCGAACGGCCCGATCACCCAGGACTACACCTGGGTGCCCGATCTCGGTTTGACGCTTTCGTGGTACCTGGATGGGTTGTCGCTGTTTTTCGCGCTGATCGTGACCGGAATCGGTGTCGCTGTCTTCCTCTATGCCGGGTATTACCTGGAAAAGCTGGACGAACTGGCACTGTTCTATGTCTACCTATCGGCCTTTGCCGGTGCCATGCTCGCATTGGTTATGGCGGGCAACATCATCACCCTGTTTATCGCCTGGGAGTTGACTTCGATCACATCGTTCTTGCTGATCGGATTCAAGGGCGATAAGTCGGAAGACGCTCGCATTTCCGCCAGCCGGGCGCTGCTGGTGACGGGCGGTGGTGGGTTGGCGCTGCTGGTTGGTCTGCTGCTGATGGGCGTGGCCGCCAACGACATCAACGGTGTCGATCTGTTTGCCGCCAGCGGTTTCCAGATGACCACCATCCTCAACACCAGCTTCGCCGACCACCCCTGGTACGAGGCGATCCTGGTGCTGGTGTTCATCGGTGCCTTCAGCAAGTCGGCCCAGTTCCCGTTCCATTTCTGGCTGCCGGGTGCCATGAGCGCTCCCTCACCGGCCAGCGCCTACCTGCACTCTGCGACTATGGTCAAAGCGGGTATCTACCTGCTGTTCCGGCTGTATCCCTCGTTCGGTGATACCAATTTCTGGATGAACAGCCTGTTGTTCTTCGGCCTGACGACCATGTTCATCGGCGCGTTGTTCGCTATCCGTAAGCGTGATCTGAAAGGGCTGCTGGCTTATTCGACGGTGAGCAAGCTGGGGGCGCTGGTGGCGCTCATTGGCCTGCCGGAGGCGCATGGCCTCAAAGCCGCCATGATCGGCATCGCCGCGCATGCCATGTACAAAGGCACATTCTTCCTGTTGGCCGGTACGATTGAACACAGTACCGGCACGCGCAACCTGGACCAACTCGGCGGACTGCTGCGCCGTATGCCGGTTTCAGCGGTGACAGCAGCCCTGGTCGGTCTGTCGATGGCGGGCGTGCCGCCGCTGTTTGGCTTCGCCGCCAAAGAATTTTTGCTGGACGGAATGCTGCCGGATGGTCCGGTCGGTATCCTGCCGATCATCGTCGTGTTCGTCGCGTCGGTGCTGACGGCGGTGGCGGCGCTTCTGTTTGTTTGGGATGTGTTTATCAGCCGTCCGCATCAGGAATATCACCATTACCACGCGCCGGCCTTCGGCCTGCACATCGGACCGGCACTGCTGGCGGGTATGTCGCTGGTGGCGGGCTTTTTGATCGCGCCGATGTTCGAGACCATCGTCTCGACCACGCTGAGCAAGGAGACCGAGCTTTATCTTATCCCGCATGAACTGAATCCGCTGGAAAATCATGCCTTCGGTTTAAGCATCCTGGTCCTCATCCTCGGTCCGGTGCTTTTCGCTGTGCGGCGTCTGTGGCTGACCATACCCTGGATCAACATTCCCAGCGGGGTCGAGATTTATGCCAGGTCCATCCGGGTGCTTGAGTGGTCGGGCGACCAACTGCTGCGCAGCCAGGGTGGACGCCTGCGTTATTACCTGATCGGCATCCTGGGCGTGGTGGCAGGGCTGATGCTCCTGGGTGGATTCGACAATCTGCGCCGGTTCAACTTCGTCTTCGATGGCGGTCCGACCGACTTCCTGAACGTGATTCTGCTGCTGTTGACGTTGGGCGCTGCTGCGTCGGCCATCTTGCTGCGCCGCCATCTGCTGGCGGCCCTGGCAATGGGCGTGATGGGTTACGCGGTTGGCGGCATCTTCCTGCTGGAACCGGCACCTGATGTAGCGCTCGTGCAGTTCCTGGTCGAAACCCTGGCGACTGTGCTGATTATCATTATGATCGCCCGCATCAACCCGGAGCAGCGCCAGGAAGCCATGCGCGTACTGTGGAAAGGTGCCAGAGAAACCAGCAATTTCGGCATCTGGCGCGACATCGCCATTTCAACCGTGATCGGCGTGAGTGTCGGTCTGTTCGCGCTGGCGGCGGTCAACGACCGCGAATCGCGCCTGGATGCCCTTATCGCCGCCGAGCAGGTGCGTCTGGAAACCGGAGCCGAGACGGTCGAAATCGTCCGGCCCATCACGATCTGGCACCTGGAAAACGCCTACCCGGAGACCGGCGTGCGCGATGTGGTGTCGTCCATTCTGGCCGACTTCCGGGGTACCGACACCCTGATTGAAATTTCCGTGTTTGCGATGGCGGCGTTGGGGGTGCTGACGCTGCTGACCCTGCCGGAAGGCGAGGAGCTGCTCAGTGGGCGACGCATCACCCAGGTGATTCGCGGCGTCATGCAGGACAACCAGCGCCGGGAGGGTGAAACGCCGGTGGACGAACTTGACACACAGGAACTTCGTGCCATTTCAGCCAGTCCCGCCCGATTGGATCGGGAAGCCATACCTGTATCGCGCCTATCGACACCACTGACCCGGTTGGGCGCGATACTGGTGCTGCCCTTTGCGCTGCTCATCTCACTATCGCATGTGCTGTACGGTGGCGAAGGTCCTGGCGATGGCTTTACCGCTGGTGTGGTCGGGGGGCTGGCGGTGGCGTCCTGGTATGTGGTCTTTGGTTACTTTGAAGCAAGGCGGCGGCTGGAATGGCTGCATCCAGGACGGCTTATCAGCACTGGACTGCTGCTGGCAATCGCCAACGCCATCCTGGGCCTGGTGCTGTCCGATGGCTTTTTCCATATATACAAGCTGGGCGACGGTGACGGGCCGGCGGGCCTGCATCTGGCTTCAACTGTGATATTCGAACTGGCGATCTTCCTGACCGTGTTCGGTGGTGTGACAACCATCATGGAAGCCATCGCCCATCCGAAAGAAGTGGAAACCGACGTATGAACGACCTGTTTGCAATTGTGACCGGCATCCTGTTCGGCTTGGGTGTTTTCCAACTCCTGCGCCGTGATCTGATTAAGACCGCGATGGGTTTTTACATCCTGTTCACCGCTGTTAACCTGTTCTTGCTGGCGGTCGGTGTTTTTGATGGCGAGTTTCCGGCCTACGTCAACCCGGAGACTAACGAGGTTGATGGCGGCCAGCCCAGCGATCCGCTGGTGCAGGCGCTCATCCTGACCGCCATCGTCATCAGCTTTGGCTCGTATGCGCTGCTGCTGGGTCTCATCAACGTGGCCTCACGCCGTTTCAAGACTGTTGACTCAGATAAAGTCAACAACCTGCAAAAATAGTAGGAGTATGATGGAAAACAACATCTTCGTCCTCGGACCCGTCTTCATCCCGCTGTTGGGCGCGGCCATTGGCCTGCGATTGGCGACTAACAACCAGCTCCAACGCTATGTCGCGCTGGCGGCGGCGGCTGGCGGCTGGCTGAGCAGTGTCATCCTGCTGTACCAGAACTGGCAGGCCATGATCGACGGTGAGACCGCCATCCAGGTCTATCACCTGGGAACCTGGTTCGCCCCCTTCGGCATCGTCCTGGTGGCCGATATGCTCAGCGCTTTGTTTGCCGTTATGGCGACCACGGTCGTCACTGGCGGGATTCTCTACGCAGTAAACTGCCGTGACAAATGTGTGACCTACCCGGCGTTCATGCCGCTCTTCCTGAGCATGGGTGCCGGTCTCAGCGGCGCATTCTACACCGGCGACCTGTTCACCCTGTTTGTCTTTCTCGAATTGATGGTTATCTCGTCGGTGGGACTGGTGGCAATCTCGGATAACAAGCTCGGGCTGGAAGCGGCCATCAAGTACCTGCTCATCAGCGCGATGGGAACGCTGTTCTTGCTCATCGGTATCGCGGCAGTGTATGCTACCTTCGGCACACTGAACATGGCCGACATCGCCCGCCTGCTGCAAACTGGCGAGCGGCCCCTGCTGGCGCAGGGTGCAGCGGTAATGCTGGCAGCGGCCTTCTTGCTCAAGAGTGCCGTGTTTCCCTTTCATTACTGGCAGCCGGATTTCCACACCACCGCGCCGACCCCGGTACATTCGGTGCTGTCCTCGGTGGTGGTTAAAGTCGGCGTCTACGGCCTGATCCGGTTGGTGACACTGCTGTTCATCGATGAGGCGGAGATCATCCAGAACATTCTGATTATCCTGGGGCTGATCGGTATCTTCTTCGGCAGTCTGGCGGCCCTGCGCACCTACGACGCCAAACGGATGCTGGCCTATTCCACCTTCGGCCAGATCGGGTTTATCCTGGTCGGTATCGGATGGGGGACGCCGCTGGCACTGGTGGGTGCGGTTGTTTATGCGGTCAATCACGCCTTTATCAAGTCGTCGCTGCTGATGCTCACCGGCGTGGTTAGCAGTCGCAACCAGAAGAAAAGCGCCAAGTTGAATGAAATCGCCGGAGCCGGTAAACCCTTTGTCCTGGTCGGCATCCTGTATTTCCTGGGTGGAATGGCCCTGGCCGGTGTACCACCGCTCAATGGTTTCGTCAGCAAGCTGGCTCTGGTTCAGGGCGGCATTGACGCCGAAAACTGGGTATCATTGGGGCTGGTCGTGGCCGCTGGTATGATTACACTGCTCTATATGACGCGCACCTGGACGTTGATGTTCCAGCGCAAACCGGAGGAGAACACCGTCCAGCTTAAACCAATTGGATCAGGTGACAGCGTGCTGGCACCCGCACTGCTCATCGGAATCTGCGTCGCACTCGGTCTGTATGCCAGTCCTTTAATCGAACTTGCCAGCATGACGGTGGAACAAATCACCAACCCCACCATCTATGTTGACGCCATACTCCTGCGTTAGGGGCTTTCGATGGATAATAATATTTTCGTCCTGGGGCCGGTCTTCATCCCGCTCCTGGGGGCGTTTGTTTCGCTGCTGTCATCGCGGAACAACCTGTACCAGCGCTATATTGGAGTGGCTGCGATTTTCGTCGCGTGGTTGAGCAGTGCCATCGTTTTGTATCAAAACTGGGATGAACAGGCCATCCAGGTATACAACATCGCAGAATGGAACCCACCCTACGACATCATCCTGGTCGCCGATATGCTCAGCGGGCTGTTTGGCTTCATGGCGACCAGCGTGCTGCTCGGTGGCATTCTTTACACCCTGCAATGCCACGATAAATCCGTGACCTATCCGGTGTTCATCCCGATGTTTCTCACCATGTCCACTGGCTTGAACGGGGCGCTTTATACCGGTGACATCTTCACCATGTTCACCTTCATCGAGTTGATGGTGATCTCCTCGGTGGTGCTGGTCGCCATCTCCGATAATCGCTTCGGCGTAGAAGCGGCCATGAAGTATCTCGTCATCAGCGCGATGGGGTCGCTGTTTCTGCTCATCGGCATCGCGGCGGTGTATACTACGCTGGCGACGCTCAACATGGCCGACATCGCCAGCCTGCTCCAGACAGGTGAGCGCTTCCTGCTGGCACGTGCCGCCGCCGTCATGTTGATGGCGGCCTTCTTGCTCAAGAGTGCGGTGTTTCCCTTCCATTTCTGGCAGCCCGATTTCCACACAACGGCACCGACTCCGGTTGGTGCGATGCTGTCGTCGGTAGTGGTCAAAGTTGGCATCTACGGCGTGATCCGGGTGGTAACGCTGCTGTTTGTCGAGGAATCGGACACGATTGAAGGTGTGCTGGTAGTCCTGGGATTGATCGGCATCTTCTTCGGCAGTCTGGCCGCCTTGCGCACTTATAACGCCAAGCGGATGCTGGCTTATTCTACCTTCGGTCAGATCGGGTTTATCCTGGTTGGTATCGGTTGGGGGACGCCGCTGGCGCTTGTCGGAGCCATCGTCTACGCTTTCAACCACGCCTTCATCAAATCATCGCTGCTGATGCTCACCGGCATCGTCAGCAGCCACACGAAGATCAAGACCGGCGCATTTTCCGATTTGATCGGTGCTGGCAAGAATCTACCCTTCACCGGTACGCTGTATTTCCTGGGCGGGATAGCGCTTTCTGGCGTGCCACCCATGAACGGGTTTATCAGCAAACTGGCTCTGGTGCGTGGCGGGATTGATGCGCGTGCATGGGGATCGGTTGGTCTGGCGGTGGGAGCCGGTGTTCTGACCTTGTTGTATATGACCCGTGCCTGGGCTTTGATGTTCCAGCGCCAGCCGGATGATACTACCACCGATCTGAAACCTGCCGGTGCCGGTGACAGCCCATTAGGGCCGGCTCTGCTCATCGGGGCCTGTGTGCTGTTGGGTGTCTATGCCGGTCCGTTGATGGACCTGGCACAATATACCGTTGCCCAGATCGGTGATCCAAACCTGTATATTCGCGCTGTGCTTGGAGGTTGATCTATGTGGCTACAGTATTTGTTGTTTCCGATTCCGATGGCGCTGGTGTGGATTCTTCTCACCAATCGCGCATCCATTCCCAGCTTCCTCATCGGATACACACTATCGTTTGGTCTGGCGGTACTGCTCACCCGCCACCGCCGTTTGATTATCTATGCCGGACGTTTCCCGGACCAGTTTATCACCCTGGTTATCTACCTGCTGGTGCTGGCCCGTGACATCTTCCTTTCCGGCATCGATGTGACCCTGCGCATCGTGGGCATCCGCCCGCTGCGTCCAGGCATCATTGCTGTCCCTATTCAATGTGACGAAGGGACACAGCAGGTCAAGGAAATTGTTGCCGGGTCCAGCGCACATGGCATCACCATCACACCGGGCGAGATGGTCGTTGATTTTGATGAAGATAACGCTGTGATGTATGTCCACTGCCTGGATGTAGACCACTCAGCGCCTAAACTGGATAAAGACCAGGCCCAACGGGTTAAGAACTTTCGGAGGATTTTAGGTGTATGATCGAATCAGAACTGGTACAAAACGCGGTCGATATTGCTCTGGTGATGATGGTCAGCTTGCTGATTCCCTGTAGCTGGCGGGTACTGGTCGGACCCACACAATCGGACCGGCTGCAAGCGGTGGATACCATCACCAATGTGTTGATCGGTATCATTCTACTGCTGGCACTGGTACAGGAAAGCACTTTTCTGGTCGATATTGGGATTGCCCTGGCAGCTTTCGGCTTTGTCGCCACATTATCCATCGCCCGATATATTGGTGAGGGGAGGGTGTTTTAGATGGCATTTGCCGAAGCGCTCGGATTGTTCTTCATCATCTTCGGGGTGTTCTTCAGTGTGGTTGGCATCATCGGACTGGTGCGCTTTCCCGATGTCTATACCCGCAGCCACGCCGCCGGAAAAGTCTCGGCATTGGGCGCGGTAGGTCTGCTGATCGCGGTTGGACTGCTCATGCCGCAGGCGACTCTGAAGGTCTTGGCTCTGCTGATCTTCCTGATGGTGACCCAACCCATCGCATCGCACGCCATCGTCTCCGAAGCCTATCGTGCCGGAGTCCAGATGGTCAATCCAGCCCGCGACGACCTCGCCAGCCGCAAAGAGAACGGCACCTAAACCCCCAGAAACAGGGGGAATCAACGACATCGCTTATTGTATAATGTGAGCCAGAGTCGGCGTCTGATAAGAAGCCGACTTTTTGTTTAGCATAAGGATGTAGACCAACCGTGATCGAACACAAACAGACTCGCGAAGCATGGCATACCATGCCGCCAGAGACGGTACTTGCCGACCTGGGAGTCGATCCTCAGAGCGGTCTTGACGATAACGAAGTCACCCAACGACTACAAACCTACGGCTCCAACGAACTGACCGACCGGGGCGTCAAAAGTCCGTTGGTTATCCTGTGGGAACAGCTTACTGACCCGATGGTCGTGATTCTGCTGGTGGCCGCGCTGGTCTCGGCTTTCCTGGGCGAAGTGAAAAGTGTCGTCGCCATCATGACCATTGTCTCGCTCAACGCGATGCTGGGATTGAGCCAGGAATATCGTGCCGAGAAAGCGATGGCGGCGCTGCAAAAGATGGCCGCCGCTGCGGTGCGGGTACGGCGTAACGGCAAAGTCAGCGACCGCACACCGACCGAACTGGTCCCCGGCGATGTGATTCTGCTGGAAACGGGCAGCATTGTACCTGCCGATGCTCGTCTACTCGAATCGGCCAATCTACGGGTCCAGGAGGCTTCACTCACTGGCGAATCGCACGCCGTCGAAAAGTCCGACCGCACCCTTGTCGGCGAGAACATCAGCCTGGGTGACCGGCATAATATGGTCTATCTGGGGACCGCCGTTACCTACGGGCGCGGGACCGCCGTCGTGGTTGAAACCGGCATGAACACCGAACTGGGCCGTATTGCCACCCTGATCCAGGATGTGGAATCGGACAAAACCCCGCTGCAACGCCGAATGGCGCAGCTTGGCCGGGTGTTGTTTTATGTCGGCTTTGGCATTGTCGGCGTGGCGCTGCTGTTGGGCTTGTTCGTCGGTAATGCACTGAACGAGGCATTTCTCAACGCCGTCGCCATTGCCGTCGCCGTTGTACCGGAGGGACTGCCTGCTGTTGTCACGATTTCGCTGGCCCTGGGCGCACAGCGGATGCTGCGCCGCCGGGCGCTGATCCGCAAGCTGCCGGCAGTCGAAACCCTCGGATCGGTGACTGTTATTGCCTCAGACAAGACCGGCACCCTGACCGAGAACAAGATGACGGTCAAGGTCATTGACGTGGCCGGTTACACCCACGACATCACCAATATCGTCCAGCGCAGTAAGCGCGTGCTGACGGCCCAGGACACTGAACACGAGGAGCCAACCACCGATGAGGCTGTCCTGCTGGCTGGCGGTGCCTTGTGTAATGACGCCATGCTCGAACAGCATGAAGGTGAAGACCTGGTGGCTGTCGGTGATCCAACCGAGGGTGCGCTGCTGGTAGCCGCCGCCCACTTCGGCATCTGGAAAGTGGGTCTGGAAGATATGCTGTCGCGCATTGACGAAGTGCCGTTCTCGTCTGAGCGTAAGCGTATGTCTACCGTTCATCAGGTCCACATCGGATTCACGCCGGAGGGCAGCGGAGCCAGAACACTGAACGCGGTACTGTTGGCACGCGGCACGCCCTATGTGGTTTTCACCAAAGGCGCGGTAGATCGCCTGCTGGATGTGTGTGATTACGTCTGGACAGACGGTAAGATCGCTCCGATGGACGACGCCATGCGCGAACGGGTTGCGACCACCAACGATCGGCTGGCGGGCGATGGTCTGCGCGTCCTGGGCGGTGCCTTCAAGCCGCTGCACGAACTACCGGAGACAGTGGACGCCGGCACAGTTGAACAGGGCTTGATCTTCACCGGCATGGTCGGCATGATCGACCCGCCGCGCATCGAAGTCAAGGACGCGGTCGCCAACTGCCGTCGGGCCGGTATTCGCCCGGTGATGATTACCGGCGACCATCCCCTGACAGCGCAGGCCATTGCCCAGGAACTGGACATCACTCGCAGCGACCGTATCCTGACCGGTCCTGATCTGGATCGGTTGTCGGCGGACGAACTGCGCGAGGCGGTGGCGGAAGTGTCGGTCTATGCCCGTGTGTCGCCAGAACACAAGCTCAAAATCGTGCAGGCATTGCAGGATCGCGGCAATATCGTCGCCATGACCGGCGATGGCGTCAACGACGCCCCGGCGCTCAAGCGCAGCGACATCGGTGTGGCGATGGGCATCACCGGCACCGCTGTCACCAAAGAGGCATCGGATATGGTCATCCTGGACGACAACTTCGCTACCATCGTCAGCGCGGCGGAGGAAGGGCGCACGATTTACGACAATGTGCGCAAGTTCGTCAAGTACATTCTCGCCAGCAACACCGGCGAGGTGGCCGTATTGTTCATCGTTCAGCTTCTCGGTATGCCGCTGCCGCTGAACACCATCCAGATTTTGTGGATGAATCTGGTCACCGATGGCTTACCGGCGCTGGCCCTGGGCGTAGAGAAGGGCGAACCGAACGCCATGAAGCGTCCGCCGCACTCACCACAGGAAGGCTTGTTCGCTCGCGGATTGGGTACCTACCTGCTGCGAATCGGCTTTCTGATCGCAGTCGTATCGCTGTTCGTGGCGGTGGTTATTCCGGCACCGGAAAACGGTGACGCCCGGTTCTCTACCTGGAGTACGATGGTGTTCACCACGCTGACCCTCTCGCAGATGGGACATGCGCTGGCGATCCGGTCCGAGCGCGAGTCGATCTTCAAGCTGGGATTCTTCAGCAACCGGGCTATGATCGCCGCTATCGGTCTGACGGTCTCACTGCAAATGGTGCTGATCTATGCGCCCTTTGCCCAGGACTTCTTCCACACAACGGCGCTCTCCGCCGGTGAACTGGCGCTGTGTTTCGCACTCAGTCTCATCACCTTCGCCGGTGTCGAATTTGACAAGTGGTTCTTCAACCGGCGCAAAGCGTAACGCACGGCGACGGGCGGTATACTCTCGCCCGTTAGGGTGTATTTCAGATTATTGGCGAATTTCTTGATCTCGCCTGCATAGAACACCTC
>CAYQJO010000136.1:0-11650 GCA_964417785.1 uncultured Anaerolineaceae bacterium | reverse complement strand
GAAAAAGACAGCGACAGCGACGATGATCTTCAGATTGATGTCATCAACCGGGGGACTCGCGACCTCGACGATGTGGTGTTGATTGAAGAACTGCGTGAGCAGGTGATTTTTCTCTCCGTGCGCACCGGCTCACCCGGCTGTCTGGAGCGCGGTGGCATCGTCATCTGCGAACTGGGAACCATTCCCGGCGGCGATACGGCCTCGGTCGATCTGCGCGTGGATAGCAACGGCACCGATCCCACATCCGGACGGACGACTGTCACAGTCGGCGGCGTACCTGTCGGCATGATCGATGAACCGTATATATCGAAGATCGGCAGCCCGCCGGTCGCCGGACCGGGGACCGACGTCACCTACACAATTCGTGTCATCAACCCGACCACCGACACCGCCCGGTCCCTGGTAGTCGAGGACGATATGCCGGTCTCGCTGGAGGTCCTCAGCGCGGAAAGCACATCCGGCAGCGTCAGCGTCAACGGGCAGGTGGTGCGCTTCACCCAGGGTACACTGGCTCCCGGCGGACAGATTACCATCACCGTGCAGACCCGCGTCCGCGACGACGGTGACTTCAACAACATCATCAACCAGGCGTGCCTGACCAGTTCAAGCAATCCGTCGCCAAGCTGCGCTCAGATGCAATTCCTGCGGGCCAGCGCCCTCCCCGCCACTGGCGAAACGCCACCGCTGCCGCAGCGCATCGTACAGATAGTCCTGCCACTGGCGGCACTACTGATTGTGGTTCTGGGCGGCTGGATCGTCCTCAATCGCTCACGAGTTGAAGCGTAAACGGAGCTGTCAGCGTACACACCGGGCTGACCAGATCGACAATCTGCTCGCCTTCCATGCGATCCCCGGCAATCACACGCAGTGTATCGCGGTGCAGGTTGCCATTGCCATCGACATACGAACCCGTATAGACTCCCTGGCTGGCCTGATTATAGCGCTGGCCGCTCCAGATCAGACTCTCATCCAGCGGCTCGATGGTCCCCGGTTGGCCCGAACTCTCGAAGGGGAAAACGGTCCCGTCGGGACAGGTCAGCGACTCGACACCCCACTCGAACCGCCACTGGCCTGGCAGTGGCACACCATCCTGCACAGACAACGGTTCAGGGATGCTCACGGCTGTGTCCAGAAGATCGACCGGCAGTGACGACACCGCATCTGTGTCCAGAGGTCGCGGATCGGACGGCACCCCCATCGCTTCTAGTTCCTGGTTGAGCGGTACTGTAAGCTGTGTGCCGGCAACGACAGTCCGTGTCTCTCCCGCCGCCGTCACCCGCGCTGAACCATCCAGGACGTTGATCGCCAGATCGCCACCGGCCTCCGCCTGGACAAATGCGGTCGCATCAATCTGTATGACGATCTCATCCATCCAGATCGACACCTCACCCACCCCTTCCGGAGTCTGGATCAACATGCCGCTGTCGGGCGCTTCCGGACACAGCGCGTCGTTGGAACCACTGCGGAAGAAAAACGCCTGCATCGGGCCGTACTGCGCCCGCACATCTTCCACTTCTGCTCGCGCCTCGTCCAACGTCAGCGCTGGCAGCACATCCACATCGCCCAGCGGCGTCAGGAATTCGGCGGCAATCCAACCGAGTGCGCTGGCCTCATCGGGCAGCCGCACCCGCAGCCACGAACCATCATCCAGACGGCTGTTAGTGACAATCGTCTCACCAGCATCCAGGCGTCCAACCACTATGCTACTCATCGATGGTGCCGACCGGATATTCACCGTCTCGTCAGCACGGACCATCACAAAGCGCGAGGCGTCGCTCAGTTCGACATCGCCGAAGAGCAGCAACTGGACATCCTCGTTGACAATCTCACGGGTGCTGGCCTCGACTTCCATCAGCATCACCCCCCACTGACCGCTGTCCAGGTCCATCGCGCTCAAACGCAGACTTTGTACCATGACGACATCAACAATATCGCCCGGACTCTCAAAGTCGAATTCCTCCAATCCCGAACGCGGCTGGGCATCCAGCACCAGATGACCGTAGCATGCCTGATTCAGGCGCGTGCCTTCGCAGCCTGCGCGGGTCAAATCCAGCGCCGTTTGCACGATCAGCGGACACTCATCCGGTGGTGGGTCCGGCTGCTGGAAAGGGATTGCCAGAAACATCATTGTTATCAAAAATCGCAGCATCGCCGTTATCCTTCACATGTATGGCCGACAGATTGACCGTCAAAGTACAGGCGTAGCTCTTCGGCAGTCAGATCACGATTCGCAATCTGGCACGCCCGTGACTGCCACGCATCCAGCCCGATAGACCACAGAATAACATCGCCTTCGCGTCCACCAGAGGCCATCGTGCGACTATCCGGGCTGAAATCCAGGGCCATCACCCACTGGCTGTGACCGACAAAGGGCAGGGCAAGCTGGCGTCCCACCGCCACATTCCACAATATCGCTGTTTCATCAATGCTGCCCGAAGCCAGCCATTCACCATCAGGGCTAAAGGCCAGCGCCATTACCCAGTTTTCGTGTCCACGCAGCGGTTCATCAGTAAGCGGATCGCCAGTTGCCACATCCCACACCCACACCAGTTCATCGCGTCCCCCGCTGGCGACCATCGTGGCACCCGGATTAAGCACTACCGCCAGCACGGCGTCGGTGTGTGCATCCGCGATTTCATGCAAACGCTCGCCAGTGGGCAAATTCCATATGCCGACCGACCGGTCGCGACTGCCGCTTACCAGAATATCCGCTTCCAGGTCCAGGCTCCAAATCCGATCTTCATGACCGGTCAGTTCATCCACCAGCGACCAGGCAGCCGGGTCAGCGCCAATATCCCACAATTGAATCACGCCAGTATCAGTTCCCATCGCCAGCCGGTCACCATCACAGGTCAATGCAAACACATCCACGTCAAGCGCGTAGCGGGCAATCTCCTCGGTCAGATTCCATACCCGAAGCGTCCGGTCCAGGCCCACCGACACCAGCACATCGGACTCAGCACAATAATCCAATGCCATGACCGCCAGATCATGACCGGGCAGACGTCTGACCAGTTCGCCAGTACCCGGGTCCCACAACCGGATGGCTGTATCGCTGGCACCGGACTGCTGGCCGCCAGCGGTCGCGATGATCGATGGCGTATATACCAGGGCATTGATCTCCTCGGTATGGTCGCGGAGTACCTGCCCCAATGCTGGCTCCGGTTGCAGCGCCCATACCGTCACACCGGGATAGGTACCGGCCACCGCCAGCAGCGGTCGCACCGGATCAAACGCGACATCCCACACCGCCGAGTCGGCTACCTGACGGAAGCCACCCCGAAATTCGCCTGCGACATCCCAGAACCGGACTTCACCATCGCTGCCACCCGACGCGAGAAGCTGCCCGCTGTGATGGAAGTCAACGCTGCGCACCCAATTATTGTGGGCCATAAGCGGCCTTCCCAGTGCTTCCGCCCGCTCGACATCCCAAAGGCGCACACTCGTATCCGCGCTGCCGGAGGCCAGAATCCGACCATCTGGCGAAAAATCAACGGCCAACACCCAGTTCTGGTGGCCTTCAAGTTCACGATAATCACCCGCCGCCATATCCCACAACCGGATCACGCCATCCGCATCCCCGGCGGCCAACGTCATCCCGGATGGATCGAAAGCCAGACTGTAAACTGCATTGTCATGGACCACCTCATCGTTGACGACTTCGCCCGTCGCCGCGTCCCATATCATCACCCGCCCGTCGATTCCGCCCGACGCGATCCAGGTGCCATCCGGGCTGAACGCCACCGTACGAACCTCTTCTGTGTGGCCGACCAGCGGCTCACCTATGGGTGTACCCGTCACCACATCCCACACAATCACCCGCCCGTCTACGCCACCAGAGGCCACCTGCCTGCCATCGGGACTGAACGTAACTGTATTCACCCAACCCTCGTGACCTTCCATCGGTGGGTGCAGCGCCTGGTTGGTCTCGGCATCCCACAGACGCAGTGTATTATCACGGCTGGCCGAAATGAAATAACGCCCATCCGGACTATATTCAACCGCCCGAACCGCATCTGTGTGGCCGTAACGCTGCGTGACCAGCGAGGGATACGATTCCAGGCCCAGCAGCAGACTGTTTCGCGCCTCAAAAGTATCGTAAGTCTGGATGGCTTCAAGGCTGAGCAGCAGCGACAGGTCCGGCTGTTCCAGCACGGTCAGCGCTGAGGCCGCCAGTTCGCGTGACCGTGAAATACGCGCTTCCTGGTCGGCCCGGTCGCGCTCAACAAGCGCTTCCGCCCGTGCGTCGTCCGCCGCCTGCTGCTGGATCACCGCCAGCACCGACGCCGCCACCGCAGCAATCGCCACCATGAACAACAGAGCGATGAACACCCGCTGCCGCCGCACCTGTCGCTGCCGTTGGGCGATGCTGGCCTGCAAAAACGCCCGTTCATCGTCATTGATTGCGATCTGGGCGTCGCTGGCAAGCTGCTCAAAGCTCTCCAGGCGCACGCCGCTCACCAGGAAGCTCGCTTCGCGTCCGGCGTCGAGCCATTCACGGGTGGCAGCGCTCAACTGTGTCTGGATGTGCAGAACATCACGATTGTCGTTCAACCAGCCACGTAGACGGTCCCAACTGCGAATCAACGCCTCATGAGCCACTTCAACGGTCGGCGCACGGGTGATCGGGTCATGGTCGAAGGTCAGCAAGCGGTAACGGCCATAGGCATCCATCACATCGCGCATGGCTTTACGGTCGCCTTCAATCGAATACACCTCACTTTGCAATACGCGCCGCCGCGTATCCTCGGTCCCCTCGCCCAAACGAACCAGCCGCAAAAATAGCTGCTGCGTCATGGACTGCTTCTGCGCATCATAGTCGTCGTAAATCTCATCGGCCCGCCGCGCCAGCGCCCCGGAAATACCGCCGAACTCACGGTAGGCATGCAGCGTCATACGATTTTGTTCGCGCTGCTCGAACAACTCGGTGAGCGTGTATTGAAGCAGAGGCAGCGCACTCGGCTGCTTGCTCACATCGGCAACCATCGCATTGACCAACCCTGGCTCGACCTCCACACCCACATTTTCCGCCGGGCCGGTAATCGCCTGTTCGATCTCCTCCGCCGTCAGCGGCAGCACCGTCTCCATGCGGGCGTGCAGCACTTCACCAAAATCCCCGTACATCAGCGGACGGTCGTAGAAATCGGCTCGCAACGTGATCAGGATTCGCAGCCGGCTGTCCTCGGTCTTCACAGCATCCAGCAGCATATCCATAAAGTGTCGCCGAACAGCTTCGTCATCGACCAGGGTGAACAACTCCTCGAACTGGTCAATCACCAGGATCAACTCGCTGCCATCGTCCGGCAGCGCCCTGTCTACTACATCAGTCAGCCGGTAGTCATCGCTGGCAAGCGTCCGCATGAAAGCATCATCCGCTTGCAGCGCCACCCGCAGCAAGGCCCCTTCCAACCGTCGCATCGGCTCGGCTCCCGGGGTCATATCCACGATGAAACTTCGTGGCAGACCCATCACCTGACCATCGCGGATCGCCGGAATCACACCCGCCTTGACCACACTAGATTTACCCGAACCACTGGGGCCGACAACCGCCAGAAAACGGCTGTATTGTCCTTTGCGCGTTATCCGCTTGAGCAGAGTCCGGATCAATACGTTGCGCCCGAAGAAATCCGTCGAGTCAGCTTCGTTGAATCCGCGCAGGCCTTTATACGGGTTGCTCATCTGCGAGGGAGCCACCTCAACCCGCTGCGGCGGCAAGCTCGTATGGACGGTCATCTGTGTGAGAAAGAACTGGAAATCCGCTGCCATCTTCAACACATCCTGGTAGCGATCCAGCGGGTCTTTGGCGGTCGCCTGCATAATGACCATATCGAAGGGTTCAGGGATGTCGGGTCGATTGACTTGCAGCGACGGCAGCGGCGTGTTGATCTGGTGGTTGAGCAGTTCGGTCAAACCGGCACCGGCAAACGGGGTTTTGCCCGTCAACACCTCAAACAGCACCACCCCCAGACTGTAAATGTCGCTCTGGGCGGTTATCGGCTGGCGGGTGAGATGTTCCGGCGACATATACGCCGGTGTACCCAGCACCATATTGGCCTGATCGCCTTTCGCCAGATTCAGACCGGTTGTCAGGTCCTGGGCAATGCCGAAGTCCGTCAGATAGATATTGCGATCATCATCCAGCAGCACATTGGCGGGCTTGATGTCCTGGTGAATGACACGATTCCGGTGCGCCACGCTCAGCGCTCCAGCCAGATGATTTAAGAGACGGGCGGTGTCTTCCAACGGCCAGGGACCATCCCGTTTAAGCGACTCCAGCAAACTCCCACCACGCAGCCAGCGCATCACCAGATATGCGCCATCCGGTTCGCGCCAGTAATCGTACAACGGGACGATGTGCGGATGTTCCAGGCGGGCGACAAGCTGCGCCTCGGCCTCAAACCGGTGGATAAAATCTGGCTGGTTGGCATGGACCGGCAAAATCGCTTTGATGGCGACTTCGCGCTCAACCAGGGATTGAAATGCCCGGTAGACCTTGCCAAATCCCCCTTCGCCAATCTCCTCTTCGATTTGATAGCCCCGTATGACCTTGTTCATGCGGTTGTAATTGTCCCTAAGACAATGAGCAGATTTTTACAAGATTATACACCCTTCAGATTTCAAATATGATAAACTTGTTTAAGGCAAGGTATAAAGTTCGATATATTTTTGCTTGTTCTTTATTTAACATTAACTAAAGGTTCGGAACCATGCAACCCCAACACCATCATACCAGGTTGCTGGTCACCATCGCAGCCTTCTTCATTCTCATCGTTGCCAACGCCGTACTCACGGCTGCGCCTGCACCATGCGAGCATACACTCAAGCTGACGTCGATGTGTTCGCCTGAACCGGAGACCTATCTGGTCTGGCGCGTACGCAACTCAACCGACATTGATATTGATTATACCTGGGATGTTTACGGAACGGGACAAACTGGCGGCGGTACGGCTCCCGCGCACAGCGACACCTTCTTCCACACCAGCCGTGTGCCGAACTCACCCAACACCACGCGCCTGTTCATCGATGGTCAGCAGGTGGATGTCAAGGCAAGCTGTCTGTGTGCCTGCAACCCGACCCCGGTCCCAACTGAAACACCTGTACCTACCGAGCCGCCGCACTGTGCTGGCAATGGCCGACCGGACTGTTCCAGTCTGGAAGTCCACGCTCAATGTCAGGCGCACGTCGCAGTCTTCAGGATTCACAACACCGGTGAACCCGGTAATGGTAACATGGTTTCTTCTACCCAGTGGCGCATGTATGCCGGTGGGGTGATGGTCAATAGTGGCGATATCATGCTGGCTGGCGGCACACACATGGAAGTTGAATACCACCAGGGTGATGAGGTCCGTCTTGAGGCTGACCAGCAGATTGGACATCCGGGTAACTCCCATCCCCAGGCCACTATTCGCTGCGGGCCGGAAGATACGCCGACGTTCACACCGACCAACACCGCCACTCACACACCGACCAATACGGCGACTTTCACGCCGACGAATACCGCCACCCACACACCGACCTTCACGCCCACCTACACCGCCACTCACACACCGACCAATACAGCGACCTTCACACCGACCAATACGGCCACACACACACCGACCAATACGGCAACCTTCACGCCAACGAATACAGCGACATTCACGCCCACCTACACCGCTACCTTCACGCCGACCAATACGGCCACTCACACACCGACCAATACGCCAACATTCACACCGACCAATACGGCCACACACACACCGACCAATACGGCGACCTTCACACCCACCAACACCGCCACTCACACACCGACCAATACAGCGACCTTCACACCCACCAACACCGCTACCTTCACACCCACCAACACCGCCACTCACACACCGACCAATACTGCGACCTTCACACCCACCAACACCGCTACCTTCACGCCCACCAATACGGCCACTCACACACCAACCAATACTGCGACCTTCACGCCCACCAATACGGCCACTCACACACCGACCAATACTGCGACCTTCACGCCCACCTACACCGCTACCCACACACCGACCAGCACCGCCACTCACACACCGACCAATACTGCGACCTTCACACCCACCAATACCGCCACTCACACACCGACCAATACTGCGACCTTCACGCCGACGAATACCGCTACCTTCACACCGACCAATACGGCCACACACACACCGACCAATACGACCACACACACACCGACGAATACAGCAACATTCACACCCACCAATACCGCCACTCCTACACCGACCAACACGGCGACGTTCACTCCCACCCTCACCCCAACTCCATCCGAATGTGATTACGAGATCGTCAATGGTGATGTGTACGGTGCAACCGGGCTGGTGTGGGCAATCAATCAGGCCAATGCGGACGGGCGGCCCAGTGTAATCTGTCTGGCACCTGGAGGGTTGTATACACTGACATCAACATCGGCCACCGAGATCGGCTTGCCAGTGGTCAACAGCGTCCTCACCATCAAAGGGCGCGGAGCAACCATCCGGCGCAGCGACGGCGCGCCGGAAATGCGGCTGATCCATAACGGCATCTCTGGCGATTTGACCCTGCGTGATCTGTCCTTACAGAATGGCAGTTTGAGCAGCAGCGACGGCGGCGCAGTCTATAACCATCTCGGTCTGCTGGCGATGGACAACTGCACCATAAGCGGCAACAGTGCCAGCAGTGCCGGTGGCGTTTTCAACAGTTCCGGCCAGATCACCATCACTAACAGCACCTTTGATAACAATTCAGCTACAAACGCCCAGGGCGGCGCGATCAAAAACTTCGGATCGAGTGCGACTCTGACACTCGATCAATCGACCATCAGCGGCAACTCAGCCATTGAGGGCGGTGGTCTCTACAATTCCGATGGCACCATATACATCAACAACAGCGCCATAACCAGCAACAGCGCCGGGATCAGCGCCGGTGGCCTGTATAATAACGTCTTCGGCACCGTGACGGTCATCAACAGCCAGCTATCGGGCAACTCGTCTTACTCGTTCGGTGGTGCGCTCTCCACCAACAGTGCCTCCATGACCGTGAACGATAGCTGCATCAACCAGAATGTCTCACCGGTTGGCAGCGCTGTCGTCAACCTGGACAGCGAGAATCAACCAGTGGACGCCATTCTGAACTGGTGGGGCGCACCCGACGGTCCCAGTGGGATCGGCAGCGGCAGCGGTGACGCCATCTTCGGCAATGTGACCTACATCCCGTTCCGGACAGCACCTCTTCCATTCTGCAACTGACTCCCTCATGCCCGTCCAATGTAGACGGGCTATTTTGATTCCAGTGAGTTGGAGGATGGTATCGTGTTTCTATTGTTAGCGGCACTGCTGATGGTTGTAGTTCCACCGGAGTCGGGTCTCGTGCGCACCCTGTTCCAGTTTGACAAGGAATCCGACGCTGAAATCTGGTACACCGTCAACGATGGTGTGATGGGCGGCCAATCTGACGGCGAATGGACCATCAGTGAAAATGGTACGGCCCTGTTCACGGGCGAAATCTCGCTGGCGAACAACGGCGGGTTCGCGTCGGTACGCACCTACCCCATCAACGCAGACATCAGCGCCTATGATGGCATCGAGCTTCTCGTTAAAGGCAACGGCAAGACCTACGGCTTCAACCTGTGGGATGCACACAGCAACCTTCAGCACCGGGCGTTCTTCGAGACCCAGGCCGGTGAATGGCAGATGATCCGTATCCCCTTCTCAGCATTTCAGCCAACCAGCTTCGGACGGATACTGCCAGACGCCCCACCGCTCGACACCAGTATGGTGCGCGTTTTCGGCCTTATCATCACCGACAAACAGATCGGGCCTTTTGCGCTGGAAATCGCCCAGATCAGCGTCTACATCGCGCCAGAAACCGTCATGTGGTGAGGTCACTCACCTCAATTTCCTGTGCCAGTGATGGTGCGATGACCACTGTCTGTTCACCGACGACCAGCGTCAGCGGGCCGTCAAACGGGGCAATCTCTTCGATTTTGACCTGCGTTCCGGGCGTCAATCCAAGCTGGCGCAAATACGTGAGTTTGTCCTGTTGCAGCGCATCCACCCGCCGGATGACGACCGTCTCACCCGGTGAATGATCGTTCAACGAACGATAATTGAGAACCGCCACACTACCATCGCGGTCAGGGATCGGATAGCCGTGTGGGTCCACCTGTGGGTTGCCTAACATCTCTTCCAGTCGATCCGCCAACCGATCCGAGATGACGTGTTCCAACTGGCACGCCTCGTCATAAACTTCATCAATGGGATACGCCGCCATCTGCACCAGGAAGGTCTTGACCAGACGGTGCTTGCGCAGCACACTGATGGCGATACGACGACCATCTTCAGTCAGCGATACCCCTTCGTGATGTTCGTGCTGGACCAACCCCTGTTCTTTCAACCGCTTGACCTTCTCTGATACACTGGAATGGTGTATCCCCAACATTGCGGCGATGTCACCGATACTGGCCGTCTGTTGTTCTTCGGTCAGCCGGTAGATGGTTATCAGGTGCATCTCTGTCGATTCAGTCATTTTTGATGATTCCCTTTTCTGGTTCAACGATCCGCGCTTCGCGGGCAGATCGCAGCAGTGCCTCGATGACGGCCACATCCTGGAGCGCCTGTTCTGGTGTGTTGCGATGGGGTTCACCCGCCTGGATCGCGTCGGCAAAAGCCATTAACTCGGCCTGCACATTGCCCACGCCACCGTATGAAAACGTCCGGGTCTCGCCCTGACTGTGAAGGGTCAACTTGTCCAGCGAAGCCGTCATCCACCCAGAATCGCCCCCGATGGCAATATCGGAAATCCAGTATTCGGCAGCCCCGAATGTCACACTGAGCGTGGCAACAACCCCGCTGCGGAACTGCAACGACGCCGCCAGCGAATCGGCCACCGGCAGATCGCTGCGCGTATGGGAAACGAACGCGCTCACACGGTCGATTTCGCCCAACATCAACCGCAGCGCCGCCACATGATGAACGCTGGCATCCAGAAACAAACCACCGGGCAGACTGTCATCGCGCCGCCAACCGGTATGATAATACTTATTTTTCGCGTTGAACGGAATTTGCAGCGTCCAGGACGCCACCAGCGGCCTGCCGATCATCTCAATCCGCTCCGCCGCCTCCACATAGGTATCCTGGTAACGATAATTCTCCGCCACCATCCACACCGACTCGCCAGTATATTCAGCGATCAGCGCCCTCCCGCTGGCGACATCGGGCGCTATGGGTTTCTCACTGATGACATGTTTGCCGCTTGCCAGCGCCTTGCGCACCACGTCCGGCATTACATGGATCGGCAGCACAATATCGACTGCATCAATGTCGTCTCGCGCCAGCAGCGCATCGACATCGGTCATCACCTCCACCGGGTAATCAAACTGGTCCGCTCGCTGCTGCGCCGATTCCACTGTTCGGCTGCACACGGCCACCACCTCAAACGCCGGGATCGCCTTGATGGCCGGAATATGGGCGTCGCGGGCGAAAAGCCCTGCACCAATCAGTGCAATTCGAATTGCCATTTTGCCTCCTCATGTAAACTGATATTGTAGCCGTTTCCACCCATATCGTGTAGGATTCAGTCTGCACAAAGGAGATAACGATATGCAATATCGCCAACTCGGTCAGACCGATATGCAGCTTTCAACCCTCGG
>CAYQJO010000135.1:0-11658 GCA_964417785.1 uncultured Anaerolineaceae bacterium | reverse complement strand
AATATTTTCTGGTTACTTTGGCACAGCAAGCGCTGTGTCTTTATGCGTTTAAAACAGGAGTGTAGTCGCTATGGTCAACCAGCCACAATACCTCACACAAGAAGGTCTGGATGCCCTTGAAAAGCGTTTGCAAAACCTCATCGAGGTCAAGCGTCCTCAAGTTGCCGAACGTCTGCGGATGGCATTGGAAGAGGGTGGTGACCTGACGGAGAACTCCGAATACGAGGATGCCAAGAATGAGCAGGCCTTCGTCGAGGGCGAGATCATGCGCCTGGAAGCCATACTCAGCAATGCCGAGATCATCGACGATACCGCCACCAAAGATGAGGTTGTGCCGGGTGCAAGGGTTACGGTTGTCGAACAGGGCAGCAAAGAGACCGAAGTGTATCATCTGGTCGGATCCGCTGAAGCCAACCCCAGAGAAGGGAAAATATCAGTGGTCAGCCCGATGGGGTCGGCCTTGATGGGTGCCAGAGTCGGCCAGAAAGTCACCGTCAAAACACCCGATGGTGAGATCGTCTTCAAAATCCGGGCGATTGAATGATGGGCTGGCAACCGACCCATCTGGAACAGGAACGACTGGACAAAGCGGAGCGGCTGGTTGAGCGCGATATTGAGCTTTACCCACGCCGCGCCCATCGCACCCATACGGCCAGTGAGGCAGTCGCCGCCTTCGAGGCCACCGAAGACGAAACCTTCGCTGTCACGGTCGCTGGACGGATTCGGCGGGCCAACGTCAAAGGCAAGGTCTCGTTCATGCATATCGAGGATGAAAGCGGGCGGGTTCAACTCTTTCTGCGCATCAACGACATGGACGAGACCCTCTACAATGCCATCAAAGAGAAATTGATCGACGTTGACGACTTCATTCAGGCGTCGGGAACCATGATGCGCACCCGTGCCGGTGAGGTCAGCGTGCGCGTGACCGATTTCAGGCTGCTGGCGAAATCGCTCAGCCCCCTGCCCGTCATCAAGCAAGAAGTCCAGGACGACGGTACCGTCATCGAACACGGCGCTTTCAAGGATGTCGAGACACGCTATCGTCAACGCTACGCTGACCTGGCGGTCCACCAGGATGTGCGCGAGGTCTTCCGCAAGCGCACCCGCACGCTCAACGCCATCCGGCGCTTCCTGGACGATGAGGGCTTCCTGGAAGTGGAAACGCCTGTTCTCCAGCCGATTTATGGCGGTGCAGCGGCACGACCGTTTACCACACACCACAACCAGCTTGACCAGGAACTATACCTGCGGATCAGCTTTGAGTTGTATCTCAAACGTCTGCTGGTGGGTGGATTCGACGCCGTGTACGAAATCGGGCGCGACTTCCGCAACGAAGGCGTGAGCTTCAAACACAACCCGGAATTCACCCAGATTGAGTTCTACAAGGCATATATCGATTACAACGGGGTGATGGACCTGACCGAGCGTATGGTGGCCTTCACCGTTGAACAGGTGACCGGCAGCACCGTCATCACCTACCAGGAACACACAATTGATCTGGCTCCACCCTGGAAGCGGATCACCCTGCGTGAGGCCATTCAGCAGGAAAGCGGCATAGACTATATGGACCACATCGACGCCGAATCGTTGATGGACGCGGTGAAGACCATCGACCCGGAGATCAAACCAGGACAAACCTGGGGCAAGCTGGTCGATCATCTGTTGAGCAAATACGTCGAGCCGAAATTGATCCAGCCAACCTTCATCATCGACTATCCGCGTGATATTTCGCCGTTCGCCAAACGCGCCGAAAACGACGATTTCCATGTCGAGCGCTTCGAGTTTTTCATTGCTGGTATGGAGATGGGCAACGCCTTCACCGAGTTGAACGATCCCCGCGATCAGGAGCAGCGCTTCCTCGATATGCAAGCGCTCTACGCGGATGAAGACGACGAAGCCACACCGCTCGATGAGGATTATCTGCGGGCCATGCGCTACGGTATGCCCCCGTGCGGCGGTTTCGGCATGGGCGTGGACCGGCTGGTGATGCTGCTGACCGACCAGCGCACCATTCGTGATGTCCTGCTGTATCCGCACCTGCGCGATAAATAGCGCCGCAGAAAAAATAAGATACAATTAAAGGACAAACCGTCGATTATGGATTCTTCTGATGGCAGCGGATTCGCAACTTGAGCTAAAAACGGTGATCGATGGGCTGGGACAGGGTGTGCTGATCTTTAGTGCAGATGGCCGGCTCGTACTCGAAAATCTGGCAGCACGCACAATTCTCGGCAATGATCTGAACCTGATCCGCAATCTGGGATGGGAAGCGGCCTCAACCCTCTTCAACAGCCGACAGACCAATCCCGACGATATGATCGAAGCAGCTCGCGACCGGGCGCTGCAATCGGAACGCCCGGTGCGCTTCTTTGTTTTCCGGTCGGGGGAGCAGGTCCCCTGCTGGGCAGCAGCCGTCCAGGCGGACAATGGCGAAGTCTGTACGATGGTCACCATCGATGTCCCCGACTGGACCGCTATGACGAACATCCTGGATCGTTTTCGTGGCGAACTGAAGGAGGCCATCGACTCCACCCAGGGGCATGTCGATCTGATCACACAGAACATCGAACACCGCAAAGCTGATGACAATGTAGATCGGCTGAGCAAACGCCTGACCGGATTCACCCGGCTCATCAGCATCCATATGGATCGCGTCAGCCGTTTCATGGAAATGCTGGAACGTATGGAAGACATTCGCATGGGCCGCCTGCGTGAGACATTACGTAACCGCCGCAGCCGCATCAACCTGCG
The DNA here is from genome assembly GCA_964417785.1 of uncultured Anaerolineaceae bacterium. GTDB lineage: Bacteria > Chloroflexota > Anaerolineae > Aggregatilineales > Phototrophicaceae > DAOTUL01. Next base: position 8,907 of record CAYQJO010000135.1, on the reverse strand, counting down.
TGATTTCCTGGAAGATTTTGTCGAAGAACTCGATGAAATCCGGCTGGTTGACCCAGAAACTGACGCCCACGATCACCGGTCGCGCCTGACCGTTCAAATCGACAGCGACATCGCCGTGCGGGCATCTACCACCTATCTGACCCGTGTCTTGCATGACATATTGCGCAATGCTATCATGTACAGTATGAAGGCCGCGCCGATCAGTATCAAGGTGCAGGTGCGCAACCAGCATGTGCAGTTCGACCTGACCGATCAGGGGTACGGCATCCGTGAACGCGAGCGCGACCGCGTATTTGAAGCCTTTCTGCGGGCGCGGCAGCCCCAGATCATCGCCGAGTTCGGTTACGGCCTCAGCCTGTATCTATGCAAACATGAGATTGAAGCGATGGACGGACGACTCTGGTTTGAAAGCGAAGAAAACGTAGGCACAACCTTCAGCCTGACGCTGCCAATCTGGACCGAGGAGTCCGTTTCTACCGCCTCTTCTTCTCCCAGACCATGAGAAACCCCGACCACCGCCAGATAAGCGTCTGACCGGTTCGGGCAGGCGTTTTTTTGTTGTGGAGAACGACACATGGATTTCATGACCCGCGAAGTCTTCGACACGCTGATAATCGGCGTTATCATCATCGGGACGGCCCTGGCCGTTGTGCGGCTCTATCGGGATTTCACCCGTCCACTGCCACCGCAGCACTGGTCTGAAGAAGACACAGCGGAACACATCGACAAGAACGAAACAGGGAGATGATTTGCAATGCTGGATATGGCATTGATCCGGGAAAAACCAGAGTGGGTCAAACAACAGATCACCAAACTCAACGATACCGGCGCGGTCGAGCGCGTCGACAAAATCCTGGCGCTGGACACCCGGCGGCGTGAGATTCTGAACGAAGTCGAAAAGCTTCAGATGTATCGCAACCGGCTCAACAAAGGTGTGGGCCGCCTGCGTGGCGATAAAAAGACCGACCCGCAGATCAAAATCGCCCGCGCCATGCGCACCACACAGGCCATCGAGGCCGGGGAATACGAGCAGGCCGCCGAATGGATGACCGCTGTGGTGGACCCGGCAGCGGAAACCAACCTGGACAGCGCCTTTGAGGCGCTCTCAGCGGCCCTGCGCGGGATCAGCGACCGGGTGGATGCGCTGAACAACGACCTGCGTCCGGTCGAAGCCGAACTGGAAGAACATATGCTGTGGCTGCCCAATCTACCGCATGAGAGCGTACCGGTGGCCGAGAGCGACGAGGCGAATGTCGCCTGGGAGCCAGTCGGCGAACTGCCGGCATTCGATTTTGAACCCAAAGCCCACTGGGACCTGGGGCCGGAACTGAGCGTGATCGACTTTGAGCGCGGCGTCAAGCTGGCGGGTACCCGTGCCTATCTCCTGCGTGGTTGGGGTGCACGGCTTCAACGCGCCCTGGAAAGCCTGTTTCTGGATAAGGCCCGCGAGAAGGGATTTGAAGAACTGTACCTGCCCTTCTTCGTGCGCGAGGATATGCTTTACGGCGCGGCACAGTTCCCCAAGTTCCGTGATGTCGTCTACTTCGACCCCGACGCCGACATTTACATGCTGCCGACCGCCGAGGTCGCCATCACCAACATCTACCGCGACGAAATCCTGACGGAGACCGACTTGCCCCTGTATTTCGTCGCGGATACACCCTGCTTCCGCCGCGAACGGGCCAGCGCCGGTCGCGATGTGCGCGGCATTAAACGCGTCCACCAGTTCCAGAAGGTGGAGATGTACAAGATCACCACGCCAGAGACCAGCTACGATGAACTGGAATCACTGACCGAAGCGGCCTGTGACATCTGCCGCACGCTGGACCTGCCCTATCGCCGCCTGGAAATCGTCACCGGCGATCTGGGCTTCAGCGCCAGCAAGAAATACGACGTAGAAGTGTGGGCGGCTGGCTGCCAGGAATGGTTGGAAGTCAGTTCATGCAGCAACACCGAAGACTTCCAGGCCCGGCGAGCCAATCTGCGCTACCGGCCAGAAGGCGAGAAGAAGCCGCGTTTTGTGCATACACTGAACGGCAGCGGTCTGGCAACACCGCGCATCATGATCGCCATCCTGGAAAACTACCAGCAGGCTGATGGCAGTGTGCGTGTGCCAGACGCGCTGCGTCCCTATCTGGGCGGCGCGGAGGTCATTCGCTAATCAAGCTGGTCTTCAGAGACCAGGAACTGCTGCCAGGGACCCTGCATACCGCTTTCGGTTGCGCCGTAATACACGCGCACACCGTTGTCCTTCTGGACCAGATCGTAGCGCACCGTACCGTTTTTCTTGTAACTGCGCCAGAGACCAATCTCACCGTGCCAGCGTACCTGATCGGCGCGAACGGGATTGGTCTCTTTCTGTTTGATCGCATAATGCCACAACCGGCGTGCCGATGACTGGGTGACGTTCTTGACGACATTGCCGTTGCGCAAATCGCGCATAATATAATAACGGGTGTCGTCGCGCTGCTCCACACCGACAATCTCGACACCGGAACGCGGCGGCTGAATCTTGTCGGTGTCTTCGCTGGTGTCTGCTTCATCGTCAACCACCATCGCCGTTTCCTGCGTTGCATCCGCCACCGGATTCGGCTGCGGTGTCACATCGACAGCCAGTGTAACATCCTGCAAGAATTCCTCACCCTGCCTGACAAGATTCACAATCTCATCCCGGATCGCCAGATTGGTGTCAGCATCGGCCCGTACATAAATCTTGGAGTTGTCGATGGCATAGGGTCGCTCGCGGCCATACGGGACCTGAATGCGGATAATCGTCTTGCCGTCGGTTTCTAGCGTATCAACTTCGACGTTCAACGTCGGCGAAATCATCGAATGGATGTCGTCCGTCAGCGTCTTGATCGCGCTCTGTACATCGGTGATACCGACCGCCTTCTTGCGCTGGTCGGCGTTAACCCCGACGTAAACGGTGCCGCCGTTGGTATTGGCGAAGGCACACACATCAGAGATGATACCGTACAGCTTGCCTCCCCGCCGTGCGATGGACTCGTGGAAGGACTGTACCATCGTTGGGCCTTCCTCCCGCGCCGACTGCACATAATCTGGCGGTTGGGTATCGGGCGAATAAAGGCGCGAGCGCGAATAATCGTTGCTCTGGAACATCTCTAGCAGCGCATCGAAAGACTTATCCGGCAGCAGCACCTCGGTAACGCGCTCACCGACACCCCAGCGAATCACACGGCCCCGGTCATCGCGTATCGAGTCCAGGCTGTGGGCGTCGGAACTCTGAATGCAGCGCATCCGGCGGGGATACTCCGGCTTGGTGCCGTCGAAGAACCGCTGGGTGTTGCGCCCCTTGCGTCCCAGATCGGTCGCTTCCAGGGCGTGCAGGTTAGAGTCCTGCGTGTAGGCGATGCGAGTCTGCCCACCGAAGTCCAGGCCGCGCATAGCAACCCCGTGCGCCGCATTGACGTGCGCAGCGATACAGATGCCGCCAGCCTCATTGACCGCTCGATAAGCCGCCAACACATCGGATGTCGCGCCAATTTCCTGGTTGCCGGTCTCCAACACATCGGGCGGCACATGCAAACTGAGCAGCAGATGTTCGATTTCGCGTACAGCGGTATCCGGGGAGAAAATGCCGAGAATATGAAAACCGAAAGTGGCGGTAAATTCAAAACCGGGCAGCACCAGTATTTTGTCCAGAAGCCGCCGGTATTCCGCTAAAAGCTGTAATTCGTCCGGATGCGCACGCCCCAAATCTTCGAGGTAGTTGAGGCGTTCGATCTCTTCCTGCATCGCCACATAGCCACCGACCGTGTTGTGATCGGTAAAGGCCACGATGTCAATCCCCTGACGTTCAGCTTTCCGCAAAATCTCTACATAACTGATGTTCTGGTCCACGTAGTCATAGGATGCAGGCGTATGCAGGTGCAAATCAACCCGATACCATTGCATTCGTGACTTTTTTCTGGAAGCCAAATTGGTTTCACCTACTGTTCGATTAGTTTCTGCAATAGATCGGGGAGTTCGTCTGGCTCGAACGGCTTCACAAGAAACGCATTCGCGCCCGCTGCCATGACCTCCTCCTCGACATCCAGTCCGGAGGCAATCACAACCGGTGTGCTGGCAAACGGTCCACCGGCCCGCACCTGCCGCAAAATCTCAACGCCATCCACATCGGGCAGATGATAGTCCATCAGAAACACATCTGGTTGGAACTGTGTGGCCCGTTCGATCACTTCATTGCCCAACCGTGCCACACTGACTTCAAACCCATCCAGTTCCAGCAGGGTTTGCAGCAATTTGACCATCGTACGGTCATCGTCAACTATCATTACTCTGGTCAAAGTCTGACCCTCCAGTTTCTACCAGCGCTGCTTTCAGCGCCTCATCCAGATTGTCCACCATGATGAAGTTCATCGACTCACGAACTTCGTCCGGCACGTCATCCAGGTCATTTTCGTTCTTAGCCGGGATAATCACAGTATCCACGCCAAGCCGGTGCGCCGCCAGCACCTTATCCTTGATTCCGCCCACTGGCAGCACCTTGCCCCGCAGCGTGATCTCCCCGGTCATGGCGATGTTGCTGCGTGAAGGCCGTCCAGTCAGGAGCGACGCCAGCGCCACCGCAATGGTCACCCCTGCCGATGGGCCGTCTTTGGGGACCGCCCCGGCGGGAACATGCAGATGAATATCATTGTCGTTATAGAACCCGCTTTCAATCCCCAGTTCTGGCGCTTTGGCCCGAATATAGCTCAGCGCCAGTCGGGCGCTCTCCTGCATCACCTCGCCAAGCTGGCCGGTATACTGGAATCCCTTGCCGCCGGGCATGCGGGTTGCCTCGATGAACAACACATCGCCACCCACCGGCGTCCAGGCCAGACCGGTCGCCACACCAGGTAAATCGGTTCGCTCTTCGATCTCGGTCCGGTAACCATGACGCGGATTGCCGAGCAACTCACGCAGCTTATGACCATCAATGACCATCTTGGCTGTCTCACCGGAGGCGACTTTGGTCACCACTTTGCGAGCGGCCCGCCCGATCTCACGTTCCAGTGTACGCACACCAGCCTCACGGGTATAATCCCGCACGATATTCAGCAGTGCGTCATCCTTGAATTCGATCTCGTCCGGACGCAGGCCGTTCTCACGAATCTGGCGTGGAACAAGATACTGCCGGGCAATGGCGGACTTCTCCTGCTCGGTATAGCCGCTCAAATGAATGATCTCCATGCGGTCACTCAGCGGATCAGGGATCGGTTCTAATTCGTTGGCGGTGGTGATGAACAGCACTTCGCTCAGGTCAAAAGCGACATCAAGGTAATGATCGCGGAACTCGTTATTCTGCTCCGGGTCCAGCACTTCTAGCAGAGCCGCCGCCGGATCACCGCGAAAGTCGCGCCCAAGTTTGTCCACCTCGTCCAGCATAATCAGCGGATTGCGGGTCTCCACCCGGCGCAGTGTCTGGATAATACGACCGGGCAGCGCACCAATATAGGTCCGGCGGAAACCGCGAATCTCGCTTTCGTCACGCACACCACCCAGGCTCATACGGATGAACTTGCGTCCCATCGCCCGTGCAATCGACGCCCCCAGTGAGGTCTTGCCGACTCCAGGTGGGCCGACGAAACACAGAATCGCACCATGTCGCTCACGGCGGATCAAATCCTGGTTTTCCCGTGCTTCCAGTTCTTCCGCTCGTTCGGAGCGCAGCTTGCGGACCGCCAGATATTCGAGAATGCGCTCCTTGATGTCCTTAAGGCCATAATGATCGGCTTCGAGTACGTCGCGTGCATGTTCGATCTCAAGATTATCCTGAGTGCGATCCGACCAGGGCAGGCTGGTGAGCCAATCCAGATAGGTGCGAATCACACCGTATTCCGCCGCCATGATCGGCAGCTTCGCCAGCCGGTCGAGTTCGCGCCACGCCTCTTTCTCGGCCTCCTCCGGCATCCCGGAGACCTCGATCTTCAGGCGAAATTCCTCGACCTCGACGGTCTGCTCATCACCCTCACCCAGTTCCTTCTGGATGGCCTTTAGCTGTTCACGCAGATAATAGTCGCGCTGGCTTTTCTCCATCTCGGTCTGAGCTTCGGATTGAATCTTCCGGCCCAATTCCAGCACTTCAAGCTCTTTGGTCAGCAGTTCCACCAGCATGCGCAGCTTGCCGTCGGTGCTGTTCATCTCCAGAAGCTGCTGCTGCTTCTCCAGGTCGATACGCACATAGGTCGCTACCGCATACACCAGTTGCAGCGGCTCATCGACATTCAGCGCTGACGATACCAATTCGCTTGGGATATTGGGAACCAGGTCCGCCAACCGGGTGAACTGGTCCACAATGCTGCGTACCAGCGCCTCGACTTCCAGCGTTTCTTCGACCGCCTCCGGGATTTCATGGACACGCGCCTTGAGATAGGGTTCGGTCTCGGTATACTCATCGACCTCGATACGCGAGATACCCTGCACCAGCAAGCGGATGGTGCCATCAGGGGCGCGAAACAGCCGGTGAATCGACGCCAGGGTACCGATGGTGTATATCTCGTCCGGGCCGGGTGTTTCAAGCTCCGGGTCTTTCGCCATCACCAGACCGACTAACCGGTCCTGGTTGACCACATCATCAACCAGCTTGATGCTGCGTGGTTGCCCGACCGTCAGAGGAATTGCAGTTTGTGGATAGACTACAATACCACGCAGCGGCAGAATGGGAATTTCTTCAGGCACGCCCTCAATGATTGGCACGTCCTCTTCTTCAAACAAATCAAAATCCAAGTCTTGCTCCAACTCTTCGTTGAGCGCCATCAGGCGCTCAAAGTTCAGGTAATTCGGCATCAGGCAGTCCTCGTAACATTCCTAATATACCACTACCTCGTAAAAAGTGTATTAGACACCTGCTGCGGTTGGCAGTACAATGCGTCTTAAAGGGAGTAGCTGGTGATGGACCTGAAAAACACACTCAAACGAGTCGAATTGTTCAATGGGTTGGATGACCTTCAACTCGACAAGCTAATTGCAATCAGTGAGAAGCAATCCTACAACCGGGGTGAAATCATCTTCAAACAGGATGATGAAGGTGATGCGATTTATATTATCACTCAAGGCCAGGTTGAGGTACAGATTGAAAACCAGGACGGTGTGCGCTCACCCACCATTTACCTGGGTACCGGGCAAATCTTCGGTGAGATGGCCCTGATTGACCAGGGCAAACGATCCGCAACCATCGTAACTGTAGAGGATAACACAACCATCTACCAAATCGCAACGGATACTTTCGCCGCGCTGTGTCAGGCCGACACAGCTTTGGGATACACCATGATGCGCAGTATCGTGCAGGACCTCTCGTTCAAACTACGCCATCGCGATTTCGATCTATCCTGGAGCTAGAGCGATGATCTACAAGGTGAGTTATGTCGTACAGGGCGGCAGTTACCCCGGTGGCATCAAGAATCAGGAAGAGAAGCCCGAAGTCGGTGCCGTCGTCCTGATTGGTCCTCGGCGCTTCGAGATCATCGAAGTCTTCGAGATGATGCCCCCCCGCGAAGACTTTCAGTTCATGCACGCCACCGTGCGTCCAATCGACGATGACAGACGATAAGGCGAAGATGCTGGCAGCGCGGGCGCTCATCAAAGAACGCGACTTTGAGGGCGCTCGCCATCTCCTGATGACAGTGGACCACCCGAAGGCGCGGGAATGGCTGGCGAAACTCCCACCCGCACAACGGACGGCTAACCCCTTCAAGCGCAGCATCACCTGGAAACGCCGCTGGCGCAACATCTGGACGCTGGTGATTGTGTTCCTGCTGCTAACCATGTGTTTCTGGATGGTTCGCCTCACCGCCAGCATAGCGGAAATCGCCCAGGAGGGAGCCGAGTCGCTGCAATCCACACTGGATAACCCTGGCACATTCGACCTCGACACCTACTTCGGCGACGAAGCCAATCTGAACATCGATGAAATGATCCGGTCGCTTGAGAACGGCGAGATCGACAGCGCCCTCAGCGCCCTGCAAAATTTCGTCCAGGGCGCGAACCTGCTCGGCACGCTGCTCGTCGGCCTGCTGCTGTGTGCGGGACCCTACCTGTTGATCTTCGCCCTGATTATGCGTGGCCGCAACAATCGCGCCATCCGTGAAGAAAAGCGCTTGCTCAAAATGATGAAGGCCATGCAGGCTCAAAATTCGTATTCGTCGTAGTCGTTGCACAGGTGGATCGGCCCATCGTAGGTCTCCGTCGCTTCCGGCACCAGCGTGTCAGGTGAGGGATACGTCGGCCATACCTGATAGTGGATCAAATAAAGCGATTTCGCCCCCACCCTGGTCGCCAGTTCACCCGCCTGCCACGCCGTGCTGTGGCCGGGTGGCGGTCCAGCAGCCTCGTGGATCAATAGATCGGCCTGATCGGCCAGTTCCAGCAGCGAATCGGTCGGCTCAGTATCGCAGCTATACGCCAGCACCTTGCCCGTCAGTTTGTTCTCGATGCGCAGGCCGATGGTCGGCACAAAATGGGAGACCGGCCAGGAAGTGATCTTGAAATCCTCATTTTCCATCACCGGGGAGTGGTTGCGCTCACTGATACGGTGAAACGCCGTCGGGAAGAAGTGCGGGTACTCATGCCAGCCATACCCCGACATCATATCCTCTACCCGGTTGATACAGTGATGCAGCCCGTAGAAACGCATCGCAGCCCGCCGCCCCAACAGCCACATGTGCATCATCATGTTGGAGACCCCGCCCACATGATCTGGATGAAAATGTGTCAGGATAATGTCCTGAAGCTCTTCATCATCCAGTCCCAGTGTCTTGAGTTTGCCAAGTGGATTAGTCCCGGCATCCACCAGCACCGGCGTCGATTTTTCACCAATGAGCAAGAAATGCGTGTAATCATGATGTGCATCGTTGACCGCCGCCGCCGTCCCCAGGATGATAATCCGCGCCATCAGCCCCCCAATAC
>CAYQJO010000134.1:0-11659 GCA_964417785.1 uncultured Anaerolineaceae bacterium | reverse complement strand
ACACACTATCCCTACTCCGAGCAGCAGCTTGATATGGCGGACGAACTCGGCTTTCTGGTGATCGATGAGACACCGGCGGTCGGCTTATTCTTCCGGGACGACAATATTGAGCGGCGCAATGAACTGTGCGAGCAGTATATCCACGATATGATCGCCCGTGATAAGAACCACCCCAGTGTGGTGATGTGGTCCATCGCCAACGAACCCATGACGGCGAAAGGCAACCCCTTTGAGTTGTTCGCCAATCCCCCGGAGGAGTGGCCGGAGAGCTTTTCGCTTCCGGCGGCGGTCGAGGCGTTTGAGAAGCAGGCGCAGTTGGTGCGCGAACTCGACAACACCCGTCCAGTGACACTGGTCAGTTTCCTGGGCATCGCTGAGGATTCGTTCAATTTTATGGATGTGGTGTGCGTCAACCGCTATCACGGCTGGTATACCCTACCAGGCCAGCTTGAGGGCGGCGCACAGATGCTCTCAAACGAGTTAGACATGCTGCATAAGCGCTTCGGCAAGCCGATCATCGTGACTGAGTTCGGTGCTGATACCATCCCCGGCCACCATGCCATCCCACCAGAGATGTTCAGCGAGGAATATCAGGCGGAGTTCCTGGAAAACTACATCCGGGTGATGAACAGCAAACCCTTTGTGGCCGGCCAGCACATCTGGAACCTGTGCGATTTCAAGACCGGACAGGGCATCATGCGCGTCAACGGATTGAATCATAAGGGCATCTTCACCCGCGACCGCAAACCCAAAATGGCAGCACACCGCGTGCGTCAACTCTGGAAAGGTGAAGACTGATCGTGCCAAATCTAAATGTCCTAAAGCAGCATGCGGCGGCGTTGATCCAGCGCCGCAATAACCTCACGGTCAGCTTTGCCGAAACTGTAGCCAGTTAGCTGCTCTTCCGTAACCCAGGCGAAGTCTGCGACTTGGAGCTTCTGAGGTGGTCCACTGCTATAACGGCATTCAAAAACGTGCAGGGTGATCTTAAAGTGGGTGAAGGCGTGGCGCACGACCACAAATAGATCGCCCACTTCGACCTCTATTGCCAGTTCCTCGCGCAGTTCGCGTTGCAGCGCCTCTGGCAGGGACTCGCCATCCTGCTGTTTGCCGCCAGGGAACTCCCACAGCCCACCTAGAAGCGCGTCCAGCGGTCGTTGCGCAATGAGGATCTGCCCCTGTGCATCACGGATGATACCGGCAGCGACATCATAATGTGGCGTGGGGGCTTTCTTCTTCTTCACCGGGCGTTCTGCCTGGGTCCCGTTGGCATAGGCGCGGCAGTGCGACTGCAACGGGCAGGTTTCGCACAATGGATTGCGCGGCTTGCACACCGTGCGCCCCAGTTCCATCAATGCCTGGTTGTAGTCACCCGGACGTTCCGACGGTACCCACGCTTCGGCAATCTGCCACAGCCGGTTCTTGACATTGGTCTGGCTGACATCCTCGTCTATATCGAGCAGGCGGGTGAACACCCGGATCACATTGCCATCCAGCACCGGAGCAGGTTCATCAAAAGCGATGCTGGCGATAGCTCCAGCGGTATAACGCCCGATGCCGGGCAGGTCCAGCAGCCCCTCTGCGCTCTGCGGTACCTGCCCACCGCAGGTCTCCACGACCTGCTGTGCCGCTTTGTGTAAATTGCGGGCGCGGCTATAATAACCTAGACCCTCCCATTGCTTGAGAACATCGTTGAGGGGGGCATCGGCAAGTGCGTGAATATCCGGATAGGCTGTCAGGAAACGGTGATAATACGGGATAACCGTATCAACCTGGGTTTGCTGGAGCATGATCTCCGACAGCCAGACATGGTAAGGATCGGGATTCTGTGTCCGCCAGGGCAGCGGGACGGCGGCATAGTCGAACCAGGACAACAAATCAGATACGATGGACATAATCAGCGAGAGATTCTCATGTTACCTGCACACAACCAGCCATTTCCCGTCGTTTTTAACAATGGACATGCTGCCAGGGCTATTCGGATTAAGCCACACACCGACCCGGTAGCTTGCTTGCGGATGCTCGGCTTTGATCGTATGCATCCGGTCATTTTCATCAGCGGTGGTGCCTCCAACATGACAGAGGATGATAAGGCACTCACCCGCAGCATTATATCCGGAATCGCCCGATTTGCCGAAGAGCGACAGGCGGTCGTCATCGACGGTGGTACTGAATCCGGCATCATGAAGATGGTGGGCGACACACGCGGTGAGTTGAAGTACGCTTTCTCGCTCATTGGTGTGTCGCCGCTGGGCAAGGTCTCCTTTCCCGGTTACAAAAACCCCGACGAAGAGGCGTTCCTGGAAGACAGCCATTCGCATTTTGTGCTGGTCGATGGTCCGGAGTGGGGCGACGAATCGCATATGATCGTCAACCTGACGCACGCGATGTGTGGCGATGGCAGGCTGCCCCGTGTCGGGATTCTGATCAACGGCGGCCAGATCGCCATGCACGATGTCTATCTGGCGACCACCACCAGCAACAAAGTCTCCATCATCGTTCTGGAAGGGAGCGGACGCGCCGCTGATGAAATCGCCGCTGCGCACCGGACCGGCCAGACGGACCAGAAAGTGGTGAAGGCCATTCTCGATGGTGGCGATATTGAGATTGTCAAAACGGCTGATGGGCCGGATGCCATGCTCAAGATGCTGGTCAAAAAATTTACGGCAGAGTAGGAAGTGTATCCATGCGCCGAATCCTGTTAATTGTATTGATCTTTTCGTTGACGCTGCCGGCTGTAGCGCAGGAGGTCCCACCGGAGACTACACCCGACCTCGAATCTCTGGTCCAACGGGCCGAAGCCGCCGCCAACCGCGCCGAGACCGCCCTGGCCGAAGCCGAAGTCGTCTCTGAGGAGGCACAAAACGCGGTCGGGCTGGCGAACGATATGTTTGGATTGTTTGAGGCCATGTCCGGTGTGGTCGGTATTTTCGTGCCGCTGCTGGCGGTAGTCGCGGCAGCCGTCGGTTTTTACCGGCTGGAATCGGCGTCGAATGACCTGCGCGAGGCCCGTGAACGTTTCGAGCGCGACATCAAGCAGCGTGAGATTGAACTGGATACGCTGCGCGATCAACTCAAAGCCAGCGCCCGGCAGCAGCGCGAGAACGCTGCCAAAGCCTCGCTGGCGCTGGCGCTCCTGCCGTTGGGCGAGCGCCAGTATCGCGCCCAGGATTACAGTGGTGCGCTGGACACCTACCGGCGAGCGCTGGAACTCGACCCGGATAATCCGATCATCCATTACCGTCTCGGCTATGTGTATACGCAGAGCGGCGAACTTGACGAAGCGCTCGATCATCTCAACCGGTCGCTGGAACTGGACATCAGTTTCGCCCCGTCACAGGCGGCACGCGGTTATGTCTACCGGCGCATGGGCGATAAAATGGAACTGGGTGTGGATCGCGACATTATGTACAACCGGGCGGAGGAAAATTTCTTGCTGGCACTCCAGGCATCGCCCAAGCTGATGGACGAAGACAGTGAGTCCTGGTGGGGGTCACTTGGCGGTCTTTACCGCCGCCGGGGACAGGTACAGCAGGCCATTTACGCTTATGAGCGTTGCGCTGATGTCACACCGCATTCATCCTATCCCTTTAGCAATCTGGCCCTGCTCTATGCGCAGACGCAAAACCGCAAGCGCATGATCGAAACCTACAAGCGGGTAGAACAACTGGCATGGGGCGAAATCCAGCAGGATGTGGACAATTACTGGGCTTATGCTGACCTGATTGTAGCCCGTCTGGCACTGGGCAAGCTCAAAGAGACGGAAGAAGTCCTCGATACCGCTCTGCAAACGGCCCCCAGCGACTCACCCTATACGCTGGATAGTCTGCTGGAAACGCTGGAACGGCTCTCGAATGCGTTGGAACCGCAGGAGCGTCCGCCAGTGCGCCAGGTGATGGCTTATATCCGGCAGTTCCGCGATCAGCAAAGGGTAGAAGCGAATTGAGACTATTGCTCTGTGCCTTGATGCTCATGGCGCTGGCAGCCTGCGATAACACCAACACTGAGGACACTCTACCCACGCGTGTATCGCTATCGGACTTGACTGCGACCGTCACTGATACCGTTACCACGCCAACGATGGAAGTGGCGGCGACCGTAGACGCCCCTACGCTCCTACCGACCTTGACCGCCACCCCATCGCCGCAGCAGTCCAGCACACCGTCCGTGACGCCGAGCAGCACTATCACCAACACCCCGTCACGGACACCGACGTCAACCGTGACTCCCACGTTGGAGACCTTCGCTATCAATCTGCTGGCACAGGTTGCCTTAAGTGCCACTGTACTCCCGCCGGACTTCGGTGCCGGAATCACACCGGATGTCGGCCCACTTTCGCCCCCTACCGCGCCGCCGCTGGCGATAACGCCGACCACAGCAGGCCCTGTCCAACAACTGACGCCGGTCACATGTCCCAATCCAGTACCGGGCGAATTCGCGGCAGTGGCAACACCTGATCTCACCAATTTGATCGGCTGCCCCATTAATGTGCCGACCGCGTACAACGCCGCCACGCAGACATTTGAGCGCGGCACCATGATCTGGCTGAGTCCTGGTACAGTCTACGTATTGTATAATACCGGCTCCTACGGACAGCACACCGATACCTTTGACCCCAACATTGATCCGGAGAGCGACGGACTGGCCCCACCTGCCGGACTGCTTGAACCGATGCGCGGCTTCGGTAAGGTCTGGCACAGTAACGAATCGGTACGTAGTGGACTCGGTTGGGCTACCAACCCGGAAAGCGGCACCAGCATCAACGTTCTCGACTTCACACAGGGGCGGATGCTGGCGCTGCCCGGTGGGCAAATCTACACCCTGATCCAGCCGGGCAGTACATGGCGATGATGGTTCTCACGCGCATCACCACGTTAACCGTCGCACTCCTACTTGTAACCGTTTTGCTCCTGGTGACAACTGCCGCCGTGCTGGGTGTCACGATTCCCGGTGGCAATCAGATCGCTTTTGTCGCACAGTCGGACAGTTTCAACTGGGATATTTTCGTGATGGATGTAGACCGGCGGCTGGCCTATAACCTGACCGCACCCTATTTCCCCTGGTATGTACGCAATCGCCAGCCGGCTTGGTCGCCGGATGGCCGCTGGCTGGCATTTGTGGCCGGCACTAACCGCCATATGAATATCATGGTCCTGGACATGTTCACCGGGCGCATGCGTTATCTATCCGAATCGCGCAATGACCAGGATGAACCCACCTGGTCGCCCACCGGGGCCGATCGGCTGGCCTACAGTGCGCATAACGGCACGGACTGGGACATTTACGTGCAGCGGTTGGATACCTCTCGCATCTGGCTGACCAGCAGCAGCGGCAGCCCATTGGTTGGCAGTCAACGGAATGAACGGCGTCCGGTGTGGTCGCCCGATGGCACCCAACTGGCCTACATCACGCGCAGTGATCTTTTTGTAGTCAACGCCAATGGACACGGTAGCTATCAATTGACATTCGGCATGAATGTCTCACCGGAAGACGTCGCATGGTCGCCTGACGGCACCCACATCGCTTTTGTGACTGACCGCAGCCTGAACCGCGACATCTACATCGTCCATGTGCAGACAGGTGCGCTGACCAACCTGACCCGCGAACGGGGCAAAGATCACAAACCGGTGTGGTCGCCCGATAGCCGCCGTCTCGCGTTCACATCGAATCGTGACGGTGACGACGAAATTTATGTGATGGATCGCACCGGCGATAACCTGCGTCAGATCACGCGCAATCGCTATCACGATCACAGTCCGATCTGGTCGCCCGATGGTCGTTGGATGGTTTATGTCAGTCTTGCCGACGCCGGTGGCGAACTTTACATCATCTCATCCAACGGCGGCCAACCGCGCCGATTGACGCACAATCTCGTGAATGAGTGGTCGCCAACCTGGAGACCGTGATGGTGCGGGTGATCCGGCTGCCAGCCCTTATCTTGCTGCTGCTCACATCAGCCGGGGTTTATGGAGCCGTTTATGCCGGTCAGCAAATGCAGAACCCGGTACTGGCCTACAGCAAGGACGCGCTTTATCTGCACGATTTGCACAGCGGTTTAACAATCCAATGGGGTGCCGGTCCCGGCGAACAACTCGTCTGGTCACTGGATGGCGAACTGCTGGCGTTCGTCCGGGAAGGTGGTATGAACATCGTGCAGGCCGATGGTACCCCGCTGGCCCATTACAAAGCCGCCCAACGCCATATGCTGCCCCGTTGGATTGAAGGCGATTTATTTTTCGTGGACAATACCGACTCACAGCGTCACATCTACCGGGTTGATCCCCGGTCTCGCCAACTATCGTCCGTGACCTATGACTCGCCCGGTGTGCAGACCTATCTGGACAACCTGCATCCCGATACCTTCGAGTCGCCGGATGGACGCTACCGCATCGAAGCGGAGCGGATGGATGGCGGATGGCGTGTGACGATCAACGGCATCATGCTGTCCGGCCTGCCGGGCGAGATCGTCCCGGCGTGGACCACAAACGGGGATTATGTCGCATTGACCGATCCGAGCGGTTTCCTGCCGATCATCGTGATCGACACTGAACACGGCACCATCCGCCACATCGCATCGGGCAGCAGCCCGGCGTGGCGACCTTAATACGCCTCTCCCCGCGAAGCTGTGGGAGGGGTGCGATACCGTAAGATGCGTTCAGTACCTGAAATAAACCGGGGTCCCGGAGCAGATGATATGGGAATTCCATTAAAAGTGCGCAATTCCAACGTGTCATTGCGTAAAGGGGTATGATATGATGAACATCAATTATGAACAACTCTGAGAGAGCATGACCACAATTCTTCTCATACGCCACGCGGTAAACGACTTCGTGAAGACGGGAAAACTGGCGGGATGGACTCCCGGTGTGCATCTGAACGAAGATGGGAAAAAACAGGCCGATGCCCTGGGCCAGCGGCTTGCTAAAGCGCCCATCAACCATATTTACGCCAGTCCGCTCGAACGTACCATGGAAACCGCCGAAGCGATTCGTCGTTATCATGCCCATCTGGAAATCAAGCAAAATCTCGAAATTGCTGAGGTGCGCTATGGGGATTGGGAAGGCGCGAAGATCGCAGACCTGAATGCACGCAAGATGTGGCAGGTCATCCAGGAATACCCATCGCGTGCCAGTTTCCCCAACGGCGAAACCATGCGCGGTGTCCAGACACGGGCGGTCGATGAGATTGAACGGTTGGTCAAAGCTCACCCGCGTGAGTGGGTGGTTATCGTGTCGCACGCCGATCTTATCAAGATGGTGCTGGCCCATTATCTGGGGATGCATCTGGACAACTTCCAGCGCATTATCATCTCACCGGCGTCGATTAACACACTGATGATGGGTCACAGCCGTCCCTTTGTGGCAACGGTAAACGATACCGCCCATGTACAACAGTTAGAGCAGGAATGAGCGACCGTATGCCAGGTGTCGAACTCGAATTAAATCCGGTCGATTTCATCACCATCGGAACCATCGGGCCGAAAGGCAAACGTATCTTTTACCTACAGGCCGGACATAACAACCAGATTGTCTCGTTGATTATCGAAAAAGAGCAGTCTCGCGCTCTCAGCGAAGCCATTATTGAGTTGATTGACGATCTGGATGAACGTTACGCATCCAAGCCCGGTGCTGGCAAAGACTCACCGGCGGATATGGACCTGCGCGAACCCATTGAGCCGATTTTCCGTGTCTCGCAGATGGGCCTTGGTTACGACGAAGACCAGGATAAGATTGTGTTGGTGGCGCAAGAACTGGTCATCGCTGAGCAAGATGATGACGATCTGCTGGCCGGTATGGAAGAAGAAATTCAGCCGGGCATCGTGCGCCTATGGTGCAGCCGCGAGCAAATGCGTGCCCTCAGCGATCAAGCCCTACACATGGTCAATTCGGGCCGGGCTGATCCCAAACAAAACGGTCGTTTGGTTTACTACTGGACCTGATGAGTGAGAAACCCCTGACCTTTGATCGTGTCCTCGAAGTCCTCGAAAAGGGGACGTTCGATGCGGAGCAGAGTGTGGTGCATTGGAGTTCCAATTACACCTTCCTCACCGCAGTCAACCACGAAGACACAAAAATCATGTGCATCTACAAACCGCAGCGCGGGGAACGTCCGTTGTGGGATTTTCCCGATGGTACGCTATGTTTTCGTGAACGCGCTTCGTTTTTGACCTCACATGCGCTCGGTTGGAAGCTCATCCCGCCAACGGCCCTGCGTACCGGGCCGCGTGGCCTGGGATCGGCGCAGTTCTTTGTCGACCACGACCCCAACCATCATTACTTTGAATTTGACGACTCTATGCTGCCACAGTTGGCCCGGCTGGCACTCTTTGATGTGCTGGTCAACAACGCCGACCGCAAAGGTGGGCATTGCATTGTCGATTCGAGCGGGCATTTGTGGGGAATCGATCACGGCATCACCTTCCACAGCGCCAACAAACTGCGCACAGTGATCTGGAACTTCGCCGGTGACCCGGTGCCAGAGCAGCTTGTTCGTGATGTCGAACAACTGGCGCACCAACTTGACAACCCCAACAGCCCCTACCGGCAGGAACTCTGCACGCTGCTCAGCCACAGCGAAATCGAGTCGTTCAAACGCCGCATACATCGTCTCCTGCGTGACCGCCAGTATCCTATCCCCGGTCCTGGCCCCAATTATCCCTGGCCGCCGGTGTAACTGAATGCGAGGACAGGGTGTGGACGATTATCGCCAGCACTACACGCGGGAATATTTTGAGAAGTGGAATTATGCCGACCGGAGCATGGGACGTTTCAGCATGTACTGGTTCGCCCGTCGCTACTTCGCTGCCTTGATCCGGCAGCATGCGCCGCCCGGTGACGGCGAATATCGTCTACTGGAGATGGGCTGCGGGCTGGGCCATTTGCTCGGTCTGCTTCAGGACGATTTTCAGTGTGTGGGCATTGATCTGATCGACTACAGTGTCGCCCAGACCCGCCAGAACGCCCCTGCCGCCGAAGTCTACCAGATGGATGTGGCCGACATCGGTCAGTTCGAGGCCGGTTCGTTCAGTGCGGTGGTCGCGTTGCATCTGGTTGAGCATTTACCCGATCCGGAAGCGACCATCCGTCAGGTGAACCGCCTGCTCCGTCCCGGCGGACTCTGGTTCTTCGCCACACCCCATCCGGAATACAGCCTGCGCCGTTTCAAAGACCGCGATACCGATGCCATCGGCAAAGACAAAACCCATATCAACTGCCAGGTGCCATCGGTGTGGAAGCGCTGGTGTGAAGCCGCCGGATTTAGCGTCCTCAAGCAGTTCGGGGATGGTCTTTGGGATGTGCCATATTTGCCGCTGATCCCGAAGCCGGTGCAGTTCGGGCTGTTCGGATTACCAGCCCTGGCACAGGTGGTCACCCGCACAACTTACACACCGACGGCGCTGGGCGTTAACCAGATCAACATCGCTATCAAGATCGGTTCTTCCAGCGATCAATCAATGTGATGGTAGATGTAAACGCCAGCGGGGGCAGGTGATCCGGCGCGAACCAACCGATGGCAGCAGCATCGTCCGCCGGGCTGGGTGTGCCGCCAGCGATTGTGGCGGCATACGCGATGGTGATGACGCTGCCATCATGGAACACGCCCAACACTTCTGCTACACCAATCTTCAGACGGGTCTCTTCCAGCAGTTCCCGTTGGAGTGCTGCTTCTGGATGCTCACCTGCATCTACAAAGCCTCCCGGAAGCGACCACAGACCATAACCCGGTTCGTTGTCGCGCTGAATCAACAGCACCCGGTCCTCGGATGTGATGAAGGCCACCACGGCGACTTTGGGATCGAAAAACACCACATGAGCGCAGGCGGTACATACCGGACGCTCGCGTCCGTGTGCCACTTCGCGCCGGGTCGGTGCGCCGCATGCCGGACAGAAATCCGCGATATACTCAGCCATTACGCTGCACAATCCACCAACTGACCGCGAACACCAGCAGCAGTCCGCCGGCACCGATCAAGAAAAATGGCAGCGCCTCGCGGTCATCCGGTTCTTCTTCGACAACGGTTTCATCGACGCTGCGCTGTGGTTCCTCCACCGGCGGTGCCGCCGCGACAACCGGCGGCGGCGGACTGGGTTCCGGTGATGCAGATGCGACCTGAGACAGGGAGTCCTGGACGTCAACATCGTCTCCGGCACCCGGTGCCATCATCTCAGCGGTCGCTTCCACGACTGGCGCATCCATGACGGCATCGGCCTGCCGCATGCTGGTACCGGCCACCGCGTCCGATGGCACATTTTCGGTTGATCCGTCGTCGTTCATCTCTTCCATCTCGAATGCCGCCACTTCAGTCATCGATCCCATGAGGGCTTGCGTCGGTGTCGGCGCGGCAGCGAGTGATGTCGCATCCGATGGATAGGTGTTGCTGTAGATGCCGACCTCTGGTTCGTAGACGGCAGCAGGTATGGCCTCGTTGCTGGCGTCTTCGGTGCCGATCATCAGGATTCCCAACGCGATCAAAACCACAGCGGCAGCGGCACTCAGCGCACTGACCAGCGGGAAAGCGATCAGACGGCGGCGCTGTGCTACCATCGCCCTCGTCAGGGTGAAGTCACGCGGCGCTTTCAGCGTTGGAAGCTGTGTCACCAGTGCGACGGTCTGCCGCAGCGCGGTAAGCTCCTGCTGTAATTCGGGTTCTGCCATCAACCGGGATTCGAGTGTGCGACGCTCATCTTCGGTGATTTCGCCATCGATATAGGCGGACAGCAGTTCGTAATCGTTGAACTCTAAAGACATTGACTCTGATTCCTGTCAGGCGCTATGCCCGACGTCCTTACTTCCCTGACGATACTCAAGTGGCAAAAGTTCCTTAAACCCCTGTAAACATCGTCGCAAATTGGCCCGCGCCCGACTCAAGCGCGATTTGACAGTACCAAGCTGCACACCGACTGTCTCAGCAATCTCCTGGTAGCTGTAGCCTTCCACATCGTTCATCACCAGGACGATACGCTGGTCGTCTTTAAGACCGCTGATACACTGCTGGATGGCGTCGCTGAGTTCACTCGCCTGGGCCACCTCCTCCGGAGTGGCAACCGGGTCCGGGATAGGGGGACCATCGTCGAAATCCTCGCTGGTTAGGTCATCGAGCGCGGTGGCTGGCCGGCGGCGATGGTAGCGCAGTGTGTCGTAGCAGGTATTGGTGGTAATGCGCAGCAGCCAGGACCGAAAATTGCCACCTCGGTAGGTCTCTAACCGGCGGTAGGCAGTGATGAAGGCATCCTGTGCTGCATCGGCGGACCGCTCACCATCGCCCATGATGCGGTAGGCAACCGTGTAGACAATATCCTGGTAGGCCAAGACCAGTGAATTAAATGCGTCCAAATCTCCGCGTTGTGCGGCGGCGATGCGCGTCTGTTCGTCGTCTTGAGATTGACCAGCCATTGACATTTCCGCCTGGTGAAGATACCATTTCAGTATAAGTTTGCTTTAGAATTAAACCGTAATAAGTATTATCGCCGGTGTGTCGGAACTGGTAGACGAAATCGACTCAAAATCGATCGCCCTTTGGGTGTGTGGGTTCGAATCCCACCACCGGCACAAAAAGACCCCGTAGTGGGTCTTTTTTCGTTCATCGCTGCATCATAAAGAATCTCAAAGGTGCTGTCAATCCAGGCCGATGAGATACGCTCACCTTTCTGATTGCCAA
>CAYQJO010000133.1:0-11664 GCA_964417785.1 uncultured Anaerolineaceae bacterium | reverse complement strand
GTCCCTACGAAATGTGGGTAGGGACGGCATTCTTGCCGTCCGCAGAAATGTAGAGTACCGGGCTATGTATTTTTCTGGTTAAACCAGCAGGTTCTCGCGCAGCTTTGCTACCGTTGCGTCATCGACCCCGGCGGCATCGCGTAGATAGGCCATGATCGACCCGTAACGGTCGCGGATATGCTGGAAGGTGGCCGCCAGAACGTTTGCATCGGCGATCAGCAGCGGGTGCAGATCATCGGCGCTTACGCCCATCCAGGCCACCGGCTGCAAGGCCGATGTGGCATAGCGGTGGAAGCTGCTGTAGTAGTGGTTGCTCAGGGTGTAGTCGGCGATGATCGTCGCCTCCGGCACACCCAACGCCGAAAGCAGCAGCGCCGACGCGACCCCGGCGCGGTCCTTCCCGGCGGTACAGTGAACCAGCGCCGGCAGATTCTCCGGGTCGGCCAGCCGTGAGAGAATCTGGCCGAAAAGCCGTGCGTTGTCGTCAATCATCACGCCGGTATACATATCCGGCAGCATGGTCGCCAGCCTGCGCTTGTTGAAGAGAAGCACCCGCAGCCGGTCGATCTGATCGTCCTCGGTCGCCAGCGGCATATGCTCGTAGGTCAGAATCTCGCTGCGCGGCAGCACATCGGGATGCTCCTCAACCTCGCGCTCACTGCGCAGATCACATACCAGCAAGATACCCAGCGAGTCCAGAAACTCACGGTCGCGCTCGGTCGGGCTGGAGAGTGCACCGGAGCGAAACACCCGCCCCCAGCGAACCTGCCGGCCATCCGCCGTGCGATAGCCGCCCAGATCGCGCAGGTTGGCAATGCCCTCCACCGGCAAAATGCGTTCGGCCACCACCATCCGCTCGCCGCTGTCGAATTCCACCTCGAAGTAAACACGCCGGGTTGATTCGACGCCGCTGACAAACAACTGGTCATCGGCCCACTGCATTTCGAGCGGCACCCAATGGACCGCGCCCGGATCGTGGCTGGCGACGACGGCCATTGGCCTGCTGCCCGTCGTCCACACCAGTTCATAAACGCCGTTGTCGCCCACCGGCACCACCGCCAGATCGACATCGAGTGGCCGGACAAAAGTCTCGGCAGACGGGTATTCGGCCTGCCGTTCGCGTCGGGAGAGTAGAAAACTGATCCCGGCGGAGCCTACTATGGCGGCGACCAACCAGCGCAACATGAATCGCATCAATTCGTCCTCACAAATACCGCGCCCTGGCTGTCGGCCAGGGTGAGCGGTGCGTCAACAGCGGTGATAACCAGCCCCGGTGCCGCCAGTGCAAGCTGCCAGCCATCACGCGGCAAACCAGAAATTGGTAGTTCAAGCGGGGTCAATGTGCGCGGTGCGCCTTCCATATTGGCGACAAACAGCACATCCTCGTCCGGCCCCCGGCGCAGTCCATAGAAGATGACCGCGCCTCGTGTCGGGTGCAAATGGTTGAAATACTCGTTCGGGCCGATGTTGTCCATCAACCAGGGACGCTGGCGGCGAAACACACGCACCACCCGGTTAAAGGCCGTCCGCTCCGGGATTTGATCGTCGTAATAGAGGGTGACGTTGCAATACTCGTGAACGTCCTCCATCCAGTTGTGGGCAAAACGCTTGAGCGCCGCCACATCCAGGCGCGGACCGGCCAGCGGCGGCGTGACCGCGTTCATCATATCGGCCACCACCGGCAGAGCGCCGTCGGTCGCCTGGACTGCATGATCGAGCGTGTGCATAAAACGGCGAAGTTCGCCCAGATCGCTGAAGCCCATCGCTTTCAAACGCGGGAAAGCCACATCACGGGTGAAGCGCTCCTCGGTCATGGCCCAGTTTGAGAAACGCGCCTCCTCGGAGACAACCTTTACACCGTAACGGTCGTCGGTGTTGCGAATGAAACCCCAGGGCGCACGCATAGCCCCTTGCAAGAAATCCATCGGCACGCCGGGCATCATGGCGTAGTCAAACAGTTTGGCCGCCGGGTTATCGTAGCCGTTCTGGAATATCTCCGGCAGCGTATCACCCAGGTAGGTGTTCACGCGGGCGTCGAGCGGCACCTGGGTACCGCGTCGCAGCGTGTCATGGTTGGCACAGCCGGTGATCCACTCGCGCCCGAACTCGGCCATCTCGCGGATGCGCCACCACTTGTTGATCCAGAACGTAAATAGAAACGGGGTATTGTGGGCGAAGGTCAGCGGCCCCCACTGCCACACGTTGGACATGTGCCTGGTGACCTCACGGTAAGTCGAAGCCAGTTCCCAATCGGTGCGCGGCCAGGGTCGCCCATCCTCGAAGATCATCCAGGGACGGTAGCGGACACCAGCGGCCTCCTGCTCCACATCGTTCATCAGGCGCAGATAATCGTCATCGTGGATCATCTCGTCGGTATCCGGCTGCCACCATTTGAAGTCCTGCGCCCCATCCACGCGAATACCGTCTGCGCCGTAATCGTGCTTGCGCCGCTGCATCTCGATCAGCATGGCCCGCACCACCGGATTCAGATAGTTCAGGTTTTGCCCGTACATATTCGGTCCTGCCAGAAAATCCGGCGGAAACACCTTGAGAGCCTGATTATCCGTATGACCGTATACGATGTCATACATGAACATGATGGGCCTGCCGGGGAAATTATGCAGCGCCACGATCAAATCCAGCAGTTCATCCGGGCGCTTGCTGCGCAGCACCGACGGGTTGGTCGCCGGGGACGCCGAGATCATCACATCGTAGCCCCAGTCAATGATGTCGTGCCGCCGCAGCGTGACGGTCAAGGATTCGTCATCGGCGGCGATTTCCTCCCAGAACAGCGGCCCGGCTTCATGCTCGATGGGCGGCTCGACCGGCATCAACTCGATGGCATCATAGCCGACGTAATTCTCTTCTGCCGGGGTCAGCGCTTCACCGGCGCGAATCTTGTCCGCGATCCGGGTGTAGATTTCGGTTAATCCGGCCAATGTCCCATCAGCGGAGGCGGTACCGGGGTGAATCTGTAAGATATTGACCGGCGCAGTAATGCGCGGCACACCGTCGGGGTCGGCTTCGGTGACGAGATTCTGGAAGTGTTCGGCATCACCACGACCGGCGAAGAGACCATCCATATCATAGAACTCCGCCGGGGCCAGCACACCAAACGGCACCGAATACGCCATGAAATCGGTGATGGTGCGCCCATCGGGGCGGCGCAGCCAGTAGAAATCACCGATCCGGTCACGGCTGCCAGGGATCATCCCATCAATCACCCCCCAGACGAACTCGCCGTCACGCACCAGCGGCACCTGCTGGCGGATGAATGTCACCTGCTGCCGATCCGCCCGTAAATCCAGCGATTCTTGCGGTCGCAGGACTTCGAGGACTACCTCACCGCCGTCCGGAACCCAGAAGCCAATCTCGGCCCGGCCCTCACGAAGGTGTGCGCCCAGGTGGCGCACAATCCGGCGAGCCGCGTCAAAGCCCGCTTCACCTTCCCCGTGCAACTGTTGAATAAATACAGCGGTTGCGTCGATGTTTATCTGTACCACAAGCTCTCCCGATTTGTTGATTCAGTTATAAACGTTCGTGCCGAAAGAACCTGTATTTATCTGGTATCCTGGCGACTGATCTCGCCCATCAGGCGCAGATACTTATCTCGCGGATACCAACCAAGCAGCACGTCGAGACCGATGTCGAGCAGGAACGGGATAATCCGGCCCTGAAGCATGAACGCCAGTTGCAGCGGCAGGTCGCCGGTAATCACACGCTGGCGGTTATGAATGACCGCACCGACGATGGTCTGGGCAATCGTTTCCGGCATATCGATGGTCGCGGTAAAGGGATTCAACAGACCGGCTCCACGCATTTCAGACTCGTTCAGGTGTTCGATCATCTCGGTGCGCGTCCAACCGGGAAGGACGATGGTCACCCGCATATCCGTGCCGCTCAATTCATGGCGTACCGCCTCGGTGAAACCGATCAAACCGGCTTTGGTCCCGGCATAGACGGTGTTGCCCGGTGACTGCACCAATCCGGCAATGCTGGCGACGTTGACGATGTGGCCGCGATTACGTTCCAGCATATGAGGCAGCACAGCCCGTGTCAGCCGTACCGCACCGTAGAAATTCACATCCATTACGTCGCGGATGGCAGCAGGGTCATTGTCTTGCAGCAGACCACCGATCCACTGCCCGGCGTTGTTGACCAGCACATCAATATGGCCGAAGCGCTCGACCGCCGCCTGCACCAATCGCTCAATGTCGTCATCTTTGGCGGTGTCCGCCTGCACCGTCAACACCGACCGGCTGTAGCATTCCAACTCCTGTTCCAAAGTTTCCAGCCGGTCAGCACGGCGTGCCGATAGCACCAGGTCCGCACCGGCGGCGGCAAAGGCATGAGCGGTCGCACGTCCAATCCCTGACGAGGCCCCCGTAATCAACACAACCTTGTTGGTCAGATCAACGGACGTTCCATGACGCCGCCACCAGAGCCAATATCCGGTGATCGCTGTACCCAACACTACCCATCTACGCCTCATTGTATCCTCTCCTGTTTGCACGGGAAGAGCATAGACGATTCCCGCCACTTGTGCAACAATAGACATTACGATCCGATATGCTACGAAACGAGTTATGGTAAGAGACCTGACCACCCTGGAATATATCGTCCTCGGCCTTATCAGCATGGAGCCGCAGTCCGGCTACAGCATTGTCAGTTACTTCGACGCCAACGCCTCCAGTTGGAGCGCCAGCCCCGGCTCTATCTATCCCATGCTCAAACGTCTGGAAAAAGCCGGCGTCATCGCCGGTGAACTGGAAATGACGCACGAAACCCGTCCACGCAAAATCTACACGCTCAGCGCCGATGGCGAAAGCCTGCTGGACGAATGGCTGCGCGAGGTTCCCAACCTGCGCCCCTTCTACGAACAGCGTGAAATTGCCATGTGGCGTTTCCAGTTCATGGAAAAACGCCTCAGCCGCCAGGAAGTGTTGGACTGGATCAGCAGCTACCGCGACAATATCCGCTACGGGGATGCGATGAACGATCTTTACCGCGAGAGCATCATCGCCGCGTTGAATGAATCCGGGTTGGGGTCGCTCCACCAGCAACTGGCGATGGAAGCTTATATCATGGAGTTGAACGCGATACGGACCTGGTTGGAGATGGCCCATAACCGGCTGGCTGTTCACGCCATTCAGACCGGTGAGTTCCCGGCGGTATCCGACGATTGAAACCGGTCACACAGCCATGTTACATCCAGGTCAGACAGATCAGATACGGCGATATGGGCGGCGCTGACATCGCCATCCCCCAGACCGACGGTCCAGAATCCGGCCTGACGCGCCGCCTGAATGCTGGCACGGCTGTCCTCAAACACGACCGATCCGGTGATATGGGCGCGGAGATAGCCAGCCAACCAGATAAACTGGTCGGGCGATGGTTTGGGGTTGGCGACCGAGTCCGGGCCGCAGACGACCTCGAAGTACGCCATCAGGTCCAGCTTCTCGATGACCCGGTGGACGTTGGCACTGGCCGACGCTACGCCCAGGCGAATGCCACAGTCGCGGGCTTCCGTCAGAAACTCGGTCACACCGGGCAGCCGGTTGGCGGGCGTCATTTGCTCCATGTGGTCGAGATAGTAACCCTGCTTGCGATCCATCCATGCCTGGGCCGTCGCATCATCCAGAACACGTCCTTTAAGGAAGGTGTTCAGGCTGGCACGGCGCGTCAGGCCGCGCAGGATTTCCATGTCGGCACGGCTGAAGGAAATACCCTCTTCATCGGCCAACCGCTGCCAGGATAGATAGTGGTATTCGAGGGTATCGGCGGTGAGTACACCGTCGAGGTCAAAGATAAACGCCTGCACATCGGGTCCTTTCGTGACACAGACGAGTCTAACACAGCGGCGAGATCATTCCAATCTGATACCCATCGCACCTAAAGAGATATTAACACACTGACCGTATTGATTTAACGCATCCATAACACCGGCGCGATGTTCGTCCGTGACGACTGCAAACATACAGTCCCCGCCGCCAGCACCGGAAAATTTGGCTCCCAGCGCCCCGGCATCACGGGCGGCGAAAATCAACCGGGCCAGCGGGACCGTGTTGGTACCGAGAGTGTCGAGCAAGCCCTGGTGGATGTTGACCAGATCGCCCAGGCTCGTCCAGTCGGCACGTTCAACAGCGCGGCGGGCATCGGTCGCCAGTTCGCCCATCATATCGAAAACCCGGTCGATATAGCCCGGCTGTCGCTGGCGCAGCGCGGCCACATGACCGATCAGGTCGGTGGTGCTGACCTTGCTGCCGCTGTAGCCGATCAGCAGCGGCAAATCGACATCGGCCAGTGGTTCCAGGACCGCCCCACCCCGCACGTAATAGACGGTACCGCCGTAGACGGCTGCCGCCAGATCGACACCGGAGCCTTTGCCCTGCACATCCAGCACCGCGCCATAAGCCAGATCGAAGGCGGTGCGCTGCTCCAGTTCGACACCCAGCGCCGCCGCCACTGCCATCACCGCCGCCGCCGTCACCGCTGATGAACTGCCCAGGCCGTAGCTGATGGCCGGTCCAGCGGTGGTGATGTGTAACCCGGTCTGCTGTCCAACATGATCGAACACCCGGCGCACCGCTGCCTCGACAAAAGCCGTCTCGCGCTCATCCAGATGATCGAGTGCCGCCAGCGCCACCCGGCGACCGCTGAAGGCTGGCGTGTCGATACGGATTTCCTCAGTGTCGATACGGTCCACCTGCACGCGATAGCGCAGATCAACCGCCGTGACCAGTGCGGGCCGGTCATGGACGACGGCGTGATCGCCCATCAGTACCAGCTTGCCCGGTGCCGACGCGGTAATGGTCATATAATGGTTCCTTGAAGTTTTGCAGTTCAAATCCTAACAATGGTATCCTATCCCGAACTAACCATCAATCAAGAGGCCATCCGTGAAAGCAAACGCATACGCCAATCTGGCGTTCGTTAAATACTGGGGAAAACGCGATCCCAGGCTGAATATCCCCCTCAACAATTCGATCTCGATGAATTTGAGCGCAGCCCGAACCACCACCAGCGTCATCTTCGATTCGGCGCTGAACCAGGATGAGGTATACCTGGGCGACCGGCCCGCTGATGCGAAGTTCGCGGCACGGGTCAGCGCCCATCTGGACCGGCTGCGCTCCCTGGCTGGCACCCAGGACCGCGCCCGCGTGGAAACGCGCAATTCGTTCCCGGCCAGCACCGGATTCGCCTCATCGGCGTCGGGATTTGCCGCGCTGACACGAGCAGGTGCGGGTGCGCTGGGTCTGGACCTGGACGAGCGAGCGCTTTCCCGGTTAGCACGACAGGGATCGGGATCGGCCTGCCGCAGCATCCCCGGCGGCTTTGTCGAATGGTACGCTGGCAGCGCCGATGACGACTCTTACGCCGAGATGCTGGCCCCGGCGGATCACTGGGATATTGTGGCGGTGTCGGTGATTGTGGCGGCGGAAGCCAAGCCGGTCTCGTCGTCGGATGGTCATCTGCTGGCGCTGGACAGTCCCTTCTGGGATGCTCGCGCCGCTCAGGTCGCGGCGCGGCTGGACACGGTGCGGCGTGCCATTCTGGAACGCGATTTTGACACCTTCGGGCGCGAGATCGAGATGGAAGCCCTTTCCATGCACACCATCATGATGACGTCGGCGCATGTGATCGAGGATCGCTGGCAGTCCGGCGTATATTACTGGCACCCGGATACGCTCGATCTGCTGGTGGCGGTCCAGGCGTGGCGGCGCGAAGGGATGGATGTGTATTTCACGCTGGATGCCGGCCCCACCGTTCATCTGATGTGTCCCGGCGATCAGGCGGACAGGGTGCGGCGTGCGGTACGCAAACACCAGCAAGGCCGGGATTGGACCGTGATGACCAGCCACGCGGCGGACGGTGCAGCATTGATCTAATCCATATACACGATCTTCGGCGGATCATCATCGCGGCGATGGTCCGCCTGTCTGTGCGTCAGAAGTTCGTCCGGCGTATAATACGGAAAACGATCATGAGGAAATGCAATAATGAAGAAAGTACTGCTCTGCTTCATCATCATAGGGCTGGTGAGCCTGCCGCTGCTGGCGCAAGACTGGTCACTGGTAGACATCCAACCCGCAGACGAGATTGGCAATCCCCGTAACATGCTGATCTCACCCGACGGCAGCCTGCTGTTCTGGTTAGAAAGCAACACGGCCT
This sequence comes from uncultured Anaerolineaceae bacterium, assembly GCA_964417785.1. GTDB lineage: Bacteria > Chloroflexota > Anaerolineae > Aggregatilineales > Phototrophicaceae > DAOTUL01. Next base: position 3,492 of record CAYQJO010000133.1, on the reverse strand, counting down.
GTATCTATTCATTTGATATGGCAGGCGAAAGCTGCTATCCCATACCGGAAACCGTGCGCGGCTCAATCGATTTCACCTGGTCGCCCGATGGCAGTACCATCGCGTTTGTGCAGGACTTTTTTCGCATGTTAATCGACAGCGACCTGTGGATATTGGACGTGGAGACCGGCACATTCACCAACCTGACCGAGGACGATGTGGACCGCTTCCCCATGTTCGAGGATGACGCTGATCCCGACATCGCTACTGATTATATCCCCACCTGGTCGCCCGATGGTGATCTGTATTTCTTCCGGTCGCAGCGGGTGCGCAGTGGGTTTTCGGTCGAACTGTACCGCTACGATTTTGCGGCGGACGAGCCGGTACGGGTCGCAGACCTGACCGATGACCTGCCCCAACCCCTGCCACTCTACAACACCGGCTACCACCAGATGGACGGAGCCGCCAGCATCAGCCCCGACGGCACACAGATGGCGATCAAAATCCAGCCGACCGACCGCGACGCCATCGGACATGGTATCTGGATGATCGACATGGAAAGCGGCGACGTGAGTCCGATCATCCCGGAGGACCAACTGCGGGTGGGCCTGCCGGACTGGATCGAAGATGAGATGTTCATGGTGGACAGTCTGGCCTGGGCCAACGATACCGGGCTGGTGGTGCGGTTTGTCAACCCGATCATGCCAGCGGGCATCGGCTTTCACAGCGTCTACCTCGATACCGAAAGCCGAACGGTCAGCCCGCTGGTCGATTTCAGCGACGTGGTATCGGAAGAGGACTTTTTGAACAGTGAAGACGATCTACCACTATTCTACGATATGCCACGCGAAACAGTGGTTGCGGACGGTACCTATTTCTATTTCAACATGACGCTTCAGTCGGAGATGCTGGGTGTCTCGGCCATACCACTGCCCCCGGACGATACCGAGCCGGTGCGACTGGTCCAGACGGACGAAGTGGTGAGAGATTTTACCGAACGGGCCAGCGCCGGTCTGGACGGGGAGACGCTGCGCGTGTTGATGGCGGGCAACATCTTCACATTTGAACGCTGATATGCTCGATCACTATCTGCGAACGTGGTCGCTGACGGACCCGGAGCCGCTGGCGCAAACGCCCACCAGCCATGTCTACACTGTGACCTACCAGGGCCAGCGGGCCGTCCTCAAGGTACTGACACCGGTGGGCGTTTGCGATGAGAAAGGCGGTGCGGTGGCCCTGGCGCATTGGAACGGTCGCGGCGCGGTGCGCTTGCTGCGTGAGGACGCCCAGGCGCATCTGCTGGAATATCTGCCGGGTGAGGACCTGGCGGCGCTGGTCGGACGCGGCGAGGACGACCGGGCGACGACCATCACCGGCGAGGTTCTCAACCGGCTGCATCTGGCCCCCGGCAAACTCCCCGCGCTGACCACACTCAACCAGCGCTTTCGCTCGCTGTTCCGGCGGGCGGAGTCCGATGCCGCTTATGCCCGTGCGGCGCGGCTGGCGCATACGCTGCTGGCTGATCCACACAATGTGCATGTGCTGCACGGTGATATGCATCACGAGAACATCCGCTGGCACCCGGAGCGCGGCTGGCTGGCGTTTGATCCAAAGGGGCTGGTCGGTGAGCGGACCTACGATGCGGCCAACACCCTGTGCAACCCGATGACCCTGCCCGGCATGGTGCTGGACGGGGACCGGCTGATCCGGCAGGCGACCCTGCTGGCGGATGCACTCCACGTTGACCGTCTGCGGCTGCTGGTGTTTACCTATGCCCACGCCCATCTGAGTGCAAGCTGGTCGCTGGAAGACGGCGGCGATCCGGTGCTGGCGCTGGGCGTGGCGGCGATCATCGCGCCGTATCTGGATTGAGCAGATTGGCGTATGCCGGGGAGCAGGCGGTAAACTAAAGGGCATTGATCCGCTGCAAACAGGACACTGCTCATGAAACTTCAATTCTGCGGCGCGGCCCGCACCGTCACCGGCTCCCGACATTTGATCGACGTCAACAACACGCGCATCCTGCTGGACTGCGGCCTGTTCCAGGGGCGGCGCAAGGATACGTATGAGCAAAATCTCAAGCTGCCCTTCGACCCGCAATCGATTGATCTGGTGATTCTGTCGCATGCCCATATCGACCACTCCGGCAATCTGCCCAATCTGGTCAAGCAGGGGTTCGATGGCGACATCATCTGCACATCGGCCACCCGCGACCTGTGCGCGACCATGCTGCCGGACAGCGGCTACATCCAGGAGCGCGACGCAGAATATGTCAATAAGCGGCGCAAAAAACGCGGCGAAGACCCGATTGAACCGCTGTATACCCATGAGGACGCGCTGGAAAGCCTGGAATCGTTCACCACGCGCAGCTATCACCGGCAGCGGCAGATCGCGCCGGGAATTTATCTGACGCTGATCGATGCCGGGCATATGCTGGGCAGTACCAGCGTGATCCTGGACATTGAAGACCACGAGGCCAACCGCGATGTGCGGCTGGTCTTCAGCGGCGACATCGGGCGCAAGGGTATTCCGATTATCCGCGACCCGGAGATGGTGGACCGGGCCGATATTCTCATCATGGAAAGCACCTATGGCAACCGGCTGCACGAGGAATATGGCGCATCGGAGAAGAAGTTAGAAGCGGTGGTCAACGAGACGTATAAGCGCGGCGGGTCGATTGTGATGCCGGCGTTTGCGGTCGGGCGGACGCAGCAGCTTGTGCTGACGCTGCACCAGCTTTCGGAGCGCGGCGACATCCCCCATCTGCCGATCTATGTCGATAGTCCGCTGGCGGTGAATGCCACATCGGTGTTCCAACTGCACCCGGAGTGCTATGACAGCGAGATACGGGCGTTTATGGATGAGGCGGAGGTGCGCAACCCGTTTGGCTTTTCGGATTTGTCGTATGTGCGCAAGGTGGAGGACAGCAAGCAGTTGAACTTCGAGCGGGAGCCGCACATCATCATCAGCGCCAGCGGAATGGCGGAGTTCGGGCGGGTTTTGCATCATCTGAAGCACCGGATTGAGGACCCGAAGAACACGGTGCTGATTACCGGGTGGCAGGCCCCGTACACGCTGGGGAGGCGCATGGTGGAGGAGCAGGAGATCGTGCGGATTTTCGGCGAGGAGTACCATCTGAATGCACAGGTGGTGGTGCTGAACGGCTTTAGTGGTCATGCGGACCGGGATGAACTGCTGGATTGGGTGGGCGCGATTGAGCAGAAGCCGGAGCGGACATTCCTGGTGCATGGCGAGGAAGACGCGGCACTGGATTTCAAGGCGAGCCTGGAAGAGCGGTTCGGGTTGACGGTGGATGTGCCGCAGTGGTTGCAGAAATATGAGGTGTAGGGAGACATTTTCGGACGCGCCTTTGCGCGTCCCTACAGCCACACCGTAGGGGACGGCCCGCCAACCGCCAACCACCGTAGGGGACGGCCCGCGTGCCGTCCCGCCAACCGCCAACCGGGCGTCCGCCGGCGGTGGATGTGCCGCAGACATTTTCGGACGCGCCTT
>CAYQJO010000132.1:0-11686 GCA_964417785.1 uncultured Anaerolineaceae bacterium | reverse complement strand
GCTTAAGGTTGTGGGATAATACGCTGGTAGACACGCACCCAGTCTACCAACATTTCCTGCGGGAAGACTGTCGTATCATCCGGGTTGCCGGGCCAATGTCCACCGACCGCGACGTTGATGAGCATGAAGAAATCGTGATCGTAGACCCAGTCGCCCATACCATAGAGTAATTCTGGCGTCATGGTGTGGAATACCTCGCCGTCGATTGTCCAGCGGATAACTTCCGGCTCCCACTCAATGCCAAACACATGGAACTCGTCCGCGACGGGTTCATCGAAGATATACCGCGTCCCCAGCCCGCCGGAACCGCTGTAACCGGGTCCATGTACGGTGCCATGTATAGAGCGTGGCTCTTTGCCAACATATTCCATGATGTCGATCTCACCTGAGTCAGGCCAGCCGATTTCGGGGAAGTCCGCACCAAGCATCCAGAAAGCGGGCCAGATTCCCTGTCCCTCTGGTAAGTTGAGCCGTGCCTCGACACGCCCGTAAGTAAATCCTACCTTGTCCATTGTGTTGCAGCGCCCGGAAGTGTAATCGTTGCCCCGGTATTCCTCCTCGCGGGCAATGATTAAGAGATGTCCATCGCCATCATGGACAACATTTTCGGTCCGATCCGTGTTGTGTTCAAGCTGCGCATTGCCCCAACCGTGACCGCCAACCTCGCAGGTCCAGTAGTCGGCGTTGATCGGTTCACCGGCCTCGACGTCGAATTCATCGCTCCAGACAAGTACCCACTCGCCGTCAGGGTCGTATTCGGGCATGTCGATCAGTTCGGTTGTGGTTTCTTCACCAGAAGCTTCATCCGCTGGTGGGACCCTGGACTCGGCATTACCCTCACCGGTGGAGAGTGCTACCTGGTCAATATAGGTGACGTGTTCACCCACACCCGCCGGGAAGGTAAAGGCATAACCGTGAACTTCGGTCAGCCCGAACTCGTCGGCTGGCGCACCGGATGGCTGCCAGTCTGTCCGCCGTTGAAAAACGTCAAACGGGATGCTGAAGAACTGCCAGCCGGTGAAGTCATCTTCGAGGCGATAGTACCAGCGTTCCGCCGTGTCTGAGGTCGAATCAGGCGCACGGTTGTCGAAAATCTCGACCTGGATCACGCCACCGGACTCCGCGCCGTAGAGCCAGAAGTCGAGCGTGTTGTAGTCGGTCCAGTCCTGCGGGACCCACTCTTCGCCGTCGGTCAGCGCGTGGGTGAATCCACCGAATGCACCGATATCGTAAGTTACTTGTAGAACGGCGTTGTCGCCACCCTGTTCTGGCAGTGCAAGATCGCCTTCCGCTGCGACCAATTCGAGTGTCACGTTGCCAGCACTATCACCCCATGTGACGAAGCCGATGTCCAGCCCGTCAGAGTCTTTGCCGAGGAACAGTTCATCGACCTCAAAATCGGCCAGGACCTGTGATTCCTGTGCCTGCACAACGCCGATAGACGCCAGCACAATCACCAACATGATACGGATGTGTTTTGCCATGAATCACTCCTCTTCACTTAATTCTGTCTGACACGCCTCTGCCAATTCCAGCCACAACGATTCACTCTCCTCAACGGTCAGACCATAACCGAAGGGAAACAACGGCGTATCGCAGCCGCTACCCGGCAGATTTTCAAAATCAAAGGGTATCTGGTCGATGGTGCGGGGCCATGTGTAGGGCAGTTTGCCGGTAAAGGGTCGATCACCGAACAGCACATCGGTGATTCCATCGCCTTCGGTCCCCGGCAGCCATGCGGCGACAAAGGCATCGGCAGTCAGGATGAAATCGTTCACGATCATCGGACGCCCCGAAAGCAAAATAACAATGAGTGTCTCGCTGCGTTCTCGCATACGATCAATGATCGCAACGTCAGCCGGATCGATATCGAGGAAGGCGTTATCGCCCTCCCACTCCGAATACGGGAATTCGCCGATGACCACAATGCCCACATCCGCGACGATGGGGTTGTCATTCTCGTCCGTTACACGACTGAATCGACCGAGTGCGTTGAAGTACACCGCCGTTTCCGGAGAGACTGCCGCCTCAATCCCATCCAGAATCGTCGTGCCGGGAGTGATGTCACCCAGGCCGCCACCCCATTCAATGGTCCAACCGCCAGATTGCAATCCGATATCATCCGCTCCCTGGCCGGCAACAAAGATCACGCTGGTGTCTTTGGGGACTGGTAATGCCTCATTTTCGTTGCGCAGCAGTACCAGCGACTCGCTGACAGCCTGCCGTGCCACCGCCCGGTGGTCGTCGGAACCCACTGTTTCCAACAAGTCGGGATCGCTGAATGGCTGTTCAAACAGGCCCATCACGAATTTCGTTCGGAGAATGCGCCGCACTGCGTCGTCGACTCGTTCCATGCTGATGTCACCATTCTCGATGGCGGCGTTCAGAGTATCCAGGTACAACGGATAATTCTGTGGGACCATGTTCATATCAATGCCAGCATTGATCGACATCACCACTGCCTCGTAGTAGTCGTTGGCGATCAGATCCACGCCGCCCCAGTCTGAGACAACGAAGCCTTCAAAGCCCAATTCGTCCTTTAGCACCTCGTTGACCAGATAATCGTTGCCATGCATCGGGACGCCATTCCAACTGGAATAAGACACCATTATGCTCATCGCACCGTTTTTAAGCGCGGTAAGATATGGCGGTAGGTCGCGGGGGCGCAGAGTCGCCTCATCGACGCGAGGATCACCCCCGGCGGTATTGCTTTTTTTCGATGTACCCCAGGTCGTGTCACCATCACCAATATAGTGTTTGGGTGTGGCAAGTACATCACCCTGCAAGCCCTGCATGTAGGCATTCGCCAATCGGTCTACAAGGTCGGTACGCTCACCAAAACCTTCATAGGTACGCCCCCAACGGATATCCTGTGGAACCGCCATCACCGGCGCGTAGTTCCAGTAGATGCCGGTGGCGATGAGTTCTGTGGCGGTTATCTCACCGATCTGTCGCATCAATTCAGGGTTATCTGCTGCACCTAACCCGACATTGTGCGGGAAGATGGTTGCAGCATGAACATTGTTATGCCCATGAACAGCATCCACGCCATATATCAGCGGAATCCCGAGTCGTGTTGATAGAGCGGCTTCCTGAAAACCATTTACCATGTCTGCCCAGGCTTCGGGCGTGTTTGGGGTGGGGTATCCGCCGCCGCCGCTGAGTATTCCGCCAATGAAAAACCCGGATACCGACTGAGTCGTGATGCTGTTCTTCTCGACAAGTGTCATCTGACCGAGCTTTTCTTCGAGTGTCATCCGGGTGAGCAAATCATCAACGCGGGTTTCGACATCTTGCGCCGGATCGAGGTAGGGGAAGCCATCCTGCGCGACGGAGATGTGACCAGCCAGCAGCAGGACCAACAGCAGCTTGATGAAGTGACGATACATCATTGTAACGACTCCGGTTGGTAACTGATGGTGATCTGGCGCACGACCCCATCATGGGCAAAAATGTGTCCGGTCAAGGTCGTATCCAGGCGGGAACCGGGTATCGTCTTCTGGGTGCCATCGTGCAAATGGACAGTAAACTGATTCTGGTTCGCCTGTTGAACAACAACCGGCACACGACATAGCGTAAATGCATATGCACCAGTGGGTACTCGTACCTGCTGCTCCTGGTTGTCCGTATCCCAATAGCGCAATGTCGATGGTGATTCCAACCGCTCTACCGGACGCAGCAGCACGGGGTTGAACACGATCTCGCCATCTTCGATGGCAATGCCGAGTTCGCCCATTCGGGTGAGAATTTCTTCCTTGACCATGCCGGTCATGCCGGGCTGCTTCGCACCCTGATCGCGGGGTGTATGCGAGTATGGATCGAGTGGAAAAGCACCATAGACAGCGGGCGACTTGTTGAAACCGAGACCAGCACGGATGTCGTAGTAAGCATCGATGAGCGCGGTTAATGCGTCGCTCTCCAACTTCTGAGCGCGATAGACATTCTCCTGTACAGACAGCAGTAACTTGGACACCATATGCCAGTAGATGCTACCGAGTCCTTCGTAGCCAAAGAACGAACCCGACCGCCCTGTAAAGCTGTCATGGTTGAAAATCCGTTCAAACAGTGCCAGAACAGCATCGGATTCCGTCGCGACCAGATTAGCGTATTCTGGTCGCTCTGCCAGTATCTTCAGCGTAGCGCTCACATCTCTGGCGTTACGAAGATCACCGCCAAAGTGATAGCGCCCGCTCGTATCCTTTATGATGAGGCGCGGATCATCTCGTTCGACCAGTGCTTGCACCAGCTTGAGATCACGGACCTCCGCTTCGTCGAATGTATTCTTTTGCATGAATCCCGGCAGATCACGATCAGGGTACAGGATGTAGCTGTGTTGATCCTCACGATACAGCGCACTCTGACGCAACTGGTGCAACAGCGCGAGTACCGCTTCCGGTTCCAGCAGCCCAGATGACAGTACGGCCACCTGCCCCTCCAACATCAGATAGAGGTGTTGTACCTCGGCACCACCATCATTCAGATGAAGTATGTTGTAAGCGTGGTACAGGCTATCTTCACGGCGATTTGCCCGTATGGTCTGGCTAATGACCTGTCGTGCCAGTGTCAGGAACAATCGAATTTTGTCGCTGCTTACATGGACATAGTCACCAGAGTACCCATTGTAGCAGGTCTGGCGGTATGCGCTGCCGGCAGTTCCAAGTGCGTCTATGATGGTACGGCGCTGCTCAGCGGTAAGCGTTGAATGGGACATATCCAGCGCACTATGGACCGCCTGGAACAGGGTATACAACTCCTGAGAAAGTGTGACATCGCCCTGCATATCTTCTAACAACAGTTGGAAGAACACGACAAATCGTCGCAAGTAGCAGGCCGTTACCACCGATAGACCCTTGCCCACCAGGGCGTTGTTGGCGTCGTTCCATTCGGGGCGCTGGGTGTTCATCCAGATACCGCCGTCAGGCACAAAGTTCACCAGCTTCGCCAACAGCAGATTGAGCAGCTTTTCCGCCAGCGTTACGTGGAACACCTTGCCCTGACTGTCCAACAACAGCCTGCCATCTGTACCCCGTTCCTGCACAAATGCGGCGATGGCATGCTCCGCATCCCAATCGAAGTCGATGGTGTTGTATGGGTCCCGTACAATGTCATCATATGGTTTGATGCGGTAGGGGACGTTGGCATAAGCAAAGATGGGCCGTGTCAACAAAGAGCGTAGTTTGCCCGGATAGAAAGCTTCGTAGGCTTCCATCAGCTTTTGCAGATAGATGATCTGATGATCGCTCCAATAGCCGATATTCGCCCAGGGGTTGGATGGTTCCGGTACTTCCCAGTCGATGCCATCTCTGGTAATGCGATAGGGGTTGTAACCATCGATGGTGGTAGCGTTGAGGAATACGGCAATCATCCCCTCAATGAATTCGGGATAGGCATAAACCAGTGCCTCCCAGTTCTGGAAGATATCGCGCCAATTGCCCTCATAGCTAAGCTGAGGCGAACCGTCGGCGTTCTTCAAATGGATTGAGAACCAGTTCCAGGGCCGGCTCGGATCGCCGTGTCTGCGGCTAAAGGTCAGCGGGAGGTAGGTATACGACAACCGGATCAGATTTGGATTGTCCTGCCCATCTGCATGGTCTTTGAGTGTCTGGACGATGAATGCTTCGGGCAGTGCAGCGAAGAAGTCCGTATGATTCTTGCGCAAGCCACGATAGTGCGTATCGACATACGCGAGAAAATCGGCTTTCTTTATCCAATATTGATCGGCAAATGTACCGCCACGCATCACGTTAAACAGCACATTAGTAAAGTGATGTTCGGTACTCAAGGGATCGCCAGACACCTGTATGCCATCAGCACCCGCAACGATACGCTTTAGCTGTTCACCGCTGGCGACAATATCACGCTCAACGGTGGTGTACAGATCATCAGCACTTAACTGCTGCACGAGATCTGAGACTGCCGCACCATCCTGGTCCACTTCGGCCACGAGATGCCATGATCGTTCTGTGTCCGGTGCCATCTCAAACGAAGCATGGGCAAAATACGCGCCCCGTCGCCCACGAATGACTGTTTCCGGATTGGGAGAATATCCCGCCCGAATGGAGCCAATCTGCGATGAGGACAGCAAATATGCTTCCGGGTCCAAACCCACCTGCCAGACAGTGTTAGCACGCAGCGCTTCGCTCGGTTCAGCGAGATCGGTCAGGCGCGAACTGAGGGAAAATATCCCCAAACCGGTTTTGAGATCAAGCTCATTCCGCTTATAAGCATCCAGAAGCACACTGAACTCGTTCTGGGTACCGGCGGCAATATGGGCGGGCAAGATGTTCTGAAGACCGTCAGTCACTGATACAGAGATGGTATCCTTGCTCTGATTGACAATCCAGGCAGTCCTTACAATACCGAACGTGTTACTGGTCCGCCAGGCATAGCGGAATGTAAGACCCAATTCGACATTGACTTCTTCAAAAACGAGCGCAGTACCGGCGATATTTTTGTAGAGATTGCGTTCATGTTTGTATGGGCTGTACTGGACAAACGGCTCCCATACCTGCGTGTTGACCTGGATGATCGTTTTTGGCCCGGTATTGTTCGCGTTTTCCTCGATGCGATCTTCTGTGTAATATGGGAACAGCGCATGATCGGCATTGACTCGACCGGCAGTTAAACCGCCGGTCGTCGCCACAAACAGCCAATGATCGTCACTACTCACGACCGTCATAAAGAAGGGCGGCATCATATCGTAATTGAGGATGCGGTAATAGGTCTCCCCCATCAGGGTGACACCCCCCCCGGTAACCGATGCGGCTTCACCCGCATCTAGCACCCGATTATGCGATTGTGCCGTCATGTGTTTATTCCTTTACTGCGCCTGCCGTCAAACCAGAGATGATGTAGCGCTGCAAGAACAGGAACAGGATAATCATCGGCAGCGCCATCAGCAGGACGGCGGCAGCCAGTACCGGCCAGTTAGAACCATATACGCCCTGGAAGACCAGCAGACCACGAGTGATGGGGTAGAACTTTTCATTGGTCAGGTAGATGGTCGCCAGAATGAGTTCGTTCCAGATGCCAATTGCGTGCAATACGACCACTGTTGCGATGATCGGACGCGACAGCGGAAATACAATCGACCAGATGAAACGGAAGTACCCACACCCATCCATCGCAGCGGCTTCGTCCAACTCACGCGGCAGCGATTTCAGATAACCCACCAGAATGATGATGCCGATGGGGTTGGTAATCAACAACAGGATATACCCCGGTCTGGTGTTATAGAGTCCCAATTCCAGTATCAACTGGAACTGGGGAATCAAGGCTGGTGGGAGGAACAGCGCGATGACGAATAACGTCAGCACGAAATTGCCCCCTTTGATGTAACCGCGTGCGACGGGAAAGGCAACGAACATCGCCGTAATCACGTAGATGGCCGTCGCGGTGAAGGCGTAGAGAGAGGAGTTAAACATATATTGCGGGAAGTTCGCACGACCCCACGCCTCTTCAAAATTGTCAAGGTTGACCTGCGCCGGGAGTGCGATGGCATCCCGGTTGAATTCACGGTTGGTCTTGAACGCGGTGTTGACCAGCATGAACAGCGGCCCAAAGTAGACCGATGCCAGCAGCAGCAGCAGCGCGTATGAGACGACTACGCGCAGCGATATGTGAAAGCCACCGGTGCGCTTTACCTTTGGAGCATCGAGTTTAAGCAGGCCGTCTTCAGCAATGGCAGAAGGTGTACTTGTCATCCCAAAATCCTTTTCTCTCTGCGGTTCAACAGGTATTGTGTTGTCAGGCCGACGATCAGCACCATCACGAACAGCACGATGGACGCCGCCGCCGCGTATCCCTGTCTGGAAGGTGCGTTAACGCCACCGGTCTGCCCGAAGCCTTGTGCATAGATGATATAGCCTAACACCTGTGTTCCTGGTCTATACCCCGTGAGAACGAGGAATAGCTGCCATGCCTGTAATGACCCGATAATATTTAACAGTAGATTCGTGTGGACGCTGGGCGTAAGCATGGGCCACGTAATGAAGCGGAAGTTCTGCCAGCCGGATGCGCCATCAATCTGTGCCGCCTCGTAGAGTTCGAGCGGAATCGTCTGCAAACCGGCGAGGAAAATAATCATCGTGATGCCCATATTCGCCCAGATTTGCACGAAAATGACCCACCAGAACGCGTCCTGACCACCCAGAAGCTCCGATTGGACTCCAAATGTCTCGAACAGCATCGCGACGGGGCCGCCCAGTGGATACAGAAACAGCCGCCATATCAAGCCCTGAATGACGACACCGAGAATGACCGGCATGAAGAACAGCGTGCGGAATATTCGTGAACCCGGTAGGCTCTGATTTAGCAGGACGGCTGCCAGCAAGCCCAGCCCGAACTGCATAACCGTGACGACGATCGAAAAGATAATCGTGCGTTCGAGTGCGTCCAGATTATCGCGGGCAGCCTGCCCCACGAATAGGAATTCATCATAATTATCCAACCCGATCCAGTTGATCGGAGCGCCTGCAATACCACTTGCGTCGGTAAACGAGTAAAAAGATGTAGCAACTGACGGCCCAAGTGCGACCAAAAAATATGCTGCCAATCCAGGGATAAGAAGCAGATAGGGTATCCACCGCTTCCAACCCTCACCAAAAGGATAAACCATGGCTTCAATCCTTGTCAGAACTCTTTTTTGAACGACAACCCTCGATGAGAGGGTTGTCGTTGGTTATGCTATTTGCAATTACTTGGTTTATTCGCTGAATGCTTCGTCAAGGCCGGACTGGAGGTCAGCCTGAGCGCGTTCAGCCAGGGCTGCCGGGTCTTCCCATTCGTTGAACGGCGCGAAGAAGGAAGCCCACGGGTTGGCCCACTGGCCGGCACCGATCGGCGCGACCCAGTACTGCTCGTAACCGACGCGGAAGTTATCCAGATACGGGGCAATCTCTTGGCCGATCTGAGTGTTCAGCGTCACGTCCGGTTGGGTCGGGATAAAGCCGACAGCGTCCACAAAAGCCTGGTAGTTTTCAGGATCGGAGAATTCTTCGATGTAAAGCAGCGCAGCTTCGATGTTCGGGGAGTCCGCGGCGATGGCCCAACCCTGGTCGTACTTGCCGAACCAGCCGAGGTTGTCTTCTTCAATGTCGCTACCGGGGAATGGAATGTAGCCCCACTCGAATTCCGGCTCCGCAGCTTCAATCGCGGAAGCATACCAACTGCCACCGGGGAACATGGCGACAGCACCGGAAGCGAAACGACCGGGGGCCGCGTCACCGGGAATACCGCTGGCACCGCGTTCCATCATCTCACTGGCGTACACCTGCATACGCTCCCACATCACGAGTGATTCTTCATCGTCGTGGCGGCGCTCACCGGTCCACAGACCTTCGACCCAGGCGGCCTGCTCGGGGAACAGCGAACCCATCAAACCGTAGGCACCCACGAAGATGGGCCAGCCATCAGCACCACCGGCGGTCATGCAGCCGATGCCTTCTTCGTCGAAGGTTTCACAGACGGCGACCAGTTCATCCCAGGTGGTGGGAACTTCCACTTCAAATTCCGCGAACAGGTCTTCATTGACGTAGATACCGCTGTAGACGACGCGACCGAGGTTGACGCAGTAGACGCTGTCCTGATACGTGCAGGCATCCTGCGTAGCGACCGGATCGTACAGTTCAACGAATTCTTCGCCGGCCAGGTCGAGCAGTTGGCCTGCTTCGATCATGGTCTGCCAGCTTGGCGGGGTCACACCAGCCATGTAGTCCTGCACGCTGTTGGCAAAACCGAAGATGTCGATCACGTCGATGTCCCCGGCGGAAAGGCGGGTCTGCGTGACAGTGGGTAGGTCGTTGGCGTTCACGACCGACATATCGACGGTGATATTAGGATACGCTTCTTCAAACTGAGCGTTGAATTGCTCCATGAACTCAACCATCGGCGGGTTCTGGTGGATCAAAACACGCAGGGTGACTTCCTCATCCTGTGCCGCGACCTGGAGACCCATCATCAGGATCATAGCAACAATGAGCATCATAGTGATAGGACGTAACTTGTTCATTTGCTCCTCTTTTCAATATTCAACGGGCTATTCAAGAAAACTGTCTGTTCGTCTGGGTTCATATCACTCCTTTTCGCTTGAAAGCGCTCTCAAAACTCCTTAAAAATTTTCACAGCCTACGTTGTCGAGCGAACGACAAGTTCAACTGGCAGGACGATGGATTCTAATGAATCCGGTGGAAACGTAATCGCCTGCTGTAGCAGTTCAATAGCGGCAGGTCCCAATGCTTCGATTGGCTGCCGAATTGTTGTCAAAGGTGGTTCAGCCAGAGCGGCCAGCGGTAGATCGTCGAAACCGACCAGGGCAATATCCTCCGGGATGCGCAACCCTGCTTCACTAATGGCACGCTGTGCACCGACAGCCATCTGGTCCGACGACGTAAAAACCGCATCAGGTTTGTTATTTGCAGCCAGCAAGGTTTTCATTGCTGCAAATCCACTCTCGTGTGAGAAATCAGCTTCGCCAACAAGGCATTCGTCATAGGGAATGCCATGAGCTTCAAGTGCTTTGCAGTACCCTGTGTGGCGATCTTCACCCGCTGTGTTATATCTGACTATGATCGCCGCAATGCGACGACAACCTCTATTGATAAGGTATTCGGTTGCCAGATACCCACCATACTCGTTATCGACGTTCACATACGGCACGTTCACACCGGGTTCCGGTTTTCCTACAAACACCAATGGGACGCCGTGTTCAACCAACTGATTAACGAAAGAGTCTTCTCGCCGATCTGCCGTGATAATAACGCCATCTACGAGACTGGTGTTGAAGATCGATTTGGCAATCCGATCTTCTTCGTCCATTGAGTGAAACAGGAACAGCGCAAGTGTCAGGTCATTCTGGTTGGTGGCACTGGTTATACTGTTGATGAGATGCAGGAAATAAGGATTAGTCATGATGGTATCCGTAACATGCGGGATAACCAGACCAATCATCCCGGATCGATTCGAGGCCAGTGACCGTGCAAACTTGTTCGGCTCGTATCCGGTTTCGTTGATGACTTTCTGCACACGCTCCCGGACTTCGGCGGTGATGTACGGGTAATTGTTGATCACACGCGATACTGTTGCGCGAGATACGCCCGCCAGAGTGCCGATGTCTTCAAGTGTGAGTTTTCTAGTTTGTTTTTTCATGATACTATTATGAGAGCGCTCTCAATATATGAACATAGTATAAGATCAAGTTGGTCTTCTTGTCAAATACCAATTCGGATAGGTGAAGTGAAATCAATGTCAATCCATGAAAGTTTGCTAGAAATCCGACAGTATGAGGGGGATGGCTACCGTCCAACCATTGATTATGGAGAATGGCGTGTCGCGATACTGCGCTACCACCCCGAACTAGAACCCTATGCTATCCTGACCATGCAGCGTCATGACGAAACTGATGAGGTATTTGTTCTCCTATCCGGGCGCTGTATTCTATTTCTTGGCGAAGGTGAGGATGAAATCGGCGCAGTTCACGCTGTCGAAATGCAACCGCTTAAAGTGTACAACATCAAGAAAGGCGTTTGGCATACGCATACCCTGGATCGTGACGCAACAGTCCTCATCGTCGAGAACAAGGACACAGGGGATGCCAATTCACCGACAAATACTTTGAACGAGTCGCAACGTGCGCAAATCACGCAGCACACGAACCGGCTCTGGGCGTGAGCAAAATCCAGGCACGTTT
>CAYQJO010000131.1:0-11723 GCA_964417785.1 uncultured Anaerolineaceae bacterium | reverse complement strand
GAGCAAAAGCGTTGGCTCCCACAATTGCCTTATTGGGCTGTACCGGCATGCCGGTGTAATTGCTGACCATGCGACTGGTCTTCATGATCTCACGGGTGTTGATGTTGGTGCGAAGATCAAAGTATTGCGGACGGGTATGGATCGCCATAACGACCTCTTCCATACTGGTGTTGCCGGCCCGCTCACCGATACCGTTGATCGTCACTTCGACCTGCCGCGCTCCAGCCATCACACCTGCAAGCGTATTGGCTGTCGAGAGTCCCAGGTCTTCATGACAGTGAACCGACCAGATCACACCGCTGCCCGGTCCCGCTCCGGGGGTTTCCGCAATTAACGTGGCGATCATCTCACTGAACTCTTGCGGCATCACGTACCCAACAGTGTCGGGGATGTTCAGTGTCGTCGCCCCACATTCAACGGCGATAGTCAGCGCCTTGAGGAGAAATTCGATGTCGGTGCGACCCGCATCCATAGGACTCCATTCCACATCGTCACACAGGCTTTTCGCCAGCGTCACCGACTTGCGTATCTTCTCAAGTGCCTGCTCCTGGTTAATGCCAAGCTGGTATTTCAGGTGGCTCGGTGATGTCCCCAGGAAGGTGTGAATACGAGGACGGGTGGCATCTTTAACCCCTTCCCAGGCGGTGCGGATGTCACTTTCCACCGCTCGTGCCAGACCGCAAATAATCGGCGGGTCGTCTTCTGTGCCGACTTCCTGCGCAATGCGCCGGACCGCTTCCAGGTCGTCGGGTGAAGCCGCCGGGAAACCGGCCTCGATAATGTCTACCCCCAGGCGCGAAAGCTGGCGTGCAATTTCCAGTTTCTCCGCGCTGCTCAGGGTCGCGCCAGGACTCTGCTCGCCATCGCGCAAAGTTGTATCGAATATTCTTACGGTGTTATCGTCATAGGTACGCATGAGGTGATTGTCCTTTCATTCACAATTCGGTCGAAAACAAGGTCATTAAGGCCATCCTCAGACACGGACATCACCCCCTTTCGCGTCTACATCTACGTCGTCATCCATTCGGTCAACTCTCCTGTTTGATCTCTTTGGCATCCAGGAAGGGCATCATCTTACGCAGATCAGCACCGACATTTTCCAGCAGCAAATCGTGTTCCTGGCGACGACGAACGTTGAATTGTGGCCGCCCACTCTTGTTTTCTTCGATCCATGCTTTGGCGAATGATCCATCCTGAATCCGCTCAAGAACACCTGCCATCTCTTCCTTGACAGTACTCTCGAACTGATCGCCTACCACATAACCACCGTATTCGGCAGTGTCGCTAACGCTGTACCACATATAGCTCAGACCACCCTGGTAAAGCAGGTCTACAATCAACTTGAGTTCGTGCAGGCATTCGAAGTATGCGATTTCTGGTTGGTATCCGGCCTTAACCAATGTCTCAAAACTGGATCGGATGAGTGAGGTCACACCGCCGCACAGGACAACCTGCTCACCGAACAGGTCAGTCTCGGTCTCCTCTTTAAATGTCGTTTCGATCACACCGGCGCGTGTACAGCCAATGGCTCTGGCGTAAGCCAATCCGAGCACTTTAGCCTGACCGCTTGCATCCTGTTGGATTGCCAGCAAACCGGGTGTTCCCTGGCCTTCGGTGAAGACCTCACGCACACGATGACCGGGGGCCTTCGGTGCGACCATAGCCACATCCACACTCTCCGGCGGTTTGATTTGTCCGTAGTGGATGTTGAAGCCATGTGCGAACATCAGCATACTGCCGGATTTTAGGTTTGGCCCAATCGACTCAGCATACACTGCTGCTTGCTTCGTATCCGGGATCAAAATCATCACCACATCAGCGGATTTGGTCGCGTCCGCCACAGATTTGACTTCCAGGCCATCGGCTTCAGCTTTCGCCTTGCTGCGACTGCCCTCATGCAGGCCGATTACCACATTCATACCGCTGTCTTTGGCGTTCAATGCATGGGCATGCCCCTGACTACCATAACCAATGACCGCGATAGTCTTATCTGCAAGCAGTGATAAATCCGCGTCGTCATCGTAGTAAAGCGTTGCCATAGGAGTTCCTTCCGTAGATACAAAAAGTGCAGCGCAATTGCGCTGCACGAAACACACTCAACTGGGGTGACCGTTACTGGTTACGCGAACAACTGGCTCATACTCCGTATCCTGGATGCGTACACCGCGTCCCATCGCTACAGCACCGGTGCGCACCATCTCGACAATGCCGATGGGGGATAATTCGTCGATGCACTCTTCAACGACTTCTATCGTGCCGGTGATTTCAACAATGGCAACCTGCGTACCCATATCCACAATTCGGGCAGGATAACGCTCGCATACCATAGTGACGGCATTACTGGAGTCAGCGTCATCGGTCCGCACTTTGACCAGTGCCAGGTCACGGCTAACATGCGGCTGGTTCGATAGATAGCGCACATCAATAACGTTCACCAGTTTATAAAGATTGGTGACAATTTGCCGTACATCTGTCCGACGAACATCGACCACGATAGTCATACGTGAAACATGTGCTTTATGCGTCCGGCCCACAGTGAGGCTGTCGACGTTATAATTGCGCCGCCGGAACAGGCTGGCGACCCGGTTCAGGACACCAGGTCGATTCTCTACCAGAGCCACAACAACTTGTTTGTGCGGGTCTTGCTCAGCCATAGATCTTTTTCTCCTCTCCGGGTTTTGGCCGGCGTATCATCTTATCCAGGTCGGCACCAGCAGGCACCATCGGGTAAACCATGTCTTCCTTCAGCACCACATATTCGATCAACACCGGACCTTTGATACTACGGGCGAACTCAACCGATTCCTGCACCTGGCTGAGTTCAGTTACTCGCATACTGGGGATGCTGTATGCTTCCGCCAGTTTGCAGAAATCCGGATTGAACATCGGCGTTGCATGATAGCGTTCTTCGTAGAAAATCTCCTGCCATTGACGCACCATACCCAGGAAACCGTTGTTGATGATGGCGATGTTGACGTCGATGTTTTCCTGTGCAGCGGTCGCCATCTCACATAGGGTCATCTGGAAACCACCATCGCCAACAATTGCCCATACTTCCTCGTCCGGCATACCAAATTTGGCACCAATCGCAGCCGGGAAGCCGAACCCCATTGTGCCGAGGCCACCGCTTGTCAGCATCGTTGCCGGACGTTGGTGCGGATAATACTGGGCCTCGAGCATCTGGTGCTGGCCTACGTCGGTCACGGTGATGGCGTTGCCGTCTGTGAAGCGCCACAAATCATTAATGACCTGTGCCGCTAGAAGACCGTCATCATTGTAGTTTTTCAGAATGTCGCGTTCATCCACATCCTCCTGCCAATCGCGGATACGATTAATCCACTCGGCGTGACGTTGGGGTTCCAGTTGTGGTAGGATCTGGTTGAGGACTGTCTTGAGGTCCCCCGCGATCCCTACATCGACTTTGACATTCTTATGGATTTCCGATTGGTCGATGTCAACATGGATTTTCTTGGCATTGACGGCGTAGGTCTTCAGATTGCCGGTGACACGGTCATCAAAGCGCATCCCCAGAGCGATGAGCAGATCAGCCTCCTGGATTGCCAGATTGGATGACGCCTCACCATGCATACCCATCATACCCAGCACCAGCGGATGGTCTTCCGGCATTGTTCCCTTGCCAAGCAGTGTCAATGCTACTGGAATTTGCGCCCGCTCTGCCAGTTCGCGGAGTTCCTGCGTGGCACCCGACATGATTGCGCCATGTCCGGCCAGGATAATTGGGCGCTTGGCTTGTTTGATGAGGTCCAGTGCTGCTGCGATATCGCTTTCGTCGGCTGAACTGGGCGGATGATAACCAGGTAGAATGATCTCATCTTCCGGATATTCAAACTCGATTTTCTGATTCTGCACATCCTTCGGCACATCAATCAACACAGGACCGGGCCTGCCAGTGCGGGCAATGTGGAATGCCTCTTTGATGGTATACGCCAGTTCCTCGACATCAGCGACCAGATAGTTGTGCTTGGTTACAGGCAGGGTCACGCCGGTGACGTCGGTCTCCTGGAACGCATCGGTCCCGATTGCAGTACGTGCCACCTGTCCGGTAATGGCGATAACCGGGCTTGAGTCCATCATGGCGGTCGCCAGCCCGGTTACAAGATTGGTGGCACCTGGACCGCTGGTTGCCACACATACCCCGACCTTGCCTGACGCTCGTGCATAGCCATCGGCCATATGCGATGCACCTTGTTCATGCCGGACCAGAACATGGTGGATTTCTGGATATTTAGTCATCGCATCGTAAGTTGGTAGAATGGCTCCACCGGGATAGCCGAAAATGATCTCGACCCCTTCCCGTTTGAGGCACTCCATAATAATCTCCGCACCAGTTAGCAGCATCCCTTTTAACTCCTCACGTTTGTTAGCCAACCATATCGATCTGGTTTTTCACCAGATGTGATACCAAAGAATTCGTCCTGAACGGCTTTGGTGATGGGGCCGCGTGTACCCGCACCGACGGGTATGCGGTCTACCGAGCGAACCGGCGTAATCTCGGCTGCTGTGCCAGTCAGGAACATCTCATCCGCGAGATAAAGCATCTCACGGGCGATGTTTTCGTAGCGCACTTCGTATCCCAGATCATGCAAAATAGTGATGGCCGAGTCACGGGTGATCCCCATGAGAATCGATGCCCAGTTACCCGGTGTGTATACAATGCCATCGCGCACGATAAACACATTTTCACCAGCGCCTTCGCTGATGTAGCCCTGTACATCCAGGCCAATACCTTCTGTGAAGCCGTTATCCTTTGCTTCCATCGTAATAAACTGGCTGCTGACGTATTGTCCACCGATCTTTGCCAATGAGGCCATCGTATCTGGTGCAACGCGCCGCCATGAGCTAACCTGGACGTCAACACCGTCTTCGATGGCTTCTGGTCCTAGATAACGCCCCCATTCCATTGTCATAATCATGGTTTCCACCGGATTATTGCGGCCTTCAACCCCTAGCTTTCCGGCACCGCGAAAGACCAGTGGACGAATATAGCAGGATTCATGTTCGTTGCATTTGATCAGTTCGATGATAGCAGTGCTGATCTCTTCACTCGTGTATGGGCAGTCGATTCGTGCGACTTTGCAGCTGCTCACCAGACGCTTTGAATGAGGTTCCAATCGGAACACAGCCGGGCCATCCGGTGTAGCGTAGGCGCGTATCCCTTCAAAGACGCTGGAACCGTAATGGAGTGCATGGGTCATGACGTGGACTGTCGCGTCTTCCCAGTTGATGAATTCTCCATTTCGCCAGATATATTGGGCGGTCATTTCAAGTTTCCTTTCGTGATGAATGATTTTATCGAAGAGTTTACCGCCTACCTATCAAAATGAAAAAGCCCCCGGCCTGGGGGCTTTGTTTCAAAATCTCAATCGTGTCAACCACCCAAGCCGTTATAGCCCGTCGATAATAATAAGGACGAGTACGCTGATAAGGCTGAGGATGACTACGATGTTCCTGGTCACAGAATTGTTCCCGTGTTTTGCCAATGCAACGTTAGATTAACATGTTTCCTGTGTGTGTCAACTACCCTGAAGAAGTTCGTGCAACTTAACCGTAGAGGTCTGTGTTGGTTGCACAATTGTTTATTGTAGCAGTTTTCTCGCTTCTATGATTTGCTTGCGTACCGCATCCGGTGCTGTGCCGCCGGGCGTTTGTCGTTGCTCAATAGATCGTGTGAAGTTGAACACGTTGTAAACGTCATCATCAAACAGGTCGGAAAGCTCGCGTAACTTCGGTAGCGGTATCTTGGATATGGGTTGGCCTTGTTCCTGTGCGTATTGAACGACCTGTCCGACGATATGGTGTGCTTTGCGGAATGGTACCCCTTTGTACACCAGATAGTCAGCCAAGTCGGTTGCTAATATATCTTCGCTCAAGCTGGCTTGCATGTTATCTGTATGGATCGTCAGGGTATTGATAATGGCGGTGATGATAGGTAACAGGTCGTTGAGTGTATCGGTTGAGTCTAGGAGTGCTTCTTTGTCCTCTTGAAGGTCTTTGTTATAGCCGCTGGGTGTGCCTTTAATGGTGGTGAGCATAGCTGTTAAGTGTCCGATTATTCGCCCTGCTCTTCCGCGTGTGAGTTCCATAGGGTCGGCATTGCGTTTTTGTGGCATTAGACTTGACCCGGTACTGTATTGGTCTGCGATGGAAATGAAGTTGAGTGCCGGGTTGGTATAGATGATTGTATCTTCTGCGAGACGACTCAGGTGGGTGCTTATCATGCTAAGGGTAAATAGTGTCTCTGTTACAAAGTCTCGGTCACTTACGCTGTCAAGACTATTTTGACTATACGAATTCATGCCTAGTTCAGCAGCCATTTGCTGCCGGTCAACAGGAAACGGTGTTCCAGCCAACGCACCTGAACCAAGCGGCAGTACCGCCGTCCGTCGACGAGCATCGGCGAGACGTTCCCGGTCACGCGCCAACATCCAGAAAAAACTCATCAGCCAATGCGCCACCGTGATTGGTTGCGCTGGCTGAAAGTGGGTGTAACCGGGCATGACGGTTTCGACATGGGGTTCCGATTTATCCACCAGTGCTGTCTGTAAGGCATTTAGATTAGCATCGACCGTATCAATGGCTTCCATCGTCCACAATCGGAAATCGGTCGCCACCTGATCGTTACGACTACGCCCGGTGTGCAGCTTACCCCCCACCTCCCCTATCAACTCTGTCAGTCGGCGTTCCACCGCTGTGTGAATGTCCTCATCACCTGGACCGAAGATAAATTCACCGGCGTCAAACTCCGCTCGCACACGTTCCAGGCCATCTACAATAGAATCCGCTTCTGCTTGCGTCAACACACCCGCGCGGGCGAGCGCCCGCGCATACACGATGCTTCCAGCGATGTCCTGACGATACAGCCTCCGATCATAGCGCAGACTATCATTCAGTCTGCGCAGCAGTTCATCCGGTCCCGCACTGAAACGACCACCCCACAACGTCATTGTCAGTCACGCTTGAACTTGCTGTAATCGGGCATCCGGTAGCGGCTCTGACCACCACCGTCGATGTTCAACAACGCTTCCACCTTCATCGGCAGACCAAACAGATTGATGAACCCAATCGCGTCCTTCTGATTGTAGACATCTTCCTCACCGAAGGAGGCATAGTCCTCACGATAGAGGCTGAAATCACTCTGCCGTCCAGCAATGATGATATTGCCCTTATACAATTTCAACCGCACCGTCCCGGTCACTTGCTCCTGCGTGACATTTATGAAAGCGTCTAGTGCCTCCCGCAGTCGCGTGTACCACATACCATTGTAGACCAGTTCCGCATACTTGACTGCCACAAAATCCTTGAAGTGCATGGTGTGCTTATCCATACACAGGCTCTCAAGCGCCTGATGCGCCCGCAGCAGCAGCGTCCCCGCCGGTGTCTCGTAAACACCGCGACTCTTCATACCGACCAGGCGATTTTCTACAATATCCACCCGTCCGATAGCATGCTTACCACCCAGTTCATTCAGGCACGTATACAACTCGACCGCGCTCAGTTTTTCACCATTCACGCTCACCGGATCGCCCTGCTCGAAGCCAATCTCGACGTATTCCGGCTCGTCCGGCGCATCCTCCGGCGCAACCGTAAGCTGATACATGTCGCTTTCTGGCTCATTCCAGGGATTTTCCAGCAAACCGCCCTCATGGCTCAGGTGGAAGATATTGCGGTCCCGGCTGTAAATATCGGCCTCAGTCTGCGTTACTGGCACATTAAATTCAGCGGCATAGGCCAGCGCATCTTCCCGGCTGCGGATGTCCCATTCACGCCAGGGAGCGATCACGCGCAGTTTCGGATTCAGCGCCATCACGGTCAGTTCGAAACGGACCTGATCGTTGCCCTTGCCGGTCGCACCATGGGCCACTGCATCCGCACCCTCGGCTTCTGCAACTTCTACCATGTGCTTTGCAATCAACGGACGGGCAAACGACGTACCCAGGAGATAATCACGTTCGTAAACAGCCCCGGCTTTCATCGTCGGGAAAACAAATTCGTTCAGAAACTCCTCACGCAGGTCACGGATATAGAGTTTGCTGGCTCCAGTGGCGATGGCTTTCTCCTGCAGGCCGTCCAGTTCGTCTTCCTGGCCCAAATCGGCAGTAAAGCAAATGACTTCACAATCACCATAGTTATTCTTCAGCCAGGGAACGATGACGGATGTGTCCAGGCCACCACTATAGGCCAACACCACCTTGTTCACAGCTTTGTTCGACATTGCGGGTCCCTCCTCATGCAAAAAAAAGACCCCGGATTGACCGGGGCCGCCATTTCTCAGTTCATGCTCTTAACACGGCATGCCGCAAGCCCCGATCCATTGGTCAGGTCGACGGCTGCGACGGAAAAGCGTAAACCACTTCATAGCCGCCAAGCATAACGTAACCTGAGTGACTGTCAAGGAACAACCTGCCCAAATTCAGAAAGCAAACTGCACAACTGGCAGTACGTCGTCTTGCCCGATACAATGGGAGGCATTGTGGGATTCAGGGATTTTGAAATGGATATACACGAAAAACGGGACCGCAAGACCATTCCACACCTGGAACAATACGCGCCGGTCTGGATTGTCGATGAGAAAATCATCGAAGAAGACGATTCCATTCAATTCAACGTCGTCTTCTTCCACCATCGCTACGGTTGGGTGAATCGCCGCTATCGTTACGATGGTTTCAACGATGTGCTTTACCACAAAGGACAGCACACAATCCCGGAGGATGATGCGGTCGAGATTCAAGAACAGGCACCCTATATTCAAGTGACGGTGGCCGACACCCCTAACGCATATGGGGGCTGAGGACCGACAGAACACGATCGGTGATATTGAACCAGGCGTACTGCTGAGCTTCGGCATAGGCATTCCGACCCAGCAGGCGCTGCTTTTCCGGATCATCCATCAAGCACCGCATCCGATGGGCCAGCGCTTCCGCATCGTGTACCGGGATCAAATAACCGGTCTCATCGTCGCGAACAAGATAGGCCAATCCGCCGGTTTCTGTGGCGATGACAGGCGTGCCGGACGCCATTGCTTCCAACGCAACCATACCAAAAGACTCGTACTCGGAGGGCATAATCACTGCAGTGGCTGCCGAGTAGTACAGGGGCAATACATCCTGACCCTTCGCCCCAAGAAACTGGACTCTCTTCCCCAAACCAAAATCGATATGCATCTGCTGCAAGCGCACCATCTCCGGGTCCGATGGATCATCAGGGTCGCCACCAACGACAAGCACCCGCAGCCTTTCATCCGGGAGTTCATCGGCAGCTCGTAGAATCGTACCAATAGACTTGAGCGGCTCGATACGCCCAACAAACAGGAAATAGCACTTATCCTCTCGCAATCCGAGCCGCCGCCGCGCTTCGGCCTGCGCCACCGGATGAAAGCGTGATATATCGACCCCTGGCGGTACGATGTCGATCTTGCGCCGATCAGCCCGATACAGCCAGCGAAGCTGCATCTGCTCCGCTGGAGTCGCGGCGATAATCCGGTCAGCCCATGAAACAATCTGGCGCTCCGATGCAATCCGCAGCAGCGGAGCATTACCTTCACTGATCCGGTGCTTCATATGCCCCAAAGTGTGGAACATCTGCACGAACGGCACATGCCACATAGACTGAAGCTGGTGTGCAACTAATCCACTCAACCAGTAGTGCGCATAAATCATGTCATACGATGTATCATGTTTCATGCCAAACGCGATCACCCCCGACGTGAAGGACGACAGATGTGGATATACGTCGTCTGGATCAAGAACCTGTGGTGGACCAGCATTGATATGCACAACCCGGACGTTTTCGCCGAGAGATGTGTCAATCACCGGTAGATCGGGATGATAACGACGTGTGAAAACATCAACCGGTATCCCACGCCGGCCCAGTTCTCGCGCCAGTTCACGTACATAGACATTCATGCCACCGGTTTTGCGCCCACCCAGACTCGCAAGTGGACTGGTATGTACAGAAAGCAGCGCAATCATGCGGGCTTCGCCGTCAACTTGTAGACTGACGTGTCTTTGCCACCCATGTGGTACTTATAAGTCTCATTTCCGCGCAGGAAATCGAACACCTCATACCCTTGCTCAATCGCGTCACGGATCAAGCGGGCCAGCAGCACAATACCTGGACTCAAATGGGCATAATGCTCGTGGGATAGGCCAGAATTGTAAACCAGGATGCGATTGTTGTAGCTGAAATTGAGATAAGCCGCAGTTTCTTCACCACCGACTGTCAGGAAGTTCAGTTGAAGCCAACCCGCCTCAGCGATCAACGGGATAAGCTGACGGAAAAAGGTCACGTTTTGCTCATCCTGGAGAAACTCATACTTTTCGGCATCACTGGCAGCCATCAATGAGAGAAAGCACTCGATCTTGGCGGTTAAATCACGCTGTGGATCAACCGTATACCACTCAATGCCTTCACCCGCGCCGCTGGCACGTCGCAGCTTACGCCGAATTTCATGCCGCTGCTTTTTGTCTAACGACTGCAAATACTCATCCCATGTCTCCGGAAGCTCGATGATGGGACACACTTCTTGCTGTTCCACTGAGACCTGCAATCCAGAGTGTTCAAGAGCTTTGGGAAATCGTTCGTAGAGAGGAGATGCCTGCGGCAGATTGCACAACTCGACATAGCCGTATTCGGCGGAATGGTCGGCCAGGAAGTCCGCGTAACAGGCCAGCACCTCATCAACACAACAGCGATCAACAATCAAATCGAGATAATCGGTAACATCTTCGCAACCGATCACACGCACAGTACGTTCGGCATCGATGAACCAGGGCGCGATCCCGACCAACCGTCCATCATCTTTGCGGCATGTCAACACCCACAGATCGCCTTCATGGTATACATTCCACCATGTTGACTGCCATTCCCAGGTCAAGAATATTTGATCCGACGGGCTGGAATGCAGCAGCGCATTCCACTCAGATTCTAATTCGTCAAATACACGGGGATGTGTGTGTACCTCTAAATTCACGTTGTTGTCCTAACACTTGAGTAGACCGATCTAAACATATCAACAGGCTGTTAAGCTTACATTAGACTGTGCAAAATGGTTCCCAGATGAGGTATCCGAAGAAGTTGTCCCTGGCGTATTCTCAGGGACAGCGGATGGTGATCTTCACGATTGCCAATGTAACACGCGAATCGATTGATGCCTATATCCACAGACGCCGTAGTCTTGAACCCGGTCACATCACCGGCGGGCTGGAAGCGTGTATGGCAGGGCCGTTGTGATTCTCTAATGCTAAGTCCATATACCCTTATCAGTTATCAGACGCACCACCATGTTAGTTCTTACCACGACCTGGCACGATAATCTGGGATAGCCAAACCGGTTGCCAATCCGGTCATGCCAGTGAACCGGGTCCGGTTCACCCATGTCAATCCATACACCACAGGTCGCGCACAGGCCACGACCACCACAGTTAAACCGCCGCGTCACCGCACTGTAAGGTGATAAGCCCGCGTCCAGCAGCAACCGGCGCAGATTCACCCCGTCGCTCGCCAGAAGCTCGACACTCGTATCCCCGTTGATAACCATCACCTGATGCTGCATTACAAACGCCCCAAGAATCGCTGCGCCGACTCACGGACTCGCCCACGTTCTGCATCATCCAGATGACGCAGCCCCAATACATTCCGCCCCATGCGTGGATTCGACCGCAGCGTGTCCTCGTGTTCGATCAGAAAGTTCCAGTATAGATAGT
>CAYQJO010000130.1:0-11837 GCA_964417785.1 uncultured Anaerolineaceae bacterium | reverse complement strand
CGCAGCCAGTCGGTGATAGCGTCGCAGTTCGCGGGGGTCTTGTAAGCGCTGCGCAGTTCGACCGGGGGTTGCAACACCTCAATCCCAGCGATGGCACCGATCATTTCAGGATAACGGGTGTTCACCGGACGTTCGTCCAGGGCGATCAAGCCTATGGGCATGGGTGTGTCCTCATGGATAACCGGGCCAGAGTCGATCTGGCCCGGTGTTCAGATGCGCTATTTCTTGAGGCGGAGATTGACAATCTGGTAGGGCGTCATCTCGACGGTGATCTGATTATCCTGGATCGCCAGTTCGGACTGATTCTCTTCCAGCAGGTTGCAGATATAGGCCTCTTTCAGTGGGAAGCCGGCGGTCACGGTAACGGGACCGCGATTGCGCTGGCATTCGTACATGCGCACGATCAGGCCGTCGCCGTCTTCCGCGAGTTTGACCGTTTCGACGACCACGTTGGGTACATCCACCGTGACCAGCGATTGCAGCGATCCATCTGCTTGCTGGCCGCCGCTGATCGGTTGGACGATCAGTGGGTTGTTCAGTTTGTAGGCCGCCGGGACCACTTCACCGCGCCAGTCGCTGGTATGGGGCAGCAGGCTGTAGGTGAAGACATGTTCGCCCTGGTCGGCAACCGGGTCGGGCATGGTGGCACTTTTGATGAGCGACAGGCGCATCACGTTATCGTGGATGTCGTAGCCGTATTTGCAGTCGTTCATCAACGCCACGCCATAATTGCCCTCACTGAGGTCAGCCCATTTGTGGGCGCAGGTCTCGAATTGACCCCAATCCCAACTGGTGTTACGGTGCGTACTGCGCTGGACGTTGCCCCACTGGACTTCAAAGGTGGCCTGTGGGTTGTCGATCAGGACCGGGAAGGCAGCTTTCAGCAGAATATGATGCTCGCGCCAGTCCGCCCAGGTGTCGAAGTCGATTTGTTTGCTGTCGTGGTACAGATAGATTTTCTGTATGATCTGGCTGTGGCGATAGGTGCGCTTGATTTCGATCCCGGCCCGCAGCGGACCGCGCTCGATGACCGTCATGCTGTCCAGCCCTTCGACAGGCTCCATCCGATCCTCGAAGTAGATGTCGATGTCCCAGGCGTCGAACATCATCGGGCGGTCTTCGAATGCCTGAAGCTGGTTGCCGGTTTGACCCGGTTCGAGTACCTCGCGGTTGGCGTCCTTATCGAAGATGCGCGTGATATGGCCGCCGCTGCTCAGTTCCACCCGGATCAGGTCGTTTTCCAGAACGATGCCGCCGTTTGTCTCGCTGACGGATACGGACTTTTCCGTGCTGGCCGCTTCGCCATCGGCTGCCGCCAGCCCGAACACCGTGAACGGTTCGACTGACGGGAACGCGATCAGGGTGCCGCCGTCTACGGGCTGCGACGCCAGGGTCTCGCCGGAGCGACTATCGACAAACGTGCCGCTGGCATCCGGCATCAGACCGAGACGCGGACCGGCAAATGAGGTCGAATTGGCGACCAGCGCTGAGGCATTCTGCGGCAGGCTGGCGGCCAATGCTTCAACGGCGGACTGGCGTACTTTTTCACCCAGTTCGCGCACCTTAGCATAGTCGCGGTCGCTGTCTTTATAGACCGCGCCAACCGACGATCCCGGCAGGATGTCGTGGAACTGGTTGAGGCAGATCAATTCCCAGGCGGCGTTGAGGTCTTCATGGGGATAAGTGTAGCCGGTCGCCAGAGCCGCATAGGCTGCCAGGAACTCGGCGTTATTCATCAGGAATTCGCTCTTGCGGTTCTGGCGTTTGGTCTTGGCCTGACTGGTGTAGGTCCCCCGGTGGTATTCCAGATAGAACTCGCCGTTCCACACCGGCAGATCATCACCGACTTCGTTATCGATCCGCTCCATGAACTCGCGCACGGTGCCGGTGCGGACACGCGGTGCGCCTGGATGGGTGTTGAAGGCGCGAATGTTTTCCAGCATCTCGCGGTTGGGACCGCCGCCGCCGTCACCATAACCGTAAGCCGTCAGCAGTTCGTTGTGGGTTTCTTTCTGGCGGAAGTTCTTCCATGTGCTGAAAATCTCCCAGCCAGAGATTTCACCATTGTAGGTGGTAGAATAGGGCAGAAAATCGCGGCCAAATGCGCCCAATGTCGTGAGGAAATGGGTGATGACCTCGGTACCGTCCAGACCGCGCCAGCGGAGAATCTGGTGGGGCATCTGGTTATACTGGTTCCAACTCATCTTGTGGGTGATGAAGTATTTCATCCCGGCCAGTTTGATCAACTGCGGCAGCGCCCAGCTATAACCGAAGGTGTCCGGCAGCCACAGCACCGGTGTCTCGACATCGCCAAAGTGCTTGCGGAAGTAGTTACGACCGAGCAAGAACTGTCGTGCCAGCGACTCCGCGCCGATGGCGTTGATGTCCGGTTCGACCCAGGTTCCGCCGAGCAGTTCCCAACGGCCCTCTTTGACGCGCTCTTTGATCTGCTCAAAAAGTTCCGGGTAATGCTCTTCGGTGTATTTGTAAAGCTGTGGTTGGCTCTGGGTGAACTTGTATTCGGGGAATTCTTCCATCAGGCGCAGGACGGTGCTGAAGGTCCGGCCCGATTTGCGTATGGTCTGATCGAGTGTCCACAACCACGCCACATCAATATGGGCATGGCCCACACCGACGACATCCACATCCAGCGGATCACCGGCGGCCTGCAAATCCTGTTTCAACGCATCCAGCGCCGCCGGGACACTGTTATAGAAGGCGTCCTGACCGGCCTGGCGGCGGGCTTCGACAGCCGCGTTGATGTCCTGTGCGTGCGGTTTGTAGGGGTTGTCGTCCGTCCAGGCGTCGAGGTAATCCGGTGAAATCTGCGCCTGATGGTAGATGTCGCGGGTATCGACTGTCTTGAAGGCTTTGTCGAGTGCGTTGTAAATCCGCCCTTTAACCAGATCATCGTCGTCTAGCTGCTGCGTGACTTCCAGCGCGACCCGTACCACAGCGACGAACTCGCGGGTTGCCGGGTCCACCTGGACAAGGCCGCACGGACGCATATACAGGCGGGTGTTGAGATCGTTGTTGGCGAAACCGCCCAGGCCGGTCCAGCCGTGCAATGCCAGGGTATGTTCTTTGCCGTCGAGCCACTGCTCATCTAACAGAAGCTCATGGTGGTGACGGTCGGCGGCGGCGTAAGGCTGTCCGTCGATATAAGCGAGTGTCTCCGGGTGGCTGAAATCGCCGGAATCGCCTAATGGAAGAAAGACCATGATGGGCAGGTCTTTGCCCCAATCCGACGGCACCGCGAAGCGAGTCCGCATTGCGAAATCGGTCGTCCATTTGCCCCAATAGGTTCCCGGCGCGATGACTTCCCAATCGGAGTCGTCTACATCGACTGCGATGGGTGGTGCAGCGAGTGGGCCGGTCAGTTCTTTGTAACGAAAGGGGGCCAGGGGCTGAAACTGGCGGTGAATGAGCGGCTGGATCAGTTGCAGCCGTCCCTCGATCTTCTTCGGCGTCCATAACACCTTGTGCTGCAATTCGGGTTTCTCCTATTGTGTGGTTGTGGGTTGCTCATCGTATAAATAACAGGCCGCCTGATGGTCCACGTCGTCAATGTCATATAACGGCGGTTGGGCTTCCAGGCAGCGATCCATATGCTGGAGACAGCGGGGATAAAAGCGACAGCCGCCGCCCACAGAATGGCGCATGGCTTCCTCTGGTGGCAGGACGATCTCACCTTCCCAACTGATGTCGGGATCGGGTACCGGCACTGAATCCACCAGGAGTTGCACATAGGGGTGCTGTGGCCGGTCGATCACCCTCATGGTGTTGCCTTTTTCGGCGATGGTCCCCTGGTACAAAATGTAAATCTGGTCGCCAATCTGGTAGGCCGTGCTGAGGTCGTGCGTAATATAAAGGAAAGAGATACCGCTGTCACGCAGCCGCAGCATCACATCCAGGATGGAGGCTCGCAGGGAAGCATCGACCATCGAGACCGGCTCGTCGGCCACAATTAACCGGGGTTTGACCATGTAAGCCCGCGCCATCATGATGCGCTGGCGCTGGCCGCCGCTCAACTGATGCGGATATTTGCGCAGGACATCTTCGCCGTGCAGGCCGACGATATTGAGCGATTCTTCGACCAGATCACGCGCCTGCTTTTTGTTTTTCGCCAGCTTGAAATTGCGGTTCAACAGGTCAAACACATGACTGACGCGGTAAAAGGGGTTGTATACACCGAACGGGTCCTGGAAAACCGCCTGCACTTCCCGGCGGTATCGTTTGACCTGTGCCGGACTGGCCTCTGCCATATCCTGACCATCGTAGATGATCTGCCCCGATGTGAGCTTCACGAAGCCCAACACGACATTTGCCAGTGTGGTCTTGCCGCTGCCACTTTCGCCGGCAATGGTGGTGATGGTCGACGGTTTTTCGTCAATGTCCAGGTTAAAATTCTGGAGCGCCACGACCTCTTTTTTCTCGCCGCCCAGCGCACGCTGCGTATAGACTTTGGTCGCATCACGAATATTGAGCAGCATTGAGGTAGCTCCCGTCTTCTTGCTTTTCGTACAGATGGCAGGCGACCGTCTGTTCCGGGCGAATCTCCTCCATTACGGGTGGATCAACCCGGCACTTATCCATCACATGAGGGCAGCGCAACTGGAAGATGCAGCCCGGTGGGGGATTGCGCGGATCATGGGTGATGCCTTCGGTGATCTTGAGCGGCTTACGTTCCTTCAATGATGGCACGGAGTCGATCAACAGTTGGGTATACGGATGGGCAGGGTTGGCGAAGATGTCGCGCACCGGGGCAATTTCTACAATCTTACCGGCATACATAACGGCGATGCGGTCCACCATCTGGGCCATCAGTCCCATGTCATGACCGATCATAATCATGGAGACTCCCAGCGTTTCCTTGACTTTGAGCAAGGTCTGGGCGACCACCCGCTGCACCACAACATCTAACGCGCTGGTGGATTCGTCAGCGACGATCACGCTGGGGTTGAGCGCGATTGCCATCGCAATGCAGACCCGCTGCTTCATGCCGCCACTCAATTCATGCGGATACATGTCGTAGATGCGCCCCGGCAGACCTACCATCGACAGCAGTTCCAGAATGCGCAGTTTCAATTTGGAATTTGATTGCGGACCTTCATGGGCCACGATCACGTCGCGAATCTGGGCGCTGACTTTCATAGTCGGATTGAGAGAGTTCATCGCACCTTGCGGGATCAACGCCAGTTTGGTCCAGCGTATGTGCCGCAGTTCATCATTAGATAAATGAAGCACATCTCGCCCTTCGACCTCGACCTCACCGGAGACAATCCGCCCCGGCGGCGTGACCAGTTGCAAGACACCCATGACCGCAGTGGACTTGCCACAGCCGGATTCACCAACCAGCCCCAGGGTCTCGCCCTCGTACAATTCAAAATTGATGCTATCTACAGCGCGAACGTCGCCTTTGGGCGTTTCGTAGTAGACGCGCAAGTCTCTTACTTCGAGAACGGCTCTTGGTTCAGCCATCACACGTTATTCCTCATTTACTGGGTTGATTGGCGTAGTCGCGGGTTGGCAATCTCGTCCAGGCCCAGGTTAACCAGCAGCAGGCCGATGAAAATGACGGCCAGGATCAAGGTTGGCAAACCCCACCACCACCACATATTGCGCAGCAGCGCCGACGATTCGATGGCGAAGTAGATGGTGCCACCCAGGGTCGGTACGCGCTGCGGTCCGAGACCGAGTGCTTCCAGACCGATAGCGGCCAAAATGGCCCCGGCAGCGTTGCCGATAAAACTGGCAGCCAGATAAGGCGTCAGGTTGGGCATAATCTCCAGGAACATGATCGACGGTGTGGATGCGCCCGACAATTTCGCCATCTGGACATAGCCGCTCTCGCGCATACTGAGGACCTGCGCACGAATCAGGCGGGTTGGCGACGGCCATGTGAACAATGAGATCAACAGCGCCATATCGCGCACCGTCACCTGTTCAATGAGCGATTGAATCACAATCAGCACCATGAGCGAGGGTATTGTCACAGTTACGTCCGATGCAAGCCGAATAATATCGTCCACCCACCCCCCGACAAAGCCAGCGGTAAAGCCCAGGACAATGCCGACTCCCATACCGACCAATGCCGCGACCAGACCAATCATCATGGAATTGGGCGCACCGACGATCATCAGGGCCAGCATATCGCGGCCACTGTTCTCGGTTCCCAGCGGATGGTCCCAGGTTCCTACGCGCTCGCCGCGCAAGGTACTCATGCTGAAGCCGACGGGGGGCAGGTCGGGTGGTGAACTGGCGGTCAGGGCCAGGTCTTCGTCCCATACAATACGCCCTATGACGCCCAGCATCACGATTAGACCGATGATGAACAGGCCGCTCAGAAGCTTAGGATTCATCCAGGGCGTATCCCACTGGTTGAACCGCCCCATTGTGCGTTTGAGGGGTTCGGCTGCTGGAGTGGGAGTCTGTTGTTGTTCTGCGGTTACCATGCCTATCTCCCTTCCAGTG
Source organism: uncultured Anaerolineaceae bacterium (assembly GCA_964417785.1). Lineage (GTDB taxonomy): Bacteria > Chloroflexota > Anaerolineae > Aggregatilineales > Phototrophicaceae > DAOTUL01. The sequence continues at coordinate 5,363 of CAYQJO010000130.1, read as the reverse complement.
AAATCCTGGGATCAATGAGCGGGTATATCAGGTCGATAATCAACACCGCAATGGCGGTGGTGAGAATAATCACGAACGATGCCCCCTGGATGAGGGCGAAATCCTGGTTGCGGATGGCTTCGATAATGACTGATCCCATGCCCCGGTAGGTGAAGATGTATTCGACGAGTACCTGTCCACTGACGAGTGTGCCGATGGAGATTGCCAGAGCTGTCACCTGGGGCAGAATGGCGTTGCGCACCATATAGCGATACAGCACATAGAGCGGTCGCAGTCCTTTGGCACGGGCCAGATGCATGTAATCCTCACCCTCGACGGTAATCATCATGCCGCGCATACCCAGGGTCCAGTAGCCGAAGCTGACCAGAACAATCGAGAGGGCCGGCAGCGTGCCGTGTTCAATGACGCTGGAAATGAACTCCCAGTTCGCGCCCGGTTCCAGTCCGCGTGCGTATGAGCCTCTAAATGGAAACCAATCCAACAAGAAGCCAAATATATATAACAGAAAGAGTGCTGCGAGAATCGATGGGATTGCCGTAAAGATCATGGTGATTGGAATCAGAGTCTTGATTAAGCCGGGTGTTTGCCGCCAGGCCAGCAGTGCCCCCAACAGGTTGCCGATAAAAAACGTAATGAAGAGCGCGAGGGTCAGTAGCCCGATAGTCCAGGGTAGAGCGCGTCCAATCCGTTCGCCCACTGTGGTCGGGAAGGACGCCAGGGAATAGCCGAAGTCCAGCCGGACGACATTGCCAATGTAGCGGATGTACTGCACATGGATGGGGTCATCCAGGCCGAATTTCTCGCGCCAGATGCGGACCATCTCATCAGCCCCTTCGACCGTCCCCGACTGCTGGCTGATGCGAGAAACCATCGCGGAAATCGGATCGCCGGGAGCTAGACGGGGAATGATGAAGATGATGGTTGCGCTTAACCAGACGGTCAGAACAAAAACGCCTAAACGACGTAGCAAATAACCTGTGGAAATATTACCCATAAGAAGCCTCTCATTGGGGAGGGCCGGAGGTAAAACACCTCCGGCCCGGAGTGAGTCTGGTTATCCAGCTTTGGTCAGATTGTGGATAATCTGATGCGTGCTGTTCCACCAGGCTGCTGGATGGTTGTAGTTGTCCTCAGCAGTCGGCCAACCGACCCAGTAGGTGGTGTCGAAAGGCACGATCTTCTTGGCCTGTGTGATCGGGATGGCGGGCATTTCGGCCAGCAGGATGTTGTAGGCTTCGATAGCCAGTTCGACAACCTGCGGGTCGTCCAGCGGAAGCTGGCCGATCTGGTCCACGATGGCGCTGTATTCTTCAGCGGCCTCGCCCGACCAGCGCATGATGTTGCGATTACGGCTCGGTGTTTCCTCACCGATGTCGGTCAGCCAGCGCACGTTGAACTGGTCGAACGACGCCCAGGGTTCGTTCACCGAGGCGCAGAAGTCCCAGTCCATGATGCCTTCGAAGTTACCGGTACTCTTGTTGGTACCCCAGGTCGGGCCAGCCACCACGCTGGCGGAGGCGTCGACACCGGCTTCACGGAACTGCTCAACGATGACGTTGGCGATGCGGCGTTTCTCGATGAAGTCTTCGTTGGCCTGAATGTTCAGGGAGAGGACCTCACCGTCCATCTCGTAGAAGCCATCACTGTTGAGGGTGTAACCAGCAGCTTCGATCAGGGCCTGAGCCGCCGCAATGTCAGCTTCGGGGCTGATCTGCGGCACGGCGTCCAGGATGGGGGCCAGACCGCCGTAGTCCACGAAGAAGGTGCGCGACGGGATCGTCGTGCCTTCGTAGGCGATGTCTACCACCTGGTTGCGGTCAATAATCAGGCTGAGGGCCTGACGCATGTTCGGATCACCCCAGGGTTCGACGGTGTGGTTCACGGAAAGCTGACGCGGGCAGGGATCGGGCCATGCGAAGGGCAGATCACTGAACCAGGCCACCACGTTGGGGTTCTGGGCCAGGATGGCTTCCAGCGCACCAAGTGACATGTCCATCGCGCTGTCGAGCTGGCTGTCGGCCATCAACAGGGCCTTGCTTTCCTCGGCACCGGTGATGATGAACTCGAGGCGCAGCGGTTCGGGCAGGCCGTGAACATCGGTACCCCAGTAGGCATCGTAGCGGTCGTAGATCCACTCGGTCTCGCTGTTGTTGGTGAGGGTGTAGGGACCGGTACCGAAGGGCCAACCCTGTTCTTCATCGTAGAAGGTGAAGGTGTCCATGTCCTCGACCTGGCTGAAAACGTGCTCAGGCATAATGAGGACACTGCCCCAGATGCGGACGGAGAAAGTGTCCAGCAGGAAACGTGGGTTCGGATTAAGCAGGTTGAACTGTACGGTCAGATCGTCGATCTTCTCGACGCTCTCGACCCAGGGCTGGATTTCACCGTAGCCATTGTAGCCGGCGTTGTCCTTGAGGAAGTTGATCGTCCAGACCACATCGTCGGCGTTGAAGGCTTCGCCATCCTGCCACATGATGCCGTCGTACAGCGTCAGCGTCCAGACGTCGAGTGTCTCATTCGGTGTCATGCTCTCACCCAGCCAGGGCTGGATTTCGCCGGTCTCGTAGTTCAGGATGAACAGTGGCTCCCAGACAGACTGGTGCATACCCTGGTTCCGTGGGGTGGTGGGGATGAACCAGTTGTAGTTGAAGGGGCTGCCGACACTGGCGCCGTCGATATCGAAAATAACGGTGTCTTCGCGGGGGACATCCTGCGACGAGACAGTCATTGCCATCGCACCCAGAATCAGAGCGAAGACGAGAAGAAGTCTTAAGTGCTTGGACATTTCGTGTTGCCTCCTTGAAACAAACAAATGCGATATTTGCTGCGTATCGTTCAGCTATTCTCGATAACCATCACCTCCTTTCATGCGTTTCAGCCGCTGCGAGAACGGCGGTGGATTCTCTCACCCGCAATTGGGTGGGAACAAGCTGGTTCTCTGTCGGTGGTTGGCGATTCTCGATCTGATCGATGAGCAGTTGAGCCGCCCGGCGACCGATCTCGAATGTATCCTGTGCCACCGTTGTCAGGGGGATATCCATATAAACTGTCAGGTCGGTGTCGTCAAATCCGGCGACCGAGATGTCGTCCGGGATGCGCAAATCGAGCAGCCGCAGCGCACGAACGGCCAGGACCGCAATGTGGTCGTTGGCGGCGAAAATCGCCGTCGGCTGCACTCGATTGACATGGGATTGAATCTGTGGGATCAGCGGCATGTCGCCGTCATCATAGGCTTGCAGGATGTGGGCTGCGCCGATTTCCCCCTCGCTGCCGGCGATCAACATCGGCGCAAAGGGAGTCAATCCAGCGGCTCGCAGTGTGTCCTGGTAGGCACGAAACCGTTCTGCGACGGGCAGCAAGTGCATCTGGTGATGGCTAAGGAAAACGATGTGCTGGTGGCCCAGATCAACCAGATGTTGGGTTAACTGCCTGGCTCCTTCATAGTTATCGCTGGTGACACAGATATATTCCAGGCCGGGGATAGGGCGGTCTAGCAGTACGGTCGGTGCTGGCAGCCGTCCATAGCGCGAACGGTTTTCGTCCGCCAGTGCCGGTGGACTGGGCCAGATCAAGAGACCGGCGATGTTGTCTTCTTGCAGAGTGTTGAGGATGCGTAATTCTTCTTCATGATCGGGGGCGTTGGCAAAAATGATACGGTACCCATTAGCTCGTGTTTCGCTCTCGGCACCCTTCAGGATTAAAAGCTGGTACTCGCTGCGAAAATCTGTTGCCACAAAGGCAATCAAGCGACTGAGTCGGCGTACATCGTAGGCGACATAGGTCCCCCGGCCCCGGACTCGCTCAACCAATCCCTCGACTTCGGCCATTTGCATCGCGAGCCGCACAGTGCTGCGGCTGATTCCGAGATGTTCGGTCAGTTCGCTTTCAGATGGGATGCGCATGCCACGAAGCCAACGACCAGATATAATCAGATGGCGCAGTTGGTTGTGTAGCTGTATGTGTAGAGCAATAAAGCTGTCGTGTGTTACGGCAATATCAGATAAATATGACATTAAAGCCAATTCAGTAAAATATTAAACTGCTTGAGACCGAGTTGTATGTACGTTTGGAATGTAACATATTTGACTGGGTGTGGCAAGAAATTAGACAGCCGATATACTTAACATTTGATGAGGAGCAGGTACCATGCACTATGATGTTGCCATTATCGGCGGGGGGTTGGGGGGCTGTGCTGCTGCAATCGCGGCCTGCCACGCCGGAAAGCATGTTGTCCTGACCGAGGAGACCGACTGGATCGGCGGCCAGATCACGGCGCAAGGGGTGTCGGCGCTGGATGAACACGAGTATATCGAGACCTTTGGCGGCACGGCGATGTATTACCAACTGCGTGAGGCCATCCGCGCGTACTATCCTGGTGGTCCATCGAATCCGGGGAATGGCTGGGTCAGCCGCCTGTGTTTTGAACCGCGTGCCGGGTTAGCAGCATTGGAAAGTATACTTGATCCGTTCATTGAAAATAACGACGGGAACGGCCAACTGGATATCCTGCTGCGATGCCATCCGGTTAACGCCACCGCTGCGGATGATACGGTGCAGTCGGTGCAGGTATGTGATGCAGACGGCGAGATTCATATTCTCACGGCTGATTATTTCCTGGATGCGACCGAACTGGGTGATTTGCTGCCGCTGACTGGCACCGCATATGTCACCGGCGCGGAAGCCGACACCGGTGAAGATGGGATACCGCCGGAACCGATCCCGACGGAGACGCAGAGTTTTAGCTGGTGTTTTGCGCTTGAATTCTGTCCTGGTGAGTACCATGTGATCGAAAAACCTGCCAGATACGAATCCTTCCGTGATGCGCAGCCCTACGGGTTAACGATCCCCGATGCGGAGGGAAACACGGTCCAGTTCTTTTTCTTCGGTGGCCGGCTGCCCTTCTGGACTTACCGCCGGATGCGCGACGGGGCGCTGCTCGGTGGGAACGATGTTGCGCTCATCAACTGGCATGGCAACGATTATTTTGGGCGGACCATTATCGATGTGGATGACGTAGAACGGGCGCTGGCGCTGGATGAGGCGCGGCGGTTGTCGTTGGGGTTTCTGTACTGGTTGCAAACCGAATGCCTGCGTGATGATGGCGGGATTGGCTATCCCGAACTCAAACTGCGGCCCGACATTATGGGCAGCGATGACGGACTGGCGAAGTATCCGTATATCCGCGAGTCGCGCCGGATCATCCCGCTCAAGCGTGTCTATGCGCATGACATCAGCGCTGATTACCAGCCGTTGGCGCGTGCGGCCAACCAGCTCGACTCGGTCGGTGTTGGTTGGTATGCGATGGATTTACACCCGTGTGTAGGCGAACGCAAGACGCATGTTTTCTCCGAGACGAAACCTTT
>CAYQJO010000129.1:0-11883 GCA_964417785.1 uncultured Anaerolineaceae bacterium | reverse complement strand
CGGGCTTTGTCGGCGTATTCCAGCACGAGATCAATGGTGACCCCATAACGCCGCCGCAGACCGTTGATGAGTTCCAGCCGCTCTTCAATCTCGTTGATGCGCTGCGGATCGTATTCAACCTCGTCGATATAGCCAGCCATCTCAATCGCAAGCTCCTGCGCCTGCGCCGAGATACCTTCAGCCATCTCCGCCAGATCATCCAGACGCGGATCAATCGCTGCCAGCTTCTCCAGGATGGCCGACACACGCTGAAGCAGATCGACCGCCGGGGCCTGATCGTCGCTGCTGTCATCGTTGAGCAGCACCACCGCCTCGGCGCTCAATGTCGCCAACTGCTCGCTGTTGGCAAGGCGGGTGCGCTCGGATTTCAGGTCTTCGTCCTCGTTAGGGACCAGTTCGGCGGCGTCGATCTCTTCAACTGCGTGGCGAAGCTGCTCGGCCCGACGTTCCAGTTCCGCCTTGTCTTCCAGCAGACCGTGCATCTCACGCCGGATCGCACTCAACCGCCCGGAGACGGTCTTGAGCGCCTCGCGGATTTCCATCAGATCGGCATAGCGGTCCAGCAGGTCGAGATGGTGCGGTGGGTTGAACAACGAGAGATGCTCGCTCTGGCCGTGAATATCGACCAGAAAATTGCCGACTTCACGCAGTATATCGGCCTTCACTGTGATTCCGTTGATCCGCGCCGACGACCGACCGTTGCTGCGGAGTTCACGGGTCAGGGTAATCAGGTCGGCCTCTTCTGGCAGTTCTTCGCGGCTGAGTATCTCGTGGATCATCCCCCGAACCGTTTCCGGCACCAGGAACACCCCTTCTATGGTCGCCCGGTCGGTCCCGGCACGCACCATGGAGGCATCGGCTTTGCCACCGAGAATCAGTTCCACCGCATCCACTAGAATCGACTTGCCCGCGCCGGTCTCTCCGGTGATAACATTAAAGCCGCTGGCGAAATCGATCTCCAACGTGTCAATAATGGCGAAATTGCGTATCCGTAATTCCTCAAGCATCGTTATGTTTTGATCCGGATATACACTGTGTAGGCGGTGATCGCGATGAACAGGATCACCCCCAGACTCAACGTGCTGTCGATAATATAGTCGGTCAATGTCGGCACACCCGGCGGCAGCGGCACGCCCATACTGTCCGCCATCTGGACTATCTGATCATAGGGTGCCGGTGGATAGACAAGGATCGCCCGCACCACACTGCCGGCGATCCCACCGGCCACCACACCTATCGTCGCATAGATGGCGCTGTTGCGCCCGCGCCGCCGGTTGACCGCTCGCAGGGCCGCTTCAGAAATAACACCGGCGACCGGAACACTGAGCAAAATGATGAGTAACAAGCCCAACAGGCTGATGATCGCACCGGCGATTGCACTGAGTATAGCGCAGACTCCGGCCAGAATGGCCGGGTCATTGGTTTCGGCGTTAAAAAACCGATCTTCGACCTGACGCACACACTCCCGGCAGCGATAGCCGACTGGCGTTTGAACCGCACACTGCGCACACATATAACGCCCGCATTTGTTGCAGCGCAGTTCCGTCTCACGATCCGGATGGACCTCACAATAGTGGGTTTCGTCTACGGTCATCTCTCAATTATCCATATCCGAGCGGCGGGGTTCAAATTTGTCCAGCAGGGACCGGTAGAAATAATTGCGTTCGCGCAGTCGCACAAAGCGGCTGATGTGTTCGCTCACCTGAATTCGGACCCGATCACCGTTCACCAGTTGGCCCACCTGCACACCATCGGCCAGCAGCACCATCCCGACACCCTGTCCGGAATGCGGCACCACTTCCACCCGCGCCCCTTCCGATAGCACAATCGGGCGATCCATGCTCAGATGGGGAGCCGATGGGATAATCAGGATGTTGCTCAACTCCGGCGGCAGTATCGGCCCACCCAACGCCAGTGCATAGGCCGTCGAGCCGGTCGCCGTCGCGATCACCAGGGCATCGGCGTAATAATTGGTGGTCCAATCATCATCAATATAGGTTTCCAACTGAACCATGCGTCCGATCACACTGCCGCTGAGTACAAACTCGTTGAGCGCCTCTCCGGTTGCGATCACCTTCTCCTGGCGCAGAATGACGGCCCGAATCATGGTACGGTTCTCAATCCAGTAATCGCCATCCAGCAGTTTCGAAAGCACCAGTTCCCAGTTATCCGGCTCCGCGACCTCGGTCAAAAAACCAAGCTGGCCCATGTTCAATCCCAGGACCGGTACATTCATTGGCGCACACACCCGCGCCGCTCTCAGCATGGCCCCATCACCACCGATAGCGACCACCAGATCGGCCAGTCCAACATCCTGCCGAACATCGTCATCCTGCCATTGCGTATGGAGCCAGGTTGTGATTCCTCGCGCCTGCAATGATTGCTGGATACGTTGTGCAACAGGATAGGTTGGGGGTCTCAGCGGATGTGCCAGAATACCCATGCAGTTGAGATCGACCACCACCGCTACCCCTTCTCTACGATAGACCGCTACAATTCTAGCACAAAAGTTCGCGACAGAAAAGAATTAGAGCGGCAATCTGATCTTAAAGTGGCTTCCCTGATCTAATTCACTATCGACGCTCATTTGCCCACCATGTTGTTCGACGATGGTGCGCGAGATGCTCAGGCCCAATCCGGTCCCGGCCACCCCGTGCTGTCCCCGGAAAAACGGCTGAAAAACCTGTTGCAGATGCTCAGGGGAGATACCAGGGCCATTGTCTTCGACGCCGATAACGACATAACGGTCGGACTCAGAAATCGACACCACAATGTGACCGCCGGATGGTGTGTAGTGGATGGCGTTGATAACCAGATTGGTCACAACCTGGACAATGCGGTCGAAGTCGGCCTGAATTACCAGCGGAGCCGGTCCCGGATCATAATCCAGTTGGATCGACCTGGAGTCGGCTTCAGCCCGTTGGACATCGATCACACTCTGTACAAGGTCCTGCACGATGACCGGTTCCAGCGCAATCTGAATTACCCCGCGTTCAAAGCGGGTCAAATCGAGCATGCCCTCGACCAGGCGGCGCATACGCCGTGTGACCTGTTCCAGCACAGTCAAATGGTCGTTCATTTTGTGCGGCTGGCGGCGGATCAGATAGAGTTGCGTCATGAGATTGGTGATGGGCGTGCGCAGTTCGTGTGAGGCGTTGGCGACGAAGCGCGACATCTGTTCTTGCAGGGCTTTCTCCTGGCTGATGTCGCGAATGATGCGGACCATACCAAAAGGATTGTCTTCCAAATCCGTGACCCATGAGCAGGTCATCCCGGCATCAAAGGTTGTGCCATCGACCCGTTTGACTTTGACCTCACCGCGCCAGATACCGTCCTGCCGCACCGCTTCGGTGATCTCAGAGGTCAGGCGTGTCCCTACATCGTCACGCATGTATTGCAACTGGTATCCGTTGTTAGTGGTCTCATCCGCTCCCACCATCTGATACAGCGCAGGGTTCAAATACTGGGTCTGTCCCCCTTCGGTGTAGGAGACACCTTCGCCCATAGAGTCCAGAATGGCCTTGAGTTTGGCCCGTTCGTGGGCCAACTCAGCGGTCCGCCGGCGCACACGATCTTCCAGTTCCGCCGCATGACTCTGGACCTCTGCATGTAGATTCGCCTTGTCGATGGCGACCGCCAGCAGGTCCGACAATGTTTGCAGAATGGTGATGTCGGCCAGATCAAAGGCATGGTCCTCCTCGCTCTGGACATCGAGCGCACCGATGATCCGCGACCCCGATTTGAGCGGAATCGCGATTTCCGAGCGCGTTTGTTGCAGCACCGGATTCTTAAAGTGAACGGTGTCCTCGGCCACATCCAGCGCCACCCGTGACTCACCATTGTCGGTCACATAGCCCACAATCCCCTGCTTGCCGATTTGCAGCCGGTGGCCCTGGGAGAGCATCGCTTCGCTGGACGGTCCAGCAGCCGCACGCAGCACCGCATATTGCCCCGATTCATCGACCAGGAACACCGCGGCATGGTAATAACCGAACCGCTGCCGTACCGACTCAACGGTGCGCCGCAGCAGATGGTCCAGGTCAAGGGTGTCGGTCGCATCGCGGGCAATCTCGGCTGCAACCTGCAACTGCACCGCACGACGCTCGATCATGCGTGATGACTGCTTCATCAGATCGACCGCCTCGGCATGCTCGCGGATCATAATTCGAATGGTGTAGGTAATCAAAAGGAGATTGGATAGACTGGCAGCCAACAGAAAACCGACCCCAACACTCAACTGGCCCTCGTAGAGCAAAGCGACAACCAGCAGCAGCAGCAAAGCAAAGCCGCCGGCCAGCGCGGTCCTCATCATGGCGTTGCGCCGCCTGGGGGAAAATGCCGACACGTACCTGCACTATCCCTTCGTTTTGTTATGTTTGCGAACCCCTGTAGGGACAGGGGTCCGGTCGTCATCTGGTTAGTTCAGCGAAGACACGTCTACACGCACACCGGGACCCATAGTCGATGTCATGACCGCCCGGCGAATATAAACACCTTTGACTGCTGAGGGCTTCTGGGCATTCACGGCGTTCACGACGGCCTGAGCGTTTTCAATCAGGCGCTGCGCGTCGAAGCTGGCCTTGCCGATGGGGATATGGAGATTGCCGGTACGGTCATTGCGGAATTCCACGCGACCGGCTTTCAGTTCTTCAATGGCTCGTGCCAGATCGTCCGGTTGGACGACGGTACCTGCTTTCGGGTTCGGCATCAGACCGCGCGGGCCAAGAATACGCGCCACCGGGCCGACCTTGCGCATCATGCTCGGTACAGCCAGTGTCGCATCAAAATCGAGAAAACCCTCGGTCTGAATGCGCTTGATGACTTCATCGTCGGCAACGATGTCGGCACCGGCTTCCTGGGCCACCCGCGCATCTTCACCCTCAGCGAACACCAGCACCCGCACCTCTTTACCCAGCCCATGCGGCAGCATCACGGTGCTTCTCACCTGCTGGTCACTATGGCGCGGGTCGATCCCCAACCGGAAGTGCATTTCGATGGTTTCATCAAACTTGGCGTTTGCCATGTCTTTTGACATGCTTACTGCATCCGTCATACCATAATCGACATTGCGGTCGAACTTCTTATTCAGTTCACTAAAGCGTTTGCTCATGATGATCTCCCTGTGGTACAGGTGGGCCGATGACCCTCCCACATAGAACGAAAATTAGTCGGCAACCTTGATGCCCATCTGACGGGCGGTACCCTCGATCTGACGCATGGCCCCTTCAATATCGAGCGCGTTCAGGTCTTTGAACTTCATCTCAGCGATTTCACGCACCTGATCACGGGTGAGGGTGGCGATCTTCTCTGTCCTGGGATTGGAAGCTCCCTTCTCAACGCCGGCAGCACGCTTGATCAAAAAGGCCGTTGGCGGGCTTTTCAGAATGAAGCGGAAAGAGCCGTCCTGGAAGATGGTAATCTCCGCCGGGACAATCTCGCCCATACGGTTGCTGGTACGGGCGTTATATTCCTTGCAGAAGCCCATCAGGTTAATGCCATGCTGCGCCAGTGCCGGACCAATCGGCGGAGCCGGGTTGGCCTTACCAGCCGGTATCTGCAACGTGACAATCGCTTTGACTTTCTTTGCCATCGATGTTCCTCGCTGAATCTATGCTTTTTCGACTTCGAGAAAGTCCAGTTCAACCGGGGTTTCGCGCCCGAAAAAGTTGACCATTACCCGCACTTTGTTCTTATCCATGTCGATGTCGGCGACCTCTCCGATAAAATCGTTGAAGGGGCCATCGATGATGCGGACTTTTTGACCGACTTTGTACTGGACTTTAATAACCGGTGACTCGTTCGCCATCCGGTCCATAATCTGCTTGACTTCTTCCGAGCGCAGGGGGGTCGGTTCATTGCCCATACCTACAAACCCGGTCACTCCCGGTGTATTGCGCACCACATACCAGGAATCCTCATCCATACGCATTTGGACCAGGATATAGCCAGGGAATACACGCCGCTCGACGGTTCGCCGCTTGCCATCCTTGACCTCGATCTCTTCCTCAGTGGGGACAATCACGTCAAAAATGCGATCCGTCATACCCATCGTATCGATGCGCTGCTCAATCGCATGGCAAACCTTGTATTCGTATCCGGAATAGCAGTGGACGACATACCAGTGCTTCTCGTTTTCACCCTGGCCGATCAAAGACGGATCGTCCAGGATTGACTGACCATCATCTTCCAGGGTGTCCGAGTCATCCAGATACACAGGTTCTGGATCGTAATTCTGATTTTCGTCGGACATAAGAGATTACCTTATAAACTCTAAAATGGTGGGGGGTTATCCTGGTTGCTCATCCGCTGGGACAGGGTGTATCCCAACCCGACCAGCACAAACAACGCCGCAAACACAATCGGATTGTCATCGCGGATACCCAGGATAAAGATTTCAGTGTAAATGAAACTGACCAGCCCCAGGACGGCTGCCGAAGCGATGGTCACCAGCAACACAATTCGTGTCAGGCGTAGCAGTTCTTCGCGGGTCGGCCAGACTACTTTGTCCAGTTCATCCTGGACACCGCTGAAATATTCACGTATACCGCGCACGCCCCGTGTGATAGCGTTGCCGCTCTGAGCTTCCGACGCCTTCTGTGTACGCTTGCCCGGCGTAGCACGGCCTTTGCTCTCCGTAATCCCACGATTCTCGTCGACGGTTTCCTCCGAGGTCGTTTCTTCCGGCTCGCCACCACGACGCTTACGCCGCCGTTTAGACTTTTCCTTTACCGCATCATCTGCCGACATCGGATCTGCTCTCCTCTACGTGCGATACTTCCTCTATGATAAGAAACACCGTCACGGGGACGGTGTCTCGAACTACAGGGGTGGCAAGAATCGAACTCGCAACCTTTGGTTTTGGAGACCAACGCTCTGCCAATTGAGCTACACCCCTATCTTTTCTTTATTATCGTCCAGGCAGGACCAAAAATAAAGAGTTGATCTGGAATGCCTAGCGGGTCTCGCGGTAGAGTACGTGCTTCCGCAGCAGCGGATCGTACTTCTTTAGCTCAAGACGCCCCGAATCGTTTCGGCGATTCTTATAGGTGATGTACATGTGACCGCTCTCGGTGCTGCGCAGCTTTACGACAACACGATTGCCTTTTTTCGCCATGTTTTTTCTCCTTAGACCACACACGCCACATTGTGGCGCATGTTTTCAAGCCTCTGATGGGATTTGAACCCATGACCTCTTTCTTACCAAGAAAGCGCTCTACCCCTGAGCTACAGAGGCCTAACAATGGGCCGAGCTGGATTCGAACCAGCGTAGGCTCTCGCCAACAGATTTACAGTCTGTCCCCATTAACCACTCGGGCATCGACCCTTTTTAAATGTTGCAAGCCATTGATGGGACTCGAACCCATAACCTACGCATTACAAGTGCGTTGCTCTGCCAATTGAGCTACAATGGCACATGACGGCGATTATAGCAGCGGCAGCATACACTAATCAAGGCTGACCTGACAACGAAAATGATTGTAATGGCTCCTCGATAAGATGTCAATGGGAGCGCTGCACCAAATAACACCCCATATCGCCCACATCCAGAAAATCGACCACCTGGATCATCTCATCTTCGCTGCATCCGACCAGCAGTTTGATCTCGGAGTCGCGTTTCACCAGGTCCACTGTGCAGACTATCGCCGCAACCCGTTTTTCGCCGCTGGCACCCACCCAGACATCGATACCGGCACCGTCCGATGTGGTGGTTCCCGCCAGATAGCCGTAATCCACCGGATAGATCCAATCCTGATCGTCTTCATGATGGCTGTTCTTCGGGCGATCAATCACAATCTCGCATTCCTGCAACAAACAATCGAGCCGTTCCCAGAACAGCGAATTAAAGCGCTGCGGCATGATTCACCCTCTCCCGACTTTTAGTCATCCTACCAGACCTGAGCCGGTCCCAAACGCCCAATTTCTTGGGGTTTCAGGCGTGAATCTGACGGAACACCTGCATATCGACGGTCGATTTATCCAGCCGTGCTTCATCGGCAGCGAAGGCCAGCAGATGGCTCTCCAACGATTCACGCGCCGAAGTCAGCGAGTCGTCCGGTTGACCCCGGTAGGCCCGCAGGAACGACCGCACCAGTCCGAAGTCGCCGCCGCCGTGTCCACTGGCCTGCTCGTCAACGATGGGAATATGCTCGATTGCACCGTTCACATGATCGTGGATGGTGAGTTTATGCCCCAGATGGGAAAATTTGCCGAGCAGTGTGGCCCGCGTGCCATCGTAACGCATGGTGCGACATTCCTCATAACCCTGCCCCTGCATGGTCAGGACCACCGTCGTCTCGTCTTCCAGCACCATGTTGACCGTCTGGTGATCGACCACATCGTTATCGCAGAAGTAGACGCAGCGCCCGTAAGGACTGGTCTCCAATGCCTTCGCCCGTGCCGCCTCGGTCGCCTCATAGGTGACGGCATTCTGGCGGAAACTGTCTTCAGCACCGATATAGATACGGGGCGCGTAGTATTTGCACTCATCGGCCACCGGGCAGCCATCCATACAGCGCTGTGGCGCTCCCTCTGGCGCGTTTTCTGGACGGAAATGAGTCAGCGAGCCGAACGAGTTCAGATAGGCCACCCGCTGCCCCAGTATCCAGCCAAGAATGTCAAGGTCGTGGCAGCACTTCGCCAGGATCATCGGAGCCGATGTCGCCCGGTTACGCCAGTTGCCACGCACGAAGCTGTGCGCCATATGGGTAAAGTGCAGGTTCTCGCGGTGATCCACGCTCACCACCCGCCCCAACCGTCCTGACCGCACAATTTCGCGCACGGTCTGGAAGAAACGAGTATAACGCAGCACATGGCAGATTTGCAGCAAACGGCCTTTGTCCTCCGCTGCCCTGACCAACTGCACATTTTCGGCAAGCTGGTGGGCCATCGGCTTTTCCAGCAGCACATCGTAACCGGCATCCAGTGCCGCCAGAGTTGACGGAACATGCACCTGGTCCATTGTGCAGTTGAACAGCACATCCGCCATCTTGCCCCCGGCCAGCGCCTGCTCCCAGGATTCAAACTGGCGTTCCGGTGGGATATTGTGCCGGGCGGCGAACTGCTCGCGCCGGTCCGGGAGGGGTTCTGCCACCGCCACAAATTGAAGTTCATCCGGGTTTTCCAGTGCATAGGGTCCGTAGGCTTTCATACCGCGACCACCGGCACCCAGCATCACTGCCGTAATTTTCGCCACAACCAGCTCCTTTTAGATCGATTGCGATTTGCTGACCATGCCCAGATCGACACGCTGCACGGAACGCAGACCCGGCACGGTCGCTACCAGCACGATCAACAACAGGCTCAGTCCACCCAGAATATACGACTGGAACAGCAGAGTTGTCAAAGAACCATAGGTATCCGTGTCGTAAGCATGCATGAGGTCGAAGCCTACGTAACGTCCCAACGGTGCGCCGATCAGGAATCCGAGGACTGTCATCAGCAGCAGTTCGATCAGCACAACCGCTGCAATCTCGCCAGCAGTGTTGCCCATCGCCCGCAGCGCGGCGTTGACTGTCCGGCTAAGTGACAATCCCTTTGGTGACACCCATGAACAGGGCCTCAAGGTCGCGGCTTTCCTCACTGAAGCCGAAGATAGCGACATTCTCGCGGTTAAGCAACTGGTTGATGGCGGCCACACCGTCATCATCACCGGCGAAGTCGATTTGAACCCGCGACCGGCTGCCCTTCGGCGCAATCACCTGCACATTGAGGACATCCGCCATGCCCGCCACCAACGCAAGGACCTGTTCAGCGGTGTCGTTGTCTTTCACCGTGACGATGATCTCCTTATGCGGCATCAACTGGGCTTTCATCTCGTCCATGCTGCCCTGCATCACCATCTGACCGGCTTCGATAATGCCGACATGGGTGCAGATATTCTCGACATCGGCCAGGATATGCGTCGAGAAGAAGATAGTCTTGCCCATGCGCGAGAGTTCAACCATGAGTTCGCGTATCTCGATGCGGGCGCGTGGGTCCAATCCCGACGCCGGTTCGTCCAGGATCAACACTGATGGATCATGGGCCAGTGTACGCGCTAACGACAGGCGCTGTTTCATGCCCCGGCTCAGTTTATCGACCATGTCCTCGCGCCGGTGCGAGAGATCGACCAGTTCCAGCAGGTCGCCCACCAACTGCCGCCGCTCCGTCTCCGGGATGTCATAACAGGCGGCGAAAAAATCCAGATATTCCCAAACGCGCAGATCGTCGTACACGCCGAACTCATCTGGCATATAGCCGATGGCCTGACGCACTGCCCGCCGGTCATCCAGAACCGAATGACCCGACACCCACGCCTGCCCCGATGTAGGCCGGGTGAGTGTGGTCAGAATACGCATAGTCGTGGTCTTGCCGGCACCGTTCGGCCCCACAAACCCATAAATCGATCCAGCCTGGACCTCCAGCGACAATCCGTCCACCGCCGTAAACTTGCCGAAGGTCTTCACCAGGTCCCTGGTTTCAATAATCAGGTCCATCTCATGCTCCATCAAAATTGCCCTCGCTGCTCAACACCCAGCACTTCCAGCGACATCGATGTTCCCATCGCATCGCGGACAGCGCGAATTTGCACGGCGTTCTGTGGTCCAATATAAGGTTCGGGGTCCAGAATGGTGATCCGCTCTGTTTCTTCCAACGGAATCGGCACCCATTCATCGGTATACCAGTTCCAGAGGTCGATACTGCCATCGGCACGCGCCAACCGCGTCCGGTCAACGATGAGTGTCAAATCTTCCACCTCCGAAAGCACCGCATCTGGCAGCGGGGTAAAGCGAAAGGCCACCTGCGTATCACTGTAGAGCATGGTGTTTACCGGGCCAATATCACTCACCCCTGTGCGTTCTAGCGAAATCCACGAAAATTGATCGCGTGTCACCGTCACCGGCTCGACTGATGGTTCGTATTCCACTACCAGTTCCACGATATAGAGTGTGGTATCTACCACGTCATAACCGCCGCTGACGGTCTCATCGGTGGGCGCAGTGTTGGTCCATCCCGCCAGGAACACCCGGTTGCCACGACCAACTGACGCGAACTGATCGACGGCGAAGGAGGAGAGAAACGCCTGCCGGCGGCGCGTCTCTTTAGTTACGTCATCATCGTCAAACGAGATGTTGATGGCGCGATCTTCATAGTTCTCCGGACCAAGAATATCGATGACCGACTGCAAAGCTTCGGACTGGTAAGCGGAGAAACTGCCCCGGAACCCCATCACGGTTGTCGCGAAAAACGGTGTGCTGGTCCGGGCTGCGTATTCCAGCGGTGAGGGTGCGGGGGTTTGGTCCGATCCGGCATACAACTGACCACTGCCGAAGGTAAACACCTCGCCCGGTTCCAAAGAGTCCGCCAACCGCACCACACTGCCACCAGCCAGCAGCACCGGATCGTTCAGCGCGAAATCGCTGTTGTTGCGCACCGATCCCTGGAACACACGCCGCACAATCCCGTCTTCATCGACTTCGACCGACATCACCGCCCGTCCACTGATGTCGGGTTTGGGGATGGTGCCTATGGTGTTGAATGCAGCGATGAAACTGGCATCCACCGGAAAATCGACGGCGGCGAAACGGTCGGTCTGCCGAATTTCGGTGCTGCTCAATGACCGTGAACTCAGGCCGGTGGTCGAAGCCAGGTCTTCCGAGACCGGTCGCAAGAGCCGCTCATCGGGCAGCGCCAGATTGTAGTCACCGCGACGGGGTGCCAGCAAACCGAGTACCTGCTCAAGGTGGGCCTCGTCCTGGTCGGGCCAGGTCTGCACCAGAGTCAAACGACTCAACGTCGCCTGATTGCCACGCAGTTCAAAACCGGCTGACCATGCGATGACGCTGAAAATCAATATCAATATCGGAATCGTGACCCAGGCATACTCACGCCGGTTGATCCGGC
>CAYQJO010000128.1:10717-11886 GCA_964417785.1 uncultured Anaerolineaceae bacterium | reverse complement strand
GGCAAGGGCGTGGTGAGTCGCGATAGCAGCCCCCGATAGGTGTCTGCGCCCACAACGATCAGCGGCGATCCGAACACCACCAGACCGAGGGTGAGAGTCGAAAATGGGGGTGGCAAAATCAGACTGAGTGCGGTCCCGGCGACGAAGATGAGCATGAAGACCGCGAATCGCTTCTGGTCAACCTGTTGTGTGATGCTGCTCATGAGTACCGCCTTAAAGATACGCCTTCATTATACTCTCAGAATGGATTGAGCCAGCCATAAGCTTGTCTCGCTATGCTCCTCACGTAAATAGAGAGGAAACTGGCTAATGTCAATTGAACTGTATTGGGATAATCCTGAAGAAACCGTTATGCTCTGCGCTTTCGACAAGAACTGGACGTGGGACCAGATGTTTGAAACGCTGGACACAATTCGCACGGTTACCAGTAAGCGTGATTACGAAATCGGTGCCATCATTGACATCAGCAAGGGTGCGACTATTCCCGGTGGGTCTATCTTCAGTGTGACCGCCCGCGAGAACGCCAGGAAGATGCTGCAAATGAGCAGCGAAAATGGCAAAGGACCGATTGCCGTAGTCGGCGCTAACGGTATGATGAAGACGGTCGCCAAAGCCTTCGGCATGCTGGATAAAGATGCGCTGAACGATGTCTACTTCACCGATACGGTCAATGAAGCGCGGGGTATGATGAATCGCCGCCTGGAGCCGGTGCGGGCATCGGTTTCCTAGTGCGTTGCGACGAAACGAAAATCACAAAGGCACCCACGCGGGTGCCTTTTTTGTTGTCTAGTAGCCGGTTGGAATTGCCAGCAGGAAAAGAGTCGCCAGAGTAGCGAAGGCAACGGGGACGGCCAGCGTGACGGCGAACACGCGGTTGTCGTCTTTGAGGTGCATGTAGAACATGACGACCAGGAGCGCTTTAGCGACCATAATCCCCAGCAGCAGCGGAATTTTGGCGTCACTGGCGATCAATTCGGCCAGCATGACTTCTGTGAAGGTGAGAACCCCCAGAGCAAAAAACACACTGGTATACAGGGGAACGTTGTATTCACGGCCCATAAATACGGTCGTATCGCCGTGATGGGGATCGCGCCATGCTTCGTCATCGGCTGTGTCTCCTGCCTTGCGCACCCCTGCCTGAAGGGCATCAACACCCTGGCCGAATGTCT
>CAYQJO010000128.1:0-10617 GCA_964417785.1 uncultured Anaerolineaceae bacterium | reverse complement strand
TTCGTCGGAAAGTTTCTTCTCGTCAGCCATAAATTACGCTCGCTATACCAGATAAATGAGGGTAAACAGGACGACCCAGACCACATCGACAAAATGCCAGTACAGGCCAAAGACTTCGACACCGGCATATTTGTACCCGCTGTAGCGCCCCAACCGGGCGCGGCGGATCACATCCAGGCACCAGATGACTCCGATGATAACGTGTGCGCCATGGAACGCGGTCGGCGCGTAGAAGTGCATACCGAAGCCGGTGAACTCGTCACGGGAAAAATCCAGGGTGACGCCCTTTGCACCGAGAGAATTGTATTCGACATATTGCAGGATGACGAAGATCGTTCCCAGGAGTGCGGTCAGCGAGAGCCAGCGGATCAACCCCTGAACATCGTTGCGTTGAATCTGGCGCAAACCCATCACCATCGCCCAACTGCTGGTCAGCAGCAGGAAACTGTTGAACGTCACCAGCAGGATACCGGAAATGCCCAGCGACTCGTGTATTTCATGCACGATATCGGGCTGCTGGACGCGGAACACGGCATAAGCGGCGATGAACACGCTGAAGATGATGGTCTCGCTGGCGAGATACAGCCACATAGCAAATTTAAGGTTGTCGCTGTCCTGGGCCTGTTTCTTCTGTTCTTCAACAGTCGGGATAGTACCCGGTACGGTCATCTCAGACATACACTGTTCTCCTATCTCTGAAACAGGAACGACGGAATATCGCGTACAATCCGCAGCAGCCACGCCGCTGCTTTGCCGACGGCCCGCAGGATGACGGCGGGATAGACGATAATGGCGGCGAAGAGCAGAGCGTTCACCAGCGACAGGAGTACCCGCACCAGGGCTGGATTTTGCAGCACCAGACCAATTGCCACGAAGTAGAACACGTAGTAAAGCACAACGCTGAGGGTAGCGAACACTTCCAGCGGGATCGTCATGCGGAAGGCGGCGACCACTACCAGACCGCCGACCGCCGCCAGCGGGATCGGCAGCCAGTCTGGTTCACCGATGACGAGTGTGAGGGCGAAGAACAGCACTGCAACCGCCGTCACGTACAGCCCCAGGGAGAGCAAGCCCTGTGTAGACCGGTCTTTATTCGTCTGGCTGCGTGCATCGTCCTCGCTCAACGGTGTGTTGGGGCTGGCCTTCGAGACGGTAACACCCTGGTTGAGGAAGGTCAAAATGATGGCGAGCAGGCCGCCGATGACGCCGAGCGACAGCAGTGTGACGATCACCAGACCGACAAACATCGTAAGCTGGCTGACGACCACATCTTCACCCAGAATGGGCAGGTCCATCGTTGTATAACCGACCTGATCGCGGGCCGCATCGGGATCGCTGGTCACCTGAAGTCTGAGACCGCTGGGGAAGGTCGCCATGGCGGCCAGGATGACGATCATGGCGATGGTGAGAAAGCTGATCTGCCACAGGGTTGCCCCCAGAATACGAAAGGGTTCGTCGGGTTCTTCTTCGTGATGTTCGTCCTCATGTACAACCACCATGCCCAGTTCGTCCAATTCCGGCTCATGTGCGTGTTGGTTCATGCGGGGATCGAACGCGCCCATGCCCCAGACGAAGAACCCGGCGCTGACGAAGGCCGCCATGATGAACCCGACCTCTGCGTCCCATACAGGGTCCAGGCCCTGAAGTTCGCGCAGTAAAATAACCAGTAATGCGCCGACTAGAAAGCCGAGAATGCCCATCGGTACGGCGCGATTCAGTCCTGGTTGCATAGATCGCTCCTTAAATCAGATAGATAACGGCGTAGAATAACAGCCAGGCGATCAGGACGAAGTACCATAACCGCGCACCCGCTTCTACTGCCCAGTAATTCTCCGAGCTGCGTCTATTGGCGTAGACCCCCAGCATGTAGATGCCGATTACGATGGCATGAAACATGTGGAACCCGGTCATCAATCGGAAGACCTGAGCATACTGCGTTCCGGTTGCGACTGCAAACCATTCGTAAAGCATGACCAGGACGAAAAACGCACCCAGGATGATCGTTGCCAGCCATTGAGTCCGGTAGGTCTCAGTCGCGCCGACCTTGAGGGCGTCAACCGCACGGGTGACGAGATACACGCTCAGACTCAGCGCAGCGGTCGCCATCGTCGGCAGGATGAAATCAATCGAGTTGAGATCGGGGGCGTTCCAGTTGGGCGAGAAGCGCAACTGCCAGTTGACGACGACCATACACACAAAGGCCATGATCCAACTGACCTGGAAAAAGAACATCCCGGCCCGCTTATTGCGTAGCTCCTGAAGTTCTTCCTGTGTGAGGTTTTCTTCCACTAAATTCATCGTTTTTCCGTAGTTGTGTTAATCCCCGGTTGGCTCTGGGGCCGGGGTCTCGGTGGTATGGATCGTCCGGTCCGGATACGATGGGCCGAGCCGCGCTTCCATCGCGTCCAGATAGGCGACTGATGCGTCGGTGCCGTAGCCATACGGGTCCTCGTAGGGGATCGGATCGCCCACGAAGTTATAGGCTGGTGGCGGCGAACTGGTCTGCCATTCCAGGGTGAGCGCCCGCCAGGGGTTGGCCCCGGCCACGCGCTTGCTGTAGATGCTGGCGAGCATGTTATACAGCAGCACAAAGGTTGAGATGCCCAGGACGAACGAGGCGAAACCGACCAACTGGTTCAATTCCTGGAACTGTGGATCGTAAACGGCCACCCGGCGCGGCATACCGCTCATCCCCAGGATGTGCATGGGGAAGAAGGTAAACAGGAATCCCAGGTAGGTCAATACAAAGTGAATTTTCGCCAGACCTTCGTCGAGCATACGCCCGGTGATCTTGGGCCACCAGTGATAGATGGCGGCGTAGATGGCGAATACGCTGCCGCCATACAGTACGAAGTGGAAATGACTGACAACGAAGTAGGTGTCGTGCATATGAATGTCCAACGGGACAGACGCCAGCATCACGCCGCTGATGCCGCCGATGACGAACATCGACAGGAAACCCAACCCGAAGAGCATGGCCCCGGTGAACCGAATTTTACCCATCCAGATCGTCCCCAACCAGCTAAACACCTTGATGCCGGTGGGTACGGCGATAATCATCGAGGTAATCATGAAGGGGATGCGCAGTTCTGGCTGCAAGCTGGTGAACATATGATGCGCCCACACAGTGAAGCCGATCAGGGCAATCGCCATGCTGGAAAGCGCAATCATGCGGTAGCCGAAGATAGGCTTGCGAGCGTGGACCGACAGCACCTCACTCAGCACACCCATACCGGGCAGCACCATGATATACACCGCCGGATGGCTGTAGAACCAGAAGACGTTCTGCCACAGCAGCACATCGCCGCCGTTGTTGGCGTCAAAGAACGTGGTCCCGGCCACGCGGTCCAGGATGAGCAGGGTCACAGCACCAGCGAGGAAGGGGGTCGCCAGCAGCACGATGATCGAAGTCGCCAGGGTACCCCACACAAACAGCGGCATCTGGAACCAGCCCATGCTTTCCGGGCGCATGTTGCGGATGGTGACGATGAAGTTGATGGCACCCAGAATAGACGAGATACCGAGCAGATGGATCGCCAGCGCCCATAGGGTCTGGCCGTCCGGGCTGAAGAGTGTACTCAGCGGCGGGTAAGAGGTCCATCCGGCCTCAGCCGGTCCAACAAACCATCCCAGGATGAGCAGCAGACCACCCGGCGGGATGAGCCAGAAAGCGAAGGCATTTAGCCAGGGGAAGGCCATGTCTTTTGCGCCCAGCATAAGCGGGATCAAGTAATTGCCCAACCCGGCGAACATCGGCACGATCCAGGTGAAGATCATCATGGTGCCGTGAATGCTGAACAGCGTGTTATAGGCCGAACCGTCCACCATCACATCAAGTTGAGGGGTGAGCAGTTCCCAGCGGATGAGCATCGCCAGCGCACCGGCGATGATGAAAAAGAACAGCGATGTGATTATATACTGTACGCCGATGATCTTGTGATCGACCGACCAGCGCAGATATTCGCTCAGTGCGGGACGCTTTACCGCACCCTGTGTGCCATCAAGGGGATATGCTGCTGTTGCCATAAACGTCACCTCAAGCAGTTAACATCAAAAGTCAAATTAGCCAGCATCAACGGACATAAACGCATCCAGGTTATCCAGGTCACAGGTCGATTCACCCGTGTCGGTCAGCGTACAGAGGAAGGCGATGATGGCACGGGCGTCCTCATGTGGCATGTAGTTGGCACCGTCCGGGTCATCGGCCTGGAACTGCACCATCAGATTGCTAAAGCCGGGTACCAGATAGGCGTCTGTGTCGTACAATGAGATATATAGATACTCCTCAGCCGTCTGTCCGCTGACGCGAGTCGGCGCACGGTCGCCCGCTCCTTCCAATGCCGGGCCCGTCAGGCCGGCCCATTCGATGGTGAACCCATCACCTGCTTCTTCGAGAACGTGGCAGCCGGAGCAGGGGTAGGCACCCGATGCCAGCAGTTGACCGCCGCGTACCACCGGGTCTTCTGGCGGGTTGAGGACCGTCTCGACCGCCGGATCGAGGAATGCCGTCCGGTAATCTTCTTCTGTCTCATGGATCAAGATGGTGGCGTACATTTCGCCGTGTCCGCTGCCGCACAACTCGGTGCAGACAACCCGGTATTGCAGCGGGTAATCTTCGCTGGCTTTACCATCAACGGCAATGGGGGTGAAGCGGACTTCGGTCGTGCGACCGGGCAGGAGGTCCTGTTTGATGCGCATTTCCGGTACCCAGAACGAGTGAATGACATCTTCGGTGTGCATGACCATCTTGGTCGGCTGGCCGACGTAGGTGTGCAGTGTATTCGAGTTGATGGGTGATTCAACGCGGTTGTCTTCATATGAGAAGGTCCAGGCGAAGCGCCGACCGACGACTTCAACCACCATCTCGTCGTCTTTGGGTTCGCGGATGTCGGTCCACACCTGATAACTGTAGATAACCAGCACCAGGACGATGACTGCCGGGATAGCCGTCCAGATGAGTTCCAGAGTGACGTTGCCGTGAATGGTTACGCCGTCCTCCTCATCGCCCTGTCGCTTGCGGAAGGCGAAAACCGAAAATAGCAATAACCCCTGAACCAGCAGGAAAATGGCCCCACCGATTCCGAGCATGACCTGGAAAAGCTGGTCCACCTGTTCCGCTTCAGCAGATGCCTGATCCGCCAGGAAGACATCATCGAACTGGGCGATGAGAACACCACCGATGACCAGAGCGAGGGCTGCACCGATGAGGGCGGGAACGAGCAGAGGCGAACGACTACCTGAGGACTGCTTGGTGCCTGAATCCATATGCCTTTTCTCGAATTATTAGCGCAGACAAGTCAGATTGTTCAAGATTACGCAATGTCACGGTGAATTCTACATGAGATCAGGATGATTAGCAAGGAGATCAGTGATTTTTGTCACTTGTTATACAAATCTCAAAGATACTATTACCGTTATATAAATTTGTTTCTACAAAGGACGGGTCAATAACGACAACACGCTTTTCATGTCCAGATACTCTAAACACACTATAACCAGATTCCAGGAGATACGCAAGGACCAACCCTGGTTGAAATTTATTCGCCAATACCGTTATAATCGACAGTGTTATTTGGGTAGCCTGGAGAAAATTCGATGGAACTTGGCATACTTGTGATGATTATTATCATCTTTGTCGCTCTGGCAGTCGTTTTCGCTGTCATGTACTTCGGTTCCCAGCATGACTCGCATACATCTATTCGCAGTGTTGAATCGTCCCGGTCAGTCCAGACTCTCAAGACACAGGAGATAGAACGGGCGAAGATGATGGAAGCACGACAGCGAACTGAGGAAAACGCCGCGTCGAAGTTGGGCGATGATGAAGAAGCGCTGGCGCAGAAAGCTGCACGGCAGGCGACAGAGTAATTTCAGTTCAAACGTGGTTTTTATGCCGCGTAGTGTATGATGGCAGTCTGAGGAATGTTGAGTTGAGAGGCATATGGACCAGGATACAAGAATTAGACAGGCAATGGCTGCTCTGGATGGCCGTGACGTTGAAGCACGGGCGGAGGCAATCGAGATGTTGGGTGACCGGCGGCATCGTCCTGCCGTGCCGCGCTTGATGGAACTGGTTGAAGAAGTGGACCCCGGCACACGCTTTCTGATCGTTCGGGCATTGGGGATGATCGGTGACCCAGCCGCCGTCACCGTCTTGCTTAAGGCGATGCGCGGCGATGATATATGGACCCGCTCAGCCGCCACCGGCGCGTTGATCCGTTTTGGCACCGTTTCGGTGGACGGTCTCATCGTGGCACTGGGTGATAAAGATAAGGCGGTACGGCGGGCCGCCGCCAAAGCCATCGGCAAGATTGGCAGCAGCGACCATGATGGTGATGCCATTCGCGGCCTCTCGGTTGCGCTGCTGGATGTCGATGCCGGCGTGCGCCGTTTTGCTGCTGAGGCGCTCGGTCGTCTGGAAGCCGATTCGATGGTGGATGAGCTATCGGAGGTGCTGCGTGACCACAATCCGAAAGTACGCATTGCCGCTTTCAAAGCGCTGGCAAATATCGACACCCCAGAAGCCCAGGACGCAGTACGCGCCTGGGCCAAGTCGTAATGGCTTAAAGATCGGGGACGGCCAGGCGAATTATCCCGCTTGCGGGATCGCTTCACCCGTATAGACCGGGCAGTCCTCCGGGATCAGCAGGGTTTGACCGGGGAAGATCAATCCCCGGTTGGCGATTTCGTTGGCCGCTGCGACACAATCCACATCCACGTTGTAGCTGGCGGAGATTTCATCCAGCGTGTCGTTGACCTGAACCACGTAATATACACCATCGGGGTTTTCGATGGCGGTATTCACATTGTCCAGGGGTGGCACGCTGCCATAAGGTGGTGCATCCGCCGGGATGAGAAGCACCTGTCCCGGACGCAGACGGCGCACGTTGGTAATACCGTTGGCGCGTTGCAGACTGACGACCGAGACATTGAACGCCTGGGCGATCAAATCCAGGTTATCGTTCATCTGGACCACATAGGTCTCGCCACCGCCACCCCCCGACTCAGACAGCAAATCTGACTCCTCCGGGACCGCCATCCCGTAAGCGGGTGCATCACCGGGTATAACGATGGTGGTGCCGGGCTGCAATCCTGCCGGGTTGGTGATGTTGTTGGATTGCAGAATCGCCGCGACGGCTACGTCGTATTCCTGGGCGATGACATCCAGCGTATCACCATATTGCAGTATGTACTGTATATCACCCGCTGCGCTCTGTGGCTGCATCGTCGGCGTGATCGGTACAGCGGTTGGGGTGGTTGTTGGCAGGACGGTCGCTGTCGGTTCGGGCGTTGCCGTTGGTAGGGTCGGTGTCGGGCTGGCGATGGCTTCCTCCGTTGTCTCCGGCTGCACGTCAATAGGACCGGGGACATCGGTGCGTGGGAACATCACCCCCTGCGGACCCGTATATGCCGGGCAGTCCATGCTGATGAAGAGTTGGTCACCGGCCTGGAGTTCGTAGTCGGGTTCAAATTCGTTGGTCGAAAGCAGGCATTCCAGGTCCACATCGAACAACGCGGCCAGGTTTTCCAGGGTGTCGGTCGCCTGGGCTGTGTAAATCGTGTCTTCACTTAAAGGTAGATCAAACGGGAAATCATCCTGGGCCACATTGAGCGGCGCGACTAGAATTAGAATGAGAACAAGAACAAGAATGCGCATATACACCTCGATTCTGATGACCTGCGACGAGTATAGCATGGTATAATGATCTCGTTTTTGCAAGAGGGTCGAGATGGCACACGATGATCGGTCGCTGATGCGTTTGATCTTGCAACACGATCAAACTGCGCTGTCACAACTCTATGAACGTTACGGTACCCGTGTCTTCAGTGTGGCCTACCGTGTGCTTCAAAGTCGGTATCTGGCAGAGGAGGCCACGCAGGATACCTTCTTAAAGGTATGGCGGCAGCAGACAACATGGGACCCGGACAAGGGCCGTCTGTTGAACTGGCTGCTGGTAGTTGCCCGTTACACGGCCATCGACCATCTGCGCCGCGAGCAGCGCCTTGCAGCATCAGTAGATGCGTCGCTGGATGAACTACCCGAACCTATGGCTGAGGGCGGCAGGCCGGAAGACATTCACGACCGCCATCATCTTTATGCTTTGCTGGCCGAACTCCCCGATGAACAGCGACAATTGATTGATCTGGCGTTTTTCCAGGGGATGACCCATCGTGAACTGGCGGAACGCCTGAATCTGCCGCTCGGTACGGTGAAGACTCGGGTCCGGCTTGGTCTGCAAAAGCTGCGGGGTTTGTGGTTGCAGGCAGAACGAGAGTCGTATGAGAAAAGAAATCCAGAACGGTGATGCTGGGCGATACGGTAGTGAAATTTAGCACTAATTGGTGAGATGAAACCACAGACGATAAACTGCGAACAACTGCGTGAGCTTCTACCCGCTTACGGCATGGGCATCACGGACCCGGAGGAGACCCGTCTGGTCGAGGACTTGCTGCCTCTGTGTCCAGAAGCTGCGAAGGAATTGGATCATTACCATCAGATGACGGATGATCTGCTGCTCAGCGTACCGCAGATAGAGCCACCGGCAGCGCTGCTGAATCACATCCTGGATAAGACGGAAACCCGGTCTGCTGCGTGGCCCTTCCGCCAAGTTTTGCTGGCGGCGGCTGTCGCGCTGCTGCTGGCGCTCAACGGCGTGTTACTGCTGCAACTGCTGGACCTCAATCAACGTTACGATACGTTATCACGCCAGTTGGATTCACGGACGGCGCTGTTGGCGAACGTCGCCCGTGATGATCTGCTGACATTTGAGTTAATCGACGCCCGTGAGTCTGCGCCGGTTGCGGGCGGGCGCTTGTTGTGCCATCCACAGGAGCGATCCGCCATACTCCAGGTCGAGAATTTCCCACCCCTGGACCAGAACATGGTCTATCAGGTATGGTTGATCCGGGATGACCATCGGACCAGCGGCGGCCTGTTTGAAGTGGATGCCACCGGGCGCGGTACACTGGTGATTGACTCGCCGCTGCCGATGGGTGAATACCAGTATGTTGGCATCACACCCGAACCGGTTGGTGGCAGCGACGGCCCGACTGCACTGCCGATTGTGCGCGGCGCATTGTATTGACAGACAGCGAGCAGCACAGGGGGATTGTAGCTTTTGCAGACGTATACATCACCTGGAATTCGGACTATTCTCGAACGTGCTATCTTGATGACTGTCGGCACGGTGATCGGGGCGTTGAGTGTTGTCATCTTTTTCGCCCCGGCTAACATCGCACCAGCGGGGGTCTCCGGGTTTGCAGTGATCCTGAACAATTACGCCGGCACACCTATAGGTCTGGTGACCTTTGTCGGTAATCTGCCCATCCTGTATCTGGCATACCGTATGTTGGGGGGATGGCGAGCGGTAATCTGGACAGTCTATGTGGTGACATTGTATTCAGTCGTTGTCGATCTAATGGGGCCGTTTTTTCCGCCGGGGGGTATTAGCGACGAGACCCTGCTGAACGCCATTTTCGCCGGGGTCGTCGGTGGGTTCGGGGCGGCGTTGATCTACCGGTCCGGGGCGACATTTGGCGGGACATCCACATTGGCCCGCATTCTCCAACTCAAGCTGGGTATGCCGTTAAGCACGACTGCGCTTTATGCGAATCTGACCGTCGTGTTTCTGGCGGGAGCCTTTATCGGTTGGGAGAGCGCCCTTTTTTCGCTGGTGGCGTTAGTGTTAGAGGGCATGGTCGCGGATTACGTTCTGGAAGGTCCCAGTGTGATCCGCACAGTGTCGATTGTCACCGACCATCCGCGTGACGTATCCGACGCCATTATCAACCAGCTCCGACGCGGTGTGAGTGGCTGGGAAGTCACAGGGATGTATACCGGCGCATCGCATCATATGTTGTTTGTCACCGTGTCGCGCTCCCAGGTGAGCATACTGCGCCAGATTGTGACCGATGTCGATCCAACCGCTTTCATTGTTATCAGCCAGGGTCACATCGCCTACGGTGGTGGCTTCAAGCGAGTGGTTAGTGGTCCCCGCCGGGCGCTGTAAATAGCGCATCATCGTGAACACTGGCCTCGGTATATTTGAGTATCTGGCGCAGCAGCCGGTCATAATCCCGATGGGCGCGGTTGGTGAGTACGACAATGGGACGGCTGCGCTCACCGGCGAAGAATCCGGCGATACGGTACTGCGGTGGCAGCCCTGGAATGACCAGCATGATCCCGTCAGCGGGGCGATAATTGCGCCGCCCGACGGTGAAGCGCCGGGTTATTTCAGAGTCCTGGGTGGGCAGCAGCGGGTAGACTTTCACCGCCTTCACCGCGTCCCAGGTGACCCGGCGCTCTTTCCATACCGCCGGATGTAGGGTAAGTCCGTTTTCGTCTACCGTCACCGCCGGGGCGTAGGCGGTCAGCATCAACACGGGCGCTGCCAGCAGTACGGTGAATATCGCCGACAGGATGAACAGACCGCCGGGTGCGCCCAGCAGAGTCAGCGCGACTTGCAGCGGCGCGGAGACGATCATCAGGATCGCCACGACCAGTGCGCCGTATTGGATGACCCGGTTCAGCATTGGATGGGGATGTGTATACCGTGACATAGTAAAAGCCTGTCTGGAAGCATTGCAGTATGGTGATTATAATGATAAGTGAAAAAAGGA
>CAYQJO010000127.1:0-12033 GCA_964417785.1 uncultured Anaerolineaceae bacterium | reverse complement strand
CAGTTGCGGGCATCCAACCATGCCTGTGATACCGTTTGCTCGGTCAAGCACGCCCTTCAGTATATCAATACCTATGGCCTGCCGGACCTCATCATCCTGGACCTGGAGCTTCCTGACGGTTATGGCACTGACGTCCTCGATTGTCTGGCCCCCATCGAACACGCCCCCCATATCATTGTTGTTTCGGCCAACGCATTCTCCAGCCAGTTCCCGCTGGATGTCTACAACGTGGAACACGTTCTGGTCAAGCCGGTCAGCCCCAGAGGGCTGTCAGCGCTTGTCGGTGACATGTTGGCAGAATCCGCAACCGCTCATTGAACGGGTCTGCGTTCTCCGGTACACTTCGATTGGTTTCACCCAATCGTGAGGAGCATTTGACATGTCGCTAGAATTGTCGCCGATTTTTGAGGCCGTCCGGCAGGCCGCCCACCTCTGTTATGAAGTCCAGCAGCGCCATATCGTCCGCAGCGACAAAGCTGGCAGCGAACCGGTCACCATCGCCGATTATGGCTCCCAGGCCATCATCTGCCGGGCGCTCTGGGAACATTATCCGGATGACGGCGTGATGTCGGAGGAGTGGGGCGATCAATTCATGACGCTGGTGGAACCGGAACAGCGGCAGGAGATTACTAACCTGGTCGGTGAAATCCTGGGCATATCCATCACCGAAGATAACCTGCGCTCCTGGCTCGATCATGGTGCCAACAAAGAGACGCCGCGCATGTGGATCGTGGACCCCATCGACGGCACCAAAGGCTTTCTGGCGCAGCGGCATTTCGTCAATGCCGTTGGTATTTTGCAGGATCGCCAGCCTGTGGCCGGGGTTCTGGGCGCTCCGGCGTATCCCGGTGGCCCTAAATTGCTTTACGCCATTGATGGCACAGCCTTTATGCAGCCCTTAGACGGTTCTGCACCACCACAGACGATCCAGGTTTCCGAACGGTCGGACCCCGTGACGCTCAAAGCGCTGGAAAGCGTGGAGAAGAGCCATGTCGGACATGGACGGCTGGCACGGGTGCGTGAGTTGATGGGTATGGACGGCGCAACGGTGGAGCGAGCCGACAGCCAGGAGAAGTACGGACGGGTGGCCGCCGGTGACGCCGATTTTTATCTGCGCCTGCCGCGTCATGGCAATACACGCCCGCATTCGATCTGGGATCACGCACCGGGTGCGGCACTGGTCCAGGCCGCGGGCGGGAGAGTGACCGATGTGGATGGTTCGCCGCTCGATTTCTCCGAGGGGACCTCACTCAAGAATTATGGTGTGATCGCCACTAACGGGCGTTTCCACGATCTGGCAGTGGAGGCGGTTCAGACGCTGCTGGCCGAGGAAGATGAGAATCAAAAAGACTGATCGTGCGATCAGTCTTTATTGTGCCAAGACCCAGACTTGAACTGGGGACCCACGCATTTTCAGTGCGTTGCTCTACCAACTGAGCTATCTTGGCTAACAATGTGCGGATTATAGTCCTGGGATGATGGCAAGTCAAGTGTAGATGTTGACTCGGCATCACAAAACATGATACACTGCCAAACGGTATTGTAAATCTCTTCAATAATGGAGGTCGCATTCATGGCATTTGCATTTAGAGCAATCCCCCGGAACGACATGGGTGCGTCCGTCTTCCGCTAGATCGTTGTTTCAGTCAATCTGCTGAGACAGCAGTCACGGAGAGACGCGCACCTGCGCGTTATCGCCTCGTGGCTGTTTTGTGATTCCATAAGACTTGTTCAGCAGCCACGAGCCTCCTCGCCGTGGCTGCTTTTTGTTTGTGCCTGTGCGAGGACCGGTCACGTTCGTTATTCGCACAAGGACACTGTTGTGAACAACCACTTTCATCAACTGGACTACCACGAACAGGTCCGCCGTTTTGAACGGCTGGCGCGTCAGGCATTGGCACATTTCGGTCTGCCGGATGCGACACTGGAACTGGCCGCGTACACCAATAACACCGTGTTCAGTGTGCAGGCCGGTACGGACCGCTACGCCCTGCGGATGCACCGCCCCGGCCACAAACCGTTGCGCTGGATCAAGTCCGAACTGATGTGGCTGCGCACACTCAGCGCCGAACTGCGTGTTCCGGCTCCGGTGGGCGATGTCTGTACTGGCGGACTGGATGGGATTGATACGCCGGTTCACTGCGTCCTGCTGACCTGGGTCGATGGGCATCCCATCCTGGCTGGCGATCACACCCCGGCACAGTTACAGGCGTTCGGCGCGTTCGCCGCCCAGTTGCACACGATCCGATTTGAGCCACCGCCGGACTTTGAACGCCCCACACTGGATTGTGGCGGACTGTTCGGCGTGGATTCACCGTATAATCCTGATGAGGGTGAGCGCTTCTTCACGGCAGACCATCAGGCTGTCATGGCGGAAGTCATCGACCAGGTATGTGCGGCGATGGAAGATGGACCGGCTTTCGGGCTGATCCACGCCGATCTCATCGCCAAGAACCTGCTGTTTGAAGGCCAGACCGTCGGTGCGGTGGACTTCGATGAGTGCAGCTACGGCTATTTCGCCTACGATCTGACGCCGATGCTGTGGGTCAACCGTGACCGCAAGGACTATGACGCGATACGTGAGGCCATTGTGGCGGGTTACAACCGTCCATTGGACCACCTGGATACCTTTGTCGCCGCCCGCCATGTGGCATCCTGCCGCTGGATCGCGGGCAACGCCGACCATCCGGCTATACGCGGCAAAGTGCCTGACATACTGGATCACCGTGTGGATGAGATGAAACGGTTCTTGAAAACAGGCCGTCTGGGAGAATATAAATGACGATTACGGTACTGAATTTTGGTTACCAGCGAGCAGTCTACAGCGGCAGCTACGAGTTTACTATCACCAACGAGCCAGATGCCGATTACCGCAAGTATCTGGCTCGCAAACTGTGTGATGTGCTGCCGACCAGTGTCTTTCCGCATCCGGCGGATGCCATGCCAGTTGACATCAGTCTGGACGACCTGGAAGGTGACGTGGTGGCTGGTATCTCCGCTGTGACCCGGCGCGGCACACTCACCATCGACATGCTGTGGGTGGATGAGCCGCTGCGTGGTCAGGGTATTGGCCGCCGCCTTATGCAAATGGCCGAGGAAGTTGCCATCGAGCGTGGCTGCACCCAGGCTCGCATCAGCGTGACTGGTGGGGTGGAATTCTATGTCGGTATGGGCTATTCCATCAGCGGCACCGTGCAGCAGGTCACACCGACCGCCGACGCTTTCCGCGAAGGTCGGACAGTTGCGGTATACTGGCTGTGCAAAGAACTGGTATAGGAACTCATGGACTCGCACACCCGCCTGATCGACACCCTACGACAATTCTACGGGGATACGTTGTTTTCGCATAATGGTGGCACGTATCCCGCGACATTCTACCCGGCACACCCCGGCCAGGATATAGACTCCATCCTGGCCGCCACACCGCCCGATACCTTCGCTGATCCAGCGATGTATCGGGTGTATGATCGCGGCCATCTGGATACGCTGCTGCGTGAACGGCCTGGAATCACCAACGGCCTGAGCTACATCCTGAATCGTGTGGAAGACAACCGCATTCACGGGCATCTGGGCTACTACTTCGACATGCTGGCGACCTGCGACGCCCTGGACCACGAACTCCGTGACTATGCCCAGGGTAAGCGTGACGGGCTGCCGCTGCGCCAGCGCTTTCACGAACAGGTGCCGCCAGAGCATGTCACCTTCAATGGAGCCGGGCGGGCCGCCATCATCGGAGTCAACACCCTGACTGTGTTTAACCATCACGGGACCTATAAAGCCATCGTGGCGCAGCGGGCCAGCACCCTCGCCATCGGTGCCGGGTTGTATCAGGTCCTCCCCGCCTACGTCTTCCAGCCCAGCGGGCCGCAAGCGTGGATGGCGACTGAATGGTCCGTGCGCCACCAGACCTTGCGCGAATACGGTGAAGAGCTATTTGCCATGCCGGAATATCATGAATGGGACGGTGCTGCCGACAGCGCCGATTACTTCTACGACCATGCGCCGGTCGCTGATCTGCGCCGCATGCTGGACACGGGCCAGGCCGAGATGATCCTGCTGGGGGTGGCTGTCAACCATCTGTCCACGCGCTCAGAAATCGGCGTGCTGCTGCTGATTCACGATGACACCTGGTTTGATCGCTGGCATACCGAACTGGAGGCCGCGCTGCTGACCGAACGGCAGGCCACCCATTATGTGCCGGTGGATACTCTGGATGGACTGCCCGCCAATCTCCACAAACGCATGACCCCACACGGCGGCGCAATCCTATGGACCGGCATCGACCGTGCTATTGCAGGTCGTAGAGGCTGACATCGCCTACTGAGCGGTAGCCGATGTCCTGATAAATCTTGTTCGACGTAGGGTTAGCCATATCGGTGTAAAGAAAGCAGAAGGTGCGCCCGCCGTCGAGAATCCGCTGGCTGACCGCCGCTGTCACCGCGCTGGCGTAACCCCGGCGGCGCTGTTCGGGCGGCGTATAGACATAACTTACGCGCATTCCGTTGGGCGTCGTCCCGCCGTATCCCGCCATCGACACCGGTTGACCGTCGTCTTCCCATATGAACAACGCTTGATT
This sequence comes from uncultured Anaerolineaceae bacterium, assembly GCA_964417785.1. Taxonomy (GTDB): domain Bacteria; phylum Chloroflexota; class Anaerolineae; order Aggregatilineales; family Phototrophicaceae; genus DAOTUL01. The sequence continues at coordinate 7,457 of CAYQJO010000127.1, read as the reverse complement.
TCCGTCACTCGACAACCAGCGATCCACCGCAGCCTGCACGTCCTCGTCGGGCAGTGTTTTTCCGAAGCAGTCCATCTGGAATTCCTTGATCCAGCGGACAATCAGATCATGGTCTGCCCCAGATGCCTCACGCGCCTCTCCGCTGACGCCCGTAACCGGGATGATCTGTTCCAGCTTGTAGATGTGCTGGTGCATATGCAGATGGCCGGTCTGACCGCTGAGCGCCCCCCAGATACGCAGAAACCGGGCAGCGGTATCCGATGGTCCGTTGATCTGCGGCAGCGTCGGCCAGCGCTCAAACACGTTGTGCGCCAATGCCAACAGCGCCTCATCCGCGTCAGTTGGCGTCAGAATCAGGGCATGTGGTGGGGTGCGCAGCGCCACTGCCACCACTTCACCACCTGCTTCGACCGTCGCCATATATGGCATCTCGTCGCCGTAGCGGTACAGGTCGCGTTTGAGATTGTGCGTCAACCCCAGGACAAGGTTATTGGTCGGCTCATCGCGCAGCAAGAACGGCGTGCTGCGCTCAGCGAAGGCCGCCGCATCGGTGAAAGTCCGAACATCCATGAGTTATCGCAGACGCAGGTTTTGCGCCTGTACCTCATCCATCGCTTCCAGCGTATCCTGGAGTCCCGCGACCTCATCCTGGATTTCCAACCGGAGCCGCTGCGCCCGCGAGCTATCGACCTCTTTCGCGCCCAGGTGGGCCATCTGCGCGTAGATCGTCCCCAGTGACGACAGCGTGCTTTCCAGTTGGATTTCCGCCCGGCGCACACTGTTGACCGTCGCATCCAGGTTGGCAAGCTGCTGCTCAAGCTGGTGGACCTGTCGTTCCAGGTCGCGCCGGACCGCCGGATCGCGCTCGTTCTCCATGCGCTGGCGTGTCTTATCCAACTGCTGCGGCACCATGCGCCGGTCACGCTCGACCAGTTCATTGCCCTCGAACGAGTCTATATGCTGCGCCAGTTCATACATATGGCTCAACCAGTCGTTCACATCCTCGACGGTCGCCATTAACTGTATCCGCATCGCCCCTTTGGCCGAACGCGCCAGTTCCAGCATATTGCGCCGGTACTCGAAAGCATCGCGCAGACGATCCTGTGAAACGCGGTTGTTGATCCTGTTCAGATCGTACTGGCCCTCAAAGTGACGGGCTACCACATCGCGGGCAACTTCTGGATCGGTCAAATTGGCGACAATAAACGCACCGCTGGCGAGCGCACCGGCGACAAACCAGAACCAGGGTTCCCAGAATTCAAACGGGGCGGGGGCCAGCAGAAACAGCATGATGGTGAAGATCACCGTTGCCGCCACCTGCCAGCTTAAAATCGAGCGTTGTAGAATCGCGCCCAGAGCGCGGTTGCGTATCTGATCTCTTTCGGACATGATCTGCTTTCTTCACCGTCTCCACTACTCTTTACGAGTTTACCCCACAACCGGTTTCAACAAAAACAGGGCCACGCTGACCCTGTTCCGGTTCTATCCAGTTGTGGGATTGCGCGGAATTAGCTGCTCTCACCCAATAGACGACGGCGACGTTCTTCAAGCTGCCGGTCGATCTCACCGCCGCGCACTGCTTCGTCGATCTGGTCGGAGAGTCGCTCGGTTGCGATGTCCATGCGAGCATCTTCCTGATCCAGCCGGGTGCGAATTTTGTCGGCCATCGAGTTGATCTCGGCGTCGCCTGTCTTCGCCAGACCGTCCAGGCTCTTGATGGTGGTCGTCGTGACTTTCTTGGCCTCAGCCAGTTCAATCAGCGACCGCAAATGCTCACGCTCCTGCCGGATGGTGGTCATCTTGGCTTCAAGCTGAAGACGCATCTTGAGCATATTCTGGTACTGCTGTTCCTGGGCCTGCCACTGCTCGTAATACTCCTGGGCAAGCTGCTGCTTGGTGTTCAACTCGGCCTGAGCCGCTGCCGCCAGATCGTCCTTACCCTTCAACACCAGTGTATCAATGTCGCGGTCCAGCTTCTCAGCCGCCGCCGCAAACTCCTCGTACTTGCGCTTAAGGGTTTTCACCGATCCCCCGACCGTGGCCGCTGAGTCCTCCAGAGCATCCAGGTTTTTTTCTGCCTGACGGATATACTCATCCATCACCTTCAATGAATTGGATTCCAGAGCACGGTCTACAATCGAATGGAGATTGGCGCTGATGAGTGTGTTAATTTTGTCAAAAAGTGAAGCCATAAATACGCGGTCCTTTCCTCAAGTTTGTCACCAAATGATTATAACACGTTCAAACACGGGGGAAAATCAAGGAAAAACTGCTTCCCTCGCCCACTGTGCTTTCCACACGGACCTCGGCTTCATGCAGTTCCGCCAAACCCTTGACGATTGCAAGACCGCTGCCCGCACCCTGATCCTCAAACTGGTCCCGGTCAATCTGGTAGAATTTATCCCAAATGACTTCAAGTTCATCCGCCGCAATCCCACGCCCCTGGTCAGTGACCCGGACGCACACGCTCTCAGCCGTCGAATAGGCATCCAGCGAAATCGGCTTATCGGGCGGCGAGAACTTGGCTGCGTTCAGCAGCAGTTCGCTCAACATCACATTGAGATATTCACCATGGCCGGTAATGGCGGGCAGATCAGACTCAATGGATGCTTCGCACTGGTGAACGTAGCGCTCATCGTTCTGGAACCGATCTACCACCGCGCCGATCAATACACCAAAGTCCTCGACACGCCCCTTCCAGAAGGTGTAGTTCTTGGCCGCATCGCCGGTTTCCAGTTCCACCAGCAAAATAAAGTTCTCAATCAAATGGCGCAAACGGGACGCCCCGGTATTGATCTCGTTCAGAAAAAAGCGTAATTCACCCACATCCAGCGATTGGAGACTGTCTCCTTGCATTCTGTCGGAGTTCTCCTTGACCATCTCAGAGTAGGCGGCCACAATCGTCAATGGGGTGCGGAACTCGTGATTGAGAATGGTCAGAATTCTGCGCTTGAGTTGCTCCAGCGCATCAATCTTGTTGCCGATGACCGACTCTTGAATCTTGAGCCGCTGGTGAACGGCCAGGAGCAAGTCCTCGGCCTCAAAGGGTTTCACGAGATGGTCGTGGACCCCCAGACGGCGGCTCCGCTGCACATCACTCTTCTCACCTTTGGCGGTGAGGAAGATAAAGGGTATTTCGCCCCAATCCGGACGCTTACGCACTTCCTCAAAAAATCGATACCCGTCCATCTTCGGCATCATGATGTCAGAGACGATCATATCGGGCATTGTCCCGTTGCTGTTTTCCAGCACTTCCAGCGCTTCCACGCCGTTTGATGCGGTCATCACTGCATAATCATCGAGTTGCAACATGTCGCGAATACCCATCAAGAGATTGGGTTCATCCTCGACCACCAGTAGTTTAGCCCTGCTCATCGTGCGTTCCCCTGATGTATCTATCTTTTACATTATAATTGAGAACATCACTCACACAACGTAAGACCCTTAAGAAAACCCAAAATTCAGATTTTCACGTATAACCCGGTGAAATCATCGTGGACTTTGAAGCGGGGGAAACGCTCACGGGTGGAGTCGTCCCGTTCCAGCGCCCGCAGCCGGTGATAGTAGGCGCGGACGCCTTCAGTCTGGATGATCTGCTGCATCGTCTGTAAATCGTCCGGCCAGATGGCCCCATCGCTGCACACAAACACCCCGGCTACGCCATCCAGTGACCGCTGGCCGGTTTCGATGTAGTCGGCCAACTGTGGCAGGCCATCGATCACGCCCACCCCCAGGCCCGGATGAGTCTGGCCGCCCTCATCGACGTAGTTGTGATAAACACCGCTGTCGATGTCGGCCTGCTTGATTTGATTGTCCTGCAAGATGTCGTCCATTGAGCGTCCTCTGGCCCGAAGCGTCTGCGCTTCCTGGAACAACCGGTCATCATGGGCGTTGGCACCCGTCAACTGTTCCACTGTTCCATCAGCTAAAAAGACAAACAGGGCTGTATCGCCAGCATGAGCATAGCCAAGCGTATGGCTCTGGCGGTCAATACGGGCTGCCGTCACCACACAGGCGGGCAGCACCAGACGACAAAAACGAACATCGGTATAGCGGGCGGCCAATCCGGGTTCACGCGCCATTATCGCTTGCGGCGTGACCGCGCCATAGACCAGGGCCAGCCGTGCCGCCAGCGCTTCGTTAGCCTTCAGCAGCATCTCGCGCAGATTCAGATTGATGTGCTGCCGGATCGCATCACGGGCAATCCGGGCTGAATACGCCGCCTCGGTCAGGCGTTCTGGATAAGCCGCCAGCAGGGGCTGTTGTGCCAGCGACGCCACCCGCACAGTCGCACCGTCTATCGCCACCAACGTCAGCAAGCGACCGTCATCGTGCAGCACATGAGTATCTTCATTGGGACGAATTCGCCCCGACGCGCCTTCGCAAACCACATCGATCATCGGTATATATCCAGCAAATCGGACAAAATGGCGAAACCGGTCTCACGGCCACCGGCTCCCGCTCCAACCAACGTCACATCGCCAAGCAGATCGGTCGTCAGCGTGATGGCGTTGGTGGCTCCGGCAACACCCGCCAGCGGATTGCCCAGCGGCAGTCGTTCCGGTTGGACCGCGCCGCCCTCCCGCGACATACTGGCGATCAACTTCCAGCGCTGACTGGCGCTTCGGGCAGCCGTAATATCGCTGGCGGTCAATCCGGTGATACCCTGCACTCGTAGATCGTCCATCTTCAGATCAAGACCGAAGACCGACGCCGCCAGGATCAACATCTTGCTCGCTGCATCCCAGCCATCAACGTCGCCGCTCGGATCGGTCTCGGCATATCCCAGGGCCTGCGCCTGTTGCAATGCCTCAGCGTACTCCATTCCGCTTTCCATCTGCGTCAGGATATAGTTAGTGGTGCCGTTCAATATGCCGCGTGCGGCTGTGATCTCACATCCAGCCAACGCCTGAAGCGCCAGTCGCAGCGATGGTGTGCCAGCCATGACGGTCGCCTCAAAGCGCAGTGTCTTCCCGCTGCGGGCGGCATGGTCGGCCAGTTCGCGGTAGGCCAGCGCGACCGGTCCTTTGTTCGCCAGCACCACATGCTTACCGGCATCGAAGGCGGCATGGCACAGGCTCAGCGCCGGTTGGGCCGTTTGCAGGTTAGACGGGCTGACCTCCACGATCACATCGGCGTTGCTCTCGCGGACAATCTGCTCCGGCGACCAACCACGCTCGCCGCCGGGATAATCAACGAAGCCATCTAGCAGCTTATCTACATCCAACCCCGCCGGATCGACCAGGCTGCCCCGCGATCCAGTGGCAACCGCGACAATACGCGGCTCGAAGCCATACTGCGCGGTCAAGGCAGCCGCTTTTTGCCGGATAATCTCGGCAAACCCGCGTCCGACGTGACCGAATCCAATCAATGCGATGTTGGTCATTGTTTTACCTGTTTGAAAAACTCAGCGGTGGCATCCAGCACCGTAGTATACTCAACATCCTGCGTGAGAACATGCCCGCTGCGCGTGAGCCGCAGAGTCTGGGCATGGGGCAGCCGATCCAACAAGTAACCGAGATTGTTTACCGGGACAGTCTTATCGTTCTCGGAGTAGACCAGCAGCGTGGGAGCCGTAATTCGATCCAGCCCCGCATCTACCTCACGCATAAGGCGGTAAAGCTGATCGAAGACCTGTGTCGCCCAATAATCATAGCGCAGACGGCCACAATCGACCGTCCCCCGACGACGCTGCTCATCCAACACACGCTGGGGAAAATCGCTGGTATCTGGCCGGTAGTAATAGGGCCGGACCCATTTGGTCCAGCGGGACAGATACAATTGACCCATAGCGGGCAGACGAACCGGCGCGGCCAACACCGCCACCCCATCGACCGGCTCGGATTCCGCCAGCTTCAACGTGAGCAAGCCACCCATCGACAGCCCAGCCACAAACACCGACCGGCACTGCTGGCGCAGCAGTTGGTAGCCGTCCAACGCGCTCAAATACCAATCCTGCCAGGTCATACGCCGCAGCAAGCGATGATCGACCCCATGTCCGGCGAGGCGCGGCCCCAAAACGGTGAACCCCTGTTGGGCCAGATGCATACCCAACCAGCGCACCTCATCGGGCGCGGCGGTCAATCCATGAAGACACAGACAACCCACATCACCCCCGGCATAGTAGAACGGTTCAGCACCACGCAGAATTTCCATGTGAATAAGTTTACACTGAAGTATTTATTTGGTTTATTGGCAGTTTTACGTGTATACTGAGAGCGTCTACAGCAACAACAAACCGGACGCAGCGGAGGTGAAGCCGTGGGTCGTTGGCAAAACAAATATGTAATCGGACTCACAGGGAATATTGCGGTTGGGAAAAGCGTCGTGCGGCAGATGCTCCAACACCTGGGTGCCTATACGATTGACGCCGATGGGCTGGCCCATCAGGCGATGTCGCCGGGTGCGCCGGCCTACAAACCGGTGGTCCAGGCGTTCGGACTGGCGATTTTGAATCCGGATAAGACCATTAACCGGGCCGTACTCGGCAGCATGGTGTTTTCCAATCCCGATCTCCTGGCGAAGCTCGAGGCCATCACACATCCCATTATCGGGCAGGCGATCAACACACTCGTCTCCCGCAGCAAGCAGTCAATTGTCGTAATCGAAGCCATCAAACTGCTGGAAGGTGATCTGGCGAAAGCAGTCGATACCGTCTGGGTCGTCAACGCTAAACCCCAAACGCAGTATATGCGGTTAGTCGGTAAGCGCAAGATGAGCCAGGATGCCGCCAAGCAGCGCATTCTCGGCCAATCCGCGCAGAGCGAAAAACTGAAAGCTGCCAATGTGGTCATCAACAACGATGGCAATATTGAAGAGACCTGGAAGCAGGTCCAGGCCGGTTGGAATAACATAAGAGCGGAGTTACAGGCCACCGCTCAACCGAAGCAGCAGCAAGCACCCCAACCGGCACCAGCCTCCGCAGCCACACCCAAAGCGGAGGCCAAACTTGAAGCATCCGGGATCGCGGTGCGCCGGGGGATGCCATCCAACGCGGAGATTATCGCGTCCTTTATCAACCGGGCTACCGGTCAGGACATCAACCGGATGGATGTGATCATGTCCTTCGGTCAGAAGAGCTATCTGGTGGCGGACGACGCATCCGGTCGGACCGTCGGCATTATCGGCTGGCAGGTAGAGAATCTCATCACCCGTGTTGACGAGCTTTACCTGGATGACACCATCCAGCCAGAGACGATTGTCCACGCCCTGGTGCTGGCGGTGGAAGAGGCGTCGCAGGAGCTACAGAGCGAGGTCAGTTTTGTTTTCCTCCCGACCAACGCCCGCAGCGAGATCGTCGAGATTTTCATGAAAAACAACTACGAGGCTACCACCGTCAAAGACATCAAAATCCCGGCCTGGCGCGAAGCGGTCCAGGAAGTGATGGCTGATGATACGCAGATTTTCACCAAGAAGCTGCGCCGCGACCGCGTTCTCAAACCGATTTAAACCCAACT
>CAYQJO010000126.1:0-12044 GCA_964417785.1 uncultured Anaerolineaceae bacterium | reverse complement strand
CCGGATTTGATCGTACTGGACTTGATGCTGCCAGATATGGATGGGTTTACCATCCTGGAAACACTGCAAAAAGACCCCAAATTGCGCGACATCCCGGTGGTTGTCGTTTCGGCCAAGTTGGTCTCGAATGAGGAGCGGGAAAAACTAGAAAAGTATATTCTGAGGCTCCTGAAGAAGACCTCGCTTGACCGCCAACAGTTTCTTGATATAATTAATAATGAATTGAAATAACAATTCATTATTATTATATCTTAATATAAGGTCAGGCTCATGGCACTTATACTCTACATCGAGGACAATCCACACAACATGCGATTGGTGCGCAAGATGCTGCAAAGGGGCGGATACGATATGGTGGAAGCGACCGATGGGTTTTCCGGCCTGGAGGTCGCCAATGCCCAGCATCCCGACCTGATCCTGATGGACATTAACCTGCCCGATATTGATGGGATGGAAGTGACATCGCGTCTGAAACTGTGTTCTGACCTGTGTCACATTCCGATCATTGCGCTGACGGCCAACGCCATGCACGGTGATCGAGAGCGTTTTACTCAGTGTGGATGTGATGGCTATCTGGCGAAACCGGTCACCCGCAATGAACTGCTCAACACTGTTTCTTATTTCCTGGAGCAGCATCGCGCTGCTTCGTGATGGAGTTATAAATGGCGCTGATTATCGTGATCGAAGATAACGAGCAGAATGCCCGTATGGCAGCCAAGCTGCTGCGACGGGCGGAGCATAAAGTCATTGTCGCTGAAGACGGTGAAGACGGCCTGACGACGGTTTTTGAGCAGCACCCGGACCTGGTGTTGATCGATCTCGGCCTGCCCGATATTGATGGTCAGACGGTGATTGCGCTGATCCGCCAGCAGCCTGATCTGAATACGGTGCCGATTATTGCCTTTACCGCCTGGCCGGAGGGCGCAGCCCATAACATGGCCCAGGCATACGGGTGCGATGGGGTAATCACCAAACCGATCAATACCCGGACTTTTGCCGAACAAGTCTCTGCGTTCCTCCCGTAATATGGCCGCCCAACCGCTCCCGCAGGAGAACCGTACAGCGGTTCCGACCAGCCATTATACGTACAAGCAGCTTGCCGAAATCTACAATCAGGCCAGGGTGGACTATATCGTGCCAATGCCGATGAACGCCCGCCGTATGGAAGAATACGTCCTTCATTACGATATTGATCTCGATGCGTCGGTGGTTGCGCTCAACGCCGAGCAACTGGAAGCTGGAATTGGGATGTTGGGTTTACGCGGGGATCGTGGCTGGATCACCCGTCTGGGTGTGCTGCCACATCGCCGGGGCCGCCACCTGGGCCAATACCTGATGGAACGTATGATTGAATCCGCTGTCGAGCAGGGCATGAAGACGGTGCAGCTTGAGGTGATTGTCGGTAACGAACCGGCCCGGCGTCTGTTTGAGAAGCTAGGTTTTGAGGCGACCCGCACGCTGCTGGTCATCCGGCGTCCGCCCGTTTTACCGGAACCGGACCCCGTTCTGGACGCGATGGCAGTCACGCCGATCCCCGACGAAGCCATCGCCCAGACGCTTTCCAGTCGGGAACCGGGAGCATCGTGGGTGGAGGAAACCCGCTCATTGCTGAATGCCGGTGGTCTGCGCGGCCTTTACGCTGAACATCCATCGGGTGAGCGTGGTTGGGTGGTCTTCCAGCGGACGCCTTTCCAGTTGACGCATTTTGTCCTCAGCCCGGATGTATCGACCGAACTGGGACGGGCGCTGCTGTATCATGTCCACAAGCAGTACGCCATGCAAGATACCAAAATCGAAAATGTCCCCGACGACCATTACACCTGGCCCATATTCCAGTCCCAGGGCTACCTGGAAGTATTCAGCCGCACAGAAATGTGGCTGGCGCTATAATATGGCCTGAACCGTCACAAGAAGGACAATTGACGTATGGATCATCGTGCGAAAAAGTCGTTGGAGCGGCTGCGTCCGCGTTTTGAACCGCTGCTGGCAGACCTGGATACGGTAACTCAAGACATCTTCTGGGAGCGTATGGAACGCAAGTTCCCCGAAGCGTTCGCGCTCCTCATGGACATCTACGGCACATACTACTCGTTCTTCTATCATCTGGAAGTGATCCTGAAAACCGTCACCCAGGCTTATGTTGACCGGCCACCGGGTTTGAGAGCATTGGACCTGGAACGCGAAGCCAATCCCTTATGGTTCCAATCTCAGGAGATGGTCGGCGGGGTGTGCTATGTCGATCTCTTCGCTGGCGATCTGCGTGGGATACAGGCGAAAATCCCATATCTGAAGGAACTGGGGTTGACGTATCTGCACCTGATGCCGCTTTACGCCGTGCCTGAGATCAGCGATGGTGGTTATGCCGTCAGCAGCTACCGCGAGATCAACCCGACTCTGGGGACGATGGATGATTTGCGCGAGCTGGCCCGCATGCTGCGCCAGAATGAAATCAGCCTCGTCCTCGATTTTGTCTTCAACCATACCAGCGATGAGCATGAATGGGCGTTGAAGGCACTGCAAGGTGACGCGGACTATCTCGACTTCTACTATACCTATCCCGACCGCACACTACCGGACCAGTACGAGCAGAACTTGCGCGAAATCTTCCCGGAGAACGCGCCGGGGAACTTTACCTACCGACCTGAAATCGACCGTTGGGTGTGGACGACGTTCAACCCGTACCAATGGGATTTGCACTACCGCAATCCGGCGGTGTTTGACGCTATGCTGACTGAAATGCTGTTTCTGGCGAATGTCGGCGTGGAGTTCTTGCGCCTGGATGCGGTGCCGTTCATCTGGAAGGAGATGGGGTCCACCTGTGAGAACTTGCCCCAGGTCCATACCATTATTCAGGCGTTTAACGCGCTGGTGGAGATTGCGGCCCCGGCGGTGGAGTTCAAGTCGGAAGCTATCGTCCATCCCGATTATGTTGTGCAATATTTCGGCCAGGGCGACCGCGCCGGTCATGAGTGTGATCTGTCCTACAATCCAACGCTGATGGCGATGTTGTGGGAATCGCTGGCGACGCGCAAGGTCAAGCCGGTCACCTATGCCATGCAGCATCGTTTTCCCATTCCGGATAACTGCGCCTGGGTGAATTACATCCGTGTTCACGACGACATCGGCTGGAGCTTCGCTGATGAAGACCTGCACGATTTGCACATGAATCCCTTCGACCACCGGCAGTTTCTCAACCAGTTCTATACCGGCGCGTTCGAGGGTAGCTTCGCCAGGGGGCTGCTGTTCAACTACAATCCCATCAACAAAGATGGCCGCATCAACGGCACCTGTGCGTCACTGGCTGGCCTGGAACTGGCGCTTGAGCGCGGTGACGAGGATGAGATTGAACTGGCGATCCGGCGCATTCATCTCCTGTACAGTGTGGTGTTCAGCGTCGGTGGCATTCCACTAATTTATTTGGGCGATGGACTGGGTACGCTCAACGATTACAGCTACCGCGAAGACCGGTTCAAATTCAACGACAGCCGTTGGGTCCACCGGCCAGCGATGGATTGGCAGCGGGCCGACCGTCGTCATGATAAAGGCACTATCGAGAACCGGGTGTTCATGCCGTTCAAGCGGTACATTGAAATCCGCAAGCAGAATCCGATTTTCAGTGGCAATCGCACCCAGTTTATCGAGTCCGGCAACGACCATGTGCTGGCTTATATCCACTGGTACCAGCAGTCAGGCTTGCTGGTGGTGGCGAATTTCTCGGAGCATGAAATCGAGATGGACCTGGGGCGCTTCCGTGTATACGGGTTCAAGGCACACCTGTACGATCTGATAACCGAAGCCGAAATCGATCTGGCACGGCTCTGTACCCTCCAGCCATATCAGTTTCTCTGGCTGGTTTGATGGTTTTGTAATGTACTTGACAATCAAGTTTGATTTGGCATATCCTTTAGTAGGAAAACACTTGCTGGATTTTTGGGGGATACCTGAAAATCGTACGGAGAGATTTCGATGAACAACGAAGCGGAGTCGATAGTTAACGTCCAGATACCAGTTAAAGTCTGGATTGAACTGCATGCGGGCGACCCTGATGCGCGTGATGTGATCGTGGAAATGGAAGACGGCATGATCTTCACGACAGTGTTCGTCACGCTTGAATACTTGCAGCGACAGCTGGCGCTGACGCAGGATTTATGCCAGCAGGTGCCTGATACCATACCCGGTCGCTTTGTTGCACTGGATACCCCACATATCGTGAGTGAATCGCTCGAACGCGAGGCTATCGAAGATACCATCGATAATCTGCTGGTGTTGGAGATTTTTGAAAGCGTTTTTATCCAGGTGACGGAATCGACATCACCGCGAACTACTACCACCAATGGTAATGGCCACCGGGCGACCCAGGAGGTTGCGGCGGTCGTCCTATCGGATGTTCTCGTAGTCGAAGAATAGGTTCTTCACATATTCAACGATCACAGGCGCGAGGCATTCGCGCCTTTTTGCGTTCCAGGAGGTTTACAGGTGTGTTATCCTTGCAAACCATCGTCCAAACAAGCCAGGAGAGATCATGTCAAACGAGCAATATATAGAAAGCAAACTCTACCGTATCCGGCATTCAATGGCGCATGTGATGGCGCAGGCGGTGCTGGAACGGTTTCCGGATGCCAGGATCGCCATCGGGCCGCCGATTGAAGACGGCTTCTACTACGATTTCGAGTTCTCCGAACAGCCGACGGAAGAGGACTTGAATGCGATTGAAAAACGCATGAAGAAAATCATCGGCGGCAATCACACCTTTGTCCGTCAGGAAGTCAACGCAGAGCAGGCCCGCGAGCAGTTCAAAGACCAGCCCTACAAGCTGGAATTGATCGATGATCTGGTCAATGGGCGTGTCGATGATATGGGCGCGGAGATCGCCGCACCTGCCGAAACGCTGACGTTCTACACGCAGGACAAATTCACGGACCTGTGTCGCGGCCCGCATGTGGACAGCACGAAGGACCTCAACCCGAAAGCCTTCAGCATCACGTTCAAGCCGCCCGCTGGTGCCTACTGGCGTGGTGACGAAAAACGGCAGCAGTTGACGCGCATTTACGGCACGGCCTGGGAGACGACGGAAGAGCTTCAGGATTATCTGCACCGGCTGGAAGAAGCCCGCCGCCGCGATCACCGCGTGGTCGGCGAAAAGCTGGGACTGTTCGTCCTGGACCCGCTGGTAGGTAAAGGACTGCCGCTGTGGAAGCCCAAAGGGGCCATTCTCCGTGATACGCTGGAACGCTGGCTGCGGGATACGCAGCTTGAAAACGGCTATGAACCGGTGGTGACGCCGCACATCGGCAACCTCAACCTGTATAAGACGTCGGGACACTATCCGTACTATTCGGACAGCCAGTACACGCCGATCCAGGTGGATGAGGAGGAATTCCTGCTCAAACCGATGAACTGCCCGCATCACTGCATGATTTACAAGAACGATCCCCATTCGTATCGCGATCTGCCGGTGCGGCTGGCGGAATTCGGCACGGTCTACCGCTATGAGCAGTCCGGTGAACTGCACGGTCTGACGCGGGTGCGCGGCTTCACGGTCGATGATGCCCATCTGTACGTCACGCCGGAGCAGCTTCTGGACGAGTTCATCGACGTGGTCAAGCTGATCCAGTATGTCTTCAGTTCACTGGGACTCACGGACTTTCGCGCCCGTGTGGGCATCCGTGACCCCGAAAGCGACAAGTATGTCGGTGATGACGCCCTCTGGGAAAAGGCGACGGAGGCCATCCTGGAAGCGTGCCAGCAGCTTAATCTACCGCATGTGGTCGAACAGGGCGAGGCGGCCTTTTACGGTCCCAAATTGGACTTCATCTTCCGCGATGTACTGAAGCGCGAGTGGCAGCTTGGGACGGTCCAGGTGGACTACAATCTGCCGGAGCGCTTTGAACTGGAATACATCGGTGAAGATAACGAGCGCCATCGCCCGGTGATGATCCACCGTGCGCCCTTCGGCAGTATGGAACGCTTCATCGGTATCATCATCGAACACTTTGGCGGTGCATTCCCGCTCTGGCTGGCACCGGTCCAGGCGGTGGTGATCCCCATCGCTGACGGTCACAACGACTATGCAAAGGGCATTGTTAAGACGCTGAAGGAATATGGCCTGCGTGCCGAGGCCGACACAGGGCGCGGGCGGATGAGCAAGAAGATACGCACGCATCGCGAATTGCAGGTGCCGTATATGTTGATCGTTGGGGATCGTGATGTAGAGGCGAATACGGTCAGTGTGCGCTTGCGCACGGACGAGGACCTGGGCGCTATCCCGCTCGATACGTTCGTGCAAAAGGCGAAGGCCCTCGTTGACAACAAATCACTGAATCTGGCGCTGTAGAGACCCCAGGGGTGCAGCGGATGTGCTGCGCCCCCCTTCCTTCTATCCCTGCCGACCGTACTGCCGTTCGCCGGTGAACAACTGGCGCAGGCGGAAGGGGTCGGTGCGCGAGGTCATGTCCAGACTCATGGGTGTGACCGAGATGACACCCCGGTGCAACACCGCATGCACATCAGAGGTCGGTTCCGCTTTGGAGGGATCGGTGTCGTATTTGTAGCCAAGTCTGCCGTTTTCTGCCCAGGACGCCCGTTCCGGGCGCGTCGGCCAGTAAACCCGGCGGCGGCTCAGGCGCGTCACCGCCCATTCACTTTCGGGTGTCGCACCCAGCGGCACGTCAATTTTGAGAAGGTCCACATCATCCGGGTGGATCGGGTTATTCAGCAGCCAGGTGCCGAAAAAATGGGCGAAATGGGCCGCTGCGGTGAAATCGACCTCAGTCGAATAGGTGAGGTGCAGGTCATGGTGGGTCTGCTGGCTGACGGCCAACGCTGGAATGCCCATACTGGCGGCTTCCAGGGCCGCACCGACTGTGCCGGAGATCGTCACACCGTTGCCCAGATTATCACCGTAATTGATACCGGAGACCACCAGCGATGGCAGGCGATCCGCGATTTCGATGACTCCATGCTGGACGGCCTGGGCGGGGGTGCCGTCAACCGCATACGCCGTACCGGGTTCGCCGTTGGGCGGTTCGGTTGGGTAGATGACGCCCTTGCTGTGTACAGGAAGGCTGCGCCCGGTGCCGGATTGCTGCTCACGCGGGGCGACAATCAGCAGATCACCCGCATCAGCGAAAGCACGTACCGCTGCCCATAGCCCAGGTGATTGGATACCATCATCGTTGGTGAAGAGAATGAGTGGGCGTTCGTCAGACATCTTGCAATATCCATAACAATCATAAGTTTACGGATTGTACGCCCTGTTGATTAATAGTGGGTTAAGTCTTGTCGGCGTTTTGATTTTCCGACCATTAACGGGTGCGCTGGTCGTACCAGCAGGCGACGTTGCCCAATGTCCTGGCGATGTGTAGGCCCAGGCTCTGCAGGGTGCTGGCCCCGTTGATCGGGCGCAGCGGGAAGAGGGTTTCACCACTGACAGCGTCCGCGGGGAGCGATTCGCTGTTAGTCTCCGGTTGCAGGAGCAGGCGGTGGAATGCACCGTCACGGGTGTGCAGGTTGATCTCACCATGACTGATGACCCGGCGGTTGCGGCGGTCGCGGACAACCTGCGATACATAGATCGAATCGATCTCGTCGCCGGTTTTCCCCCACTTTTCGTATCCGCTGCGCAAACCGAGAATACGCTTTTGCTGTCCATCGACCACGATGTGGGTGGTGCAGGTGAGAAGTTCGTAGATCATGTATAGCACGCCCACGATCAGTCCGGCGGCAACCACCAATCCCAGGTAAGGCAGCAGTTCCGGGTTGGGCAGCATGGTGCCGGAGTTGGGCAGAGCCAGGTCGGTATTCAATGTGGCGACCGACAGCACCACATAGACAATCGTTAGCAGGGCGTACCATGCGATGCGCAAAATCTTGCCCCGCGCCCACTGTGGCGAGCGGACCAGATCAATGCGTGCCTCGGAAACGGGTTCAACCCGCCAGATGCCCACTTCTCGTGGTAAATCGGGCAGCGGCAGTTCGCGCTCGCGTGGCGGAACCAGCCGGAATTCGACCCCCAGTTGTTGTGCCAGGGACCGGCCTGCATCTTCAGCGACAGGAGCGTAGGCGTTAGGGTCGGGATCGGGCCAGGTGACAATCTGGCACCAACGGCTGCCACGCGGTTCGGCAATCTCCGGTACCAACAGCAGGCCAAGCTGCCACGATTGATCGAGGGCCGACCAACCGACAACAATCTGCCGGATATAGCTGACCGGAAGCGAGCCGGTTGTCGGCAAGCGCCGTGTCATCGCGAAGTCCTCATGGTAGCGCAGTGCCTGACCGGGACTGGTTTCGACCACGATGGTTTCCCGCCCCAACTCATTGATCTCCAACAATCGCCAGCTATCCGCATTGGCTTCGACGATATGGTTTTCCACAGCAGCAATCCGGTTCATACAGATCTCCTAATACCATCATGTATTATTCCAGATTCCCGCAGTTGGCGTAAGACCGATTTCTTCAATACAATAGGGCCACTTGAGTGATGAGGTGGATACCGATGTCCGACCCAAAACGGGACGACACCCCGGCTTCGGTTGTTTTCATGGAGATGATGCGGCAGGCTGCTGCCAGCCAGCAGCCGGTAGAGGTCGGGACGATGGCACCGCCCGAAGCGCCAGTTGTTGACGATGGCGACCATGACAACAATGAAAACGAACGCCAGCACGAAACGGCACTGCAAGCGGAACGCATCCGGCGGGTGGAGCAGCGCAAAGTCCGTCGCCGTGAGCGCACCGTCGGTGTCATTGGCGGGCTGTTCCGTTCGCTGCTGGTGGTACTGATCTCCGGTGCGCTGATCGCCACCATTCTCAGTTGGTGGACCAGCCCCGACTCGTTTGATGATCAACTGCGGGCGGAACTGGGCCAGGTACAGGATCAACCCCAGGCTGCTGCGCTGGTACCGACCTATATCCCGACACCCAACTGGCTGCGCCGCATAGGCATTGTCTCCGGCCATCGCGGCCCGGAAAACGACCCTGGTGCGGTGTGTGACGATGGCCTGACCGAGAGTGAGGTGAATTTCGGTGTGGCTCAGCTTGTCGTGCTGGAACTGCGCCAGCGTGGCTACACGGTCGATCTGCTGGAAGAATTCGACGACGAAATCAGCGAATACAAAGCAGCGGCGTTGGTCTCCATCCATGCCAACACCTGCAAAGATTACGGCGAGTTTGTCTCCGGTTATCTGGTGGGAGCGCATGAGAGCCGCCCGCCCAACGGTGAGGACGCCCGGTTGGTGGAGTGTGTGGCAGAAGATTACGGCATGGTGACGGGCCTGGAACGCCGCTACACCTTGACTCGCGATATGGAGGATTACCATGTTTTCCGTGAAATCGACATCACAACGCCGGGAGCCATCATCGAGATTGGTTTTATGAAAGATGACCGTGAGTTGCTCACACAACGCCCGGATATAGTGGCACGCGGTATCATCGATGGCATTATCTGCTTCCTGGAACCCAACGACGATGGGATTCTGAGTGAAGCTACACCCCGTCCGACATTGACACCACCGACCAATGGCTAAAGAACTGATAATGTACTCGCGCTCGACCGGCTGCCCGATGGTGACACTCGCCCGACGGGTGCTGGATGAACATGCTCTGGCCTACCGTGAGGTTATGATCGACCAGGATGCGACCGCCCACCGACGGGTGCTGGATTGGACCGGCTTTCTGGCGGTGCCGACGCTGGTAGTCGCGGAGTCCGGTGAGGATTTGCCATATGCGCTGCCGGCTGATCTGGCACCGGGCCACAGTCCGCGTGGGGTTAACCGGGGAACGATGATAACTGAACCCAATGTCCAGCAGCTAATTGGCTGGCTGGTACAGGAAGGGTTTATAGACGAGGACCCGCTCAATGATGCCGGAATTTGTTGAGATTCAAGGACGGCGCGTCCGCTACTATCGCCAGGGTGATGGGCCACCGCTGCTTCTGCTGCACGGTGGATTCGGTGATGCCGCTTTCCACTGGCAAGAGACGCTGCCTCTGTTCGCGGAAGACTGGACCTGTGTGGCACCCGATATGCCAGGTTATGGCGAGAGCGATCCGCTGTTGAAGATGGACCTGATGGTGCTGGTAAATTGGACGCACCAGTTGATGGAGACGTTGGAATTGTCCAGTGTGGTTATCATCGGCAACTCCTTTGGTGGATTGATTGCCCGTTTGCTTGCGGCCAACCATCCGGAGGATGTGCGGGCTGTGGTGCTGGTCAATGGTGGCGTCATCCCCAATATTCCCGGTCTGGCGCGATTTCTGGCGCAAATACCCTGGCTTGGCCGCCAGCTATTCCGATCCATCGGACGCTCGACCACGTCGCAGTCCGAGTTGGGCAGCCTGTTTCAGGATCAGGATTTGCTGACAGAAGATCGAATCAATCAGATACAGGCAGAACGTGCCGGTCTGTCGCGTCTGATGCATATGCTGGCGACATCGCCGGTACCGGAGAAACAGACGCCGCCTGTACCCGTGCTGCTGCTATGGGGTGAGGAGGACAGTATCACACCGCGTGTCGCCGGTGAGCATATCCAGCAGCGTATTCCTACATCGACACTGTCCCTTATCGCAGACTGCCGCCATCTGCCCCATATCGAAGTTGCCGAAGTTTTCTACTGGCAGGTGACGAACTATCTGCGTGAACTGGACCGTCCACAGATCAAACGTTAAAGCGCGGCGATGTAGTCGATCAACCGCTGCAAGGCATCGACATTGAGCCGGAAGTTGTGTTTTTTCCCTTGTTGGGCCGGTATCATCAAGGTGTTGATGTTACGCAGAATCTCGGCCCGATGATGGTTGGGGATAAACAGGCTGATGGTGTGGCCGGTTATGAGCGAAAGCACCACGCCATGACGGTATTCGGACTGGAAGCTGGTGAACTTCTCGATGTAGCTAATCGGGATGATGGCCGGTTCCAGGTTACGGCGTGAGTGTGGCTGAAGAATCAGCCGGTGGTCAGTCAAAACAGCGTAAAGTGGCGGGATGGTTGGCGACCAGCGGCGATCCCGCCAACGGGCGATTTCAACATTGTAGTCGCCGATTAGTATTTCACCCGGTAAGATAAGATCACCTGCGGTCAGCACCATTCAGATTCCGTTGAGCCAGCCTGTAAATCGGATTATAGCCTGAATCATGTGAAATGAGGAAGTCAATATGGCACAGATTACCAGCATCACTTATAAACCACAGCATATGCGGGTCGATCCGCCCGACCATTACGCCCGTGTCCCGCTGCAACAGGTGACGTTAAAGGTGGGCTATGGGATTGAGGGTGACCGTAAAGGCGGCCATCCGAAGCGCCAGTTGAACATTATGGCAGCGGAGACCCTGGAGAAGCTGGCGGGCAGCGGCTACCAGACCACACCCGGCGCGATGGGGGAGCAGATGGTCGTGCGCGGGCTGGATTTCGATGCGCTGGTGCCGGGGGCGCGGCTGCGGATGGGTGCGGTGGCGGTCATCGAGGTGGTTGGCCCGCGTGAAGGCTGCGACCGCTTCGCCCACATTCAACAGGTCGAGGAAGGCAGCACCGAGGGCCTTCTGGGGATCATGGCGCGGGTTGTCGATGGTGGGCCGATTGCGGTTGGTGATTCAGTCCACCATGTCTGAGTATTTCACGTATGAGGTCGAGATGACCGACGACCCCGACGTGCGTGAGATGGTGACCAATCAAACGTTGGGCGGATACGAGGTTTATGCCGATTCGTCAGCCGGGAGTGCAGGATCGGCCATCGCACAGACGCTTTTCCATGCGGTCGACGGCATCGCGGCATTGACCATCGACGAAGACACGCTGATTATCACCCGGCAGTCCGACGTAGCCTGGGAAACACTGCTGGATGAAATACGCGATGTGCTGCGCGATTTCTTCCTGTAACGGACCATAGACGAAAAACGGGACGCGGCTGCGTCCCGATGAAGTGGAGATGTGCGGAGTTGCACCGCAGTCCTCGATGGGCCTTCGCGCCCGGATTTCACGTCGTGCAATGCGCCTTCTCGCTACTCGCCGGGCAGCACACCGAGTCGAAACTGTGTCATCCCCATGTGCGACTCCACTA
>CAYQJO010000125.1:0-12112 GCA_964417785.1 uncultured Anaerolineaceae bacterium | reverse complement strand
GCCCGCACTAACGATTTATTGCGTTGACGATCATCCAGGAGAACCGCACCGGAAGCGCTCCGGTGCGGCCAGAACTTACAACTTGATCCCGCCAAACATCGGACGGGCTAGGTCTTTGAGGACCACCTGGGCCGCATTGCGCCCGGCAGCGCCCATAATGCCGCCGCCGGGATGGGTGCTGGCTCCGGTCATATACAAACCTTTGATCGGGCCGCGATAATTGCTCATGGTCAGCGCGGGACGCATGGCAAGCATCTGGTCGAAGCTCATTTCCAGGTGCATCACGTTCCCGCGCAGCAGACCGAGTTCGCGTTCCAGGAAAAGCGGTGTCTCGACCAACTGACCGATCACCGCGTCCTGCACATTCGGTGCGTATTCGGCCAGCTTCGCCAGCATGCGGTCGCCTTCGCGCTGGCCGATGTCGTCCCACGACTCGCCCGACGCCAGTTCATAGGGATAATACTGCCCCCAGACGAACATGGTGTGCTTGCCTTCCGGTGCCAGCGTGGGATCGACAGACGAGAACGTCATCACCACCAGCGCCGGGTCCTGCGACGGACGACCACCCACATAATCACCATAAGCGCGGTCGAGATAATTCAGGTCTGGGCAAACAAATTGCAGCGCCCGATGATGATCGCCGAAGGCCGATGGCAGCGCCGTATAGTTGGGCAGTTCCTCCATCGCGTAACGCACGATCATGCCGAAGCCGTTGCCGATACGGGTGCGCCCAAGCAGTTGTTTGGCAGCGGCGGGAGTATGCCCGTCCAGCATCTTCAGCAATGTGTGCAGATGCACGCCAGAGACAACCGCCTTGTCCGCGATGACCCGGGTGCCGTTCACCGTCTCCGCGCCCACCGCCCGACCGTTCGACACCAGAATTTGCTTGACCGGCGCGTCGGTGATGATCTGCCCGCCGTGATCTTCGATCATACGGGCCAGCGCCTGTGTCAACATGCCTGATCCACCACGCGGACGGCGCATCCCGCTGACATGGTACATCGGGTGCCACAGCGCAAACGGTGACGACAGCGGCTCACTCGGCGGCGGGCCGGATTGAGCCGCCATCCAACCGATGACCGCCTGCACTTTCGGACTCTTGAAGGTCTGGCGCAAAAACTGGCCGTAGCCGCGCAGAATATCACTCAGACGTCCCGGCGCATCACTGCCGAAGCCGCTGTTCAACCCCAGGTATTTCACCAGATTCCAGGGTGTTGGCGGGTTGTTGAACGAATCCACCATCGCCTCTGCCATCTGGTGCCAGTCACGGATGAAACGGCGGTAATTATCAGCGTCCTCCGGCGACACCGCCGCGATGCTCTCGCAGGTGCGGTCCACATCACGCCAGATAGTGATGTGGCTGCCATCCGGGAACGGTGCGAAGAACAAGGGGTCCAGGTCGATATACTCTAACCCGTAGCTGTAAAGATTGAGATCATCGACCACCGGCGTGTGATTAATCAGAATATGGGCCGAACCGCCCAGGTCGAACTTGAAGCCTGGTACATGCTCCTCGGTCACGACCGCGCCGCCCACCACCGGACGGCGTTCCAACATCAACACTTTGTAGCCGGCCTTCGCCAGATAGCCGGCACTTACCAGCGCGTTGTGGCCCGCACCGATGACCAGAATGTCACAGTCTGCCATGCGTTGTTTCTCCAATCTTGCTTGTGTGTCCACTATTATGCACAGGCCACAGCAGCTTTTAGCCAACTACTTACGAATTCCTAATTCGGCTGGTATACACTGCCTGCATGTTTGAACAGGCATTCCAGAACGACGAACATCAACCCTTTGCGCTGCACGGTGGCACCGCAGCCGCCCTGCTTGTGCATGGATTTCCTGGCACCCCGGCAGAGATGCGTCCGGTTGGCGACGCTCTGCACGCAGCCGGTTGGACAGCACACGGTGTCCTTCTGCCGGGATTCGGGCCACAGGTCGAAACCCTGGCCGACCGTAAAAAAGAAGATTGGCTTGCCGCAGTGACCAGCGCACTGCGCCCACTGCGGCAGGATCACAATCCGGTGCTGTTGGTGGGGAACTCGATGGGTGCGGCTCTGTCGGTCGAAGTGGCAGCACAACACCCTGATCTCGTCGATGGGCTGGTGCTGCTCTCACCATTTTACCAATTGGACCATGTCGCATGGCGGGCGCTGCCACTGATCCAACTGGTGTTCCCAAAGCCGCGCCTGTTCCGGATTTTCAAACCGGATTTCGACAACCCGGAAGCCCGCGAAGGTATGCTGAATTTCATGCCCGACGCCGACCTGGACGACCCCACGGTGCGGCAGGCCATCATGGACTACCGCGTGCCAATCCGTATGTTTGCCCAGATTCACCGCGCCGGCCAGACAGCCTACCGGCTGGCTCCGCAAGTACGTGTACCCGTACTTGTGATCCAGGGACACGAGGACCCTATCGCTCGTCCGGCGCTGACCCAGCGCATGATTCAGCGCTTTGTTGTGCCGGTGCAGTACCATGAGACCGAAGCTGAACACAATGTACTGGATACAACCCGTCCCGGATGGACGACCGTTCAGCAGCAGTTATTGGACTTTGCGCAATGTATCGTTACATCTACGAAACCCTGAACCCGGCGATCTATCACGGTCATAGAAAACAGCCGCCTTATTTCGAGGGCTGGTACTACAAACTCATCAGCCAGGATGAACAGCGCCGCTACGCGATCATCCCCGGCATCTTTCGCGGGCCAGGAGAGCATAGTTTCGTCCAGGTGTTGGACGGCATGACCGGAACCGCCACCTACCATCAATACCCGGCAGCCGATTTTCACGCCGCCGAAGAAGCCTTCGACATCCGGGTTGGTCCCAACCGCTTCACTCAGAACGCCATCTCGCTCAATCTCGACGGGGAGATGACCGTACAGGGCGAACTGCACTTCGCCGACGGTGAAAATTGGCCGGTGCGCCCCTGGTCGCCCGGTGTGATGGGCTGGTACGCCTGGGTTCCCTTTATGGAGACCTATCACGGTATTCTGAGCCTCGACCACCGCATCGAGGGTAGTCTGGCCTTCAACGGCGAAAACGTCGATTTCAGCGATGGGCGCGGCTATATAGAGAAAGACTGGGGACAGGCGTTCCCATCGGGCTATATCTGGTTGCAAAGCAACCATTTTGACACCACCCGGACCTCGATCACTGCATCTGTCGCCATGATTCCCTGGATCGGGCGCAGCTTTCGTGGCTTCCTCGTCGGTGTTTACCACCACCGTAAGCTCTACCGGTTGACGACTTACACTGGCGCGGCCATCGAACGGTTAGACCTGACAGACGATCATGTGTACTGGACGATAGCCGACCGTCGCTACCGTCTGGAGATGGTCGCAGAACGACGTTCGGGCGGACTGCTCAAAGCGCCCATCCGCACGGAGATGCATAAGCGCGTGGATGAGACCATGCAATCCACCGTCGATGTGCATTTCAGCCACCGCAATGGTGAGACGGTCTTTGCCGGGCGTGGGCGCAACGCCGCCCTCGAAGTACACGGAGACCTGGAGACTTTACTGAGATGACAACACTCAGCCGCAGTTCGCGTGGCAGCCGTTTGCATTACAGCCTTATCGGATTGTGGGCGCTGGCGATGATCGCCCTGCCCATCTTCAAATGGACATTTGGCACCGACATCATACCGCAGGCGGTCACCGCCGCGCTGCTGGTTCAGTTCATCGCCGTCGCCGGCATTGTGAACGACCGCATCGGCACGCGCCATACGCTATTCATACTGGGACTGGTCGCGGCATCCACCTGGTTTATCGAATTCCTGGGATCGTCCACCGGCTTCCCCTTCGGCGAATACGATTACACCAACATCCTGCAACCGCAGATTGGACACGTCCCGCTGTTGATCCCGCTGGCCTGGTTCATGATGCTGCCATCGGCCTGGGCCATCGCTGAACTCACCGCCGGACGCCACCGACGGTTAGCCTATGTGGCGGCCAGCAGCGCCGCAATTACCGCCTGGGATCTGTTTCTCGATCCACAGATGGTGAACTGGGGCTTCTGGGAATGGGAATTGGACGGGGCCTATTTCGGTATTCCCCTGTCCAATTACGCTGGCTGGCTGCTTACCGGGGCTGTCGTGACCCTGATGGTCCGTCCCTGGCGCTTTGCCCTGCCGTTAGAACCTCTGCTGGTCGTCTATGCCGTTGTCTGGTTCCTGCAAACAGTCGGTCTGGCAGTCTTTTGGGGTCAGCCGGGACCGGCACTGGTCGGTTCACTGGTGATGGGCGGGATGCTCTACCGGGCTGTCTCCCGCTACCGGGCCGCGCAATGACGACCCTGGTCATGGCTGCGCTGGCCTTTCTATCCGGTGCGCTGCCGCTGTCGGTCTGGATCGGTCGCTATGGCCTCGGCGTGGACATCCGCAAATACGGCGACGGCAATCCCGGTGCCTTCAACGTGCTGCGGGCTGGCGGTGTCATCTGGGGCGGGCTGGCGATATTCATGGATGTCTTCAAGGCCGCACTGCCCGTCGGTTTAGCCACCTATGTTTTCGAGTTCACCGGTTTGAGCCTGGTGCTGATCGCGGTTATGCCGGTCTACGGTCATGCTTTTTCGCCCTTCCTGGAATTCAAAGGCGGCAAATCGATTGCGGCAGCGGGTGGCACTCTCATAGGCATCTCGTTATGGGAACTGTCGGTGATCGCCATGATCCTGCTGGTTATCTGGTATCTCACCCTGACATCGAGCGGATGGGCGGTCATGTTCACAATCGCCGGTTTGCTGTTCTACATGCTGCTCAGCGGATCGCCGGCCACATGGTTCGGCGTGGTCCTGGGCATGACAACCCTGCTGATGTATAAGCACCGGATGGAACTCATGCATCCACCGCAGTTCAAGGTCACGCACCCATGATTCTCGTCTATTTCGTCACGACTGCCCTGCTCGTCATCAGCCTGATAACCCTGAGCAACGTCCTGATTATGCCGCGCCTGCGCCAGCGGCAGCCAGAACGCACCCCATCGGTATCGATCATGGTCCCGGCCCGCAACGAAGCCGCCGTCATCAGACGCACAGTGCAGCATCTCAGCCAGCAAGATTATCCCAATTATGAATTGATCGTCCTCGACGACAACTCGACCGACGGCACCGACGACATCGCCCGCCAGCATGGAGCGCGTGTCATCGCGGGTCAACCGCTGGCACCGGGTTGGATGGGTAAAAACTGGGCCTGCCACCAGATGCAGGCGGTCGCCAGCGGCGATATTCTGGTCTTCACTGACGCCGATGTCGTGTGGAATCCGGGAGCGCTGGCGACGCTGGTCAGCCAGATGGAACGCACCAAGGCTGACCTTTACACCGTGTGGCCGACACAACATACCGAGACCTGGGCCGAACGGCTGTGTGTACCCTTGATGGCGGTGGTCGTTATGGGCTATTTGCCAGTCATCGGCACACATTACGTCCCGCTGAGTGCGTTCGGAGCCGCCAACGGTCAATGCATGATCTGGCGGCGCGAAGCCTATGACCACCTGGGCGGACACGCCGCCGTACATGACAACGTGCTGGAAGACGTGACAATGGGACGCATGGTCAAAGGCAGTGGCATGCGGCTGCGCATGGCCGACGGCAATCACCTGATCCAATGCCGCATGTATAGCGACTGGCCGACTGTGCGTGATGGCTATGCGAAAAACATCCTGGCTGGTTACGGCAGCGTCCCGGCGCTGCTGCTGGCGACGGTGTTTCACTGGATGATATTCCTGCTGCCCTGGCTGTGGCTGGTCACAGGACCAGCCAACTGGGCGCTGGCGTTGATCGTCATGGGCCTGACCGTCCGCGCTTTGACGGCAGCGTTCACCCACCAGCGGGTGCTGGACGCGCTGTTGATGCCGGTATCGGTCTTGTTGATGACCCGTATCGCCGCTCAGTCACTCTACTGGCATTACCGGCACGGCGGACCGCAGTGGAAAGGCCGTGTCGTCATGAGAAAGGTGTCCAATGGCAGATAAACCAGTGGTCATTGTCGGCGGCGGAATCGGTGGACTGAGCGCAGCGATCCGGCTGGCCGTTGCCGGTCAGCATGTGATCGTGCTGGAAAAGAACGCCCGGACCGGCGGCAAAATGGGCCAGATCGAATCCGGCGGTTTTCGCTGGGATACGGGTCCCTCGGTGATTACCATGCGCCACGTCTTCGAAGACCTGTTCAGGGCTGCCGGACGCCGTTTCGAGGATGCCGTCGAACTGCTGCCGGTCGAGCCGCTGACACGCTACTTTTACTCCGACGGTACCGTCTTCGACGCCAGCCGCGACTCGTCACGTATGACCGGGCAGATTGCTGCCCTCAGCGAGCGAGATGTCGAGGGCTACCTGGCCTACCTGGCCTATGCCGCCCGTATTCATCGCATTACCGGGCCGGTCTTCATCTACGACCAGCCACCCACCCCGGCCAGTTTCACCCGCGTGCCGGTCCAGGATTGGCTCAAGGTCGATCCCTTCCGCACCATGCACGGCTCCATCCGCAGCTTCGTCCGCGATGATCGGCTGCGCCAGCTTTTAGGCCGTTTCGCCACCTATGTTGGCGGTAGTCCCTACGAGGCACCGGCCACGCTCAATGTTATCGCCCATGTTGAATTGACCGGCGGGGTATGGTATCCACGCGGCGGCGTCTACTCCATCGCCCACGCCATGACCGAACTGGCCCTCGATCTGGGCGTAGACATCCGCACCGAAACGCCGGTCACCAGAATCGACGCGCCCGATAATCATGTGCGCGGCATCACCCTGCACGATGGCACCTACATTGACACCAACACTGTGATTGCCAATGCCGATGTCGCCACCGTCTACAAAAACCTCCTGCCTCAGAATCCTGTCACATCCCGGCGGCTGCGCCAGTTGGAGCAGTTCGAGCCGTCCTGCTCTGGCTTCATCATGCTGCTCGGTGTGGGCGGTCAGCACCCGGAACTCGCCCACCACAACATTTTCTTCTCGCAGGACTACCGGGCGGAATTCAACACCATCTTCAAGCAGCAGACATTGGCCCCCGATCCCACCATCTACGTCGCCATCACCAGCAAAGCTGATCCCGAACACGCACCCGACGGCAGCGAAAACTGGTTTGTCCTCATCAACGCACCGCCGCTCTCGGATAAGGTCAATTGGGAACGCGAATGCGCCCCCTACCGCGAACGGGTGCTGGATAAGCTGGCCGGGTTTGGCTTCGACATCCGCCACAAAATCCGCACCGAGCAAATTCTGACACCGGTGGACCTGGAAGCAATGAGCGGTGCGTGGCGCGGTGCGCTGTACGGCCCCTCATCCAACAGCCGCTGGACCGCATTTCGCCGTCCCCACAACCGCTCGAAGCAAGTTAAGGGATTGTACTTCGCTGGCGGCACTACACATCCCGGCGGCGGTGTGCCGATGGTGACGCTTTCCGGCAAGGTGGCTGCCGAGTTGGTCCTTTCGGATATGGCTCACGGCTGATATATTCCCATACTGTAATAATACGTAAAGGAGATTTTTTCATGGCACAGATTGGTTTGATGATCGAAGGTCAGAACGGCCTGAACTGGCCGCGCTGGCAAAAGCTGCTTCAGGTGGCCGAGGACTCGGGCTACCAGTGTGTGTTCCGCTCCGACCATTTCACCAACACCAGTGATCCCGACAAGGACTCACTCGAATTATGGGTCTCGCTGGCTTATGCCGCCAGCCACACCCAACGGATTGAATTTGGCCCGCTGGTCACGCCAGTCACATTCCGCCATCCATCCATGACCGTGCGCATGGCCGCCCAGGTGGACGATCTGAGCAGCGGGCGTCTGGTCCTGGGAATGGGAGCGGGCTGGCAGGAGCGCGAACATGAGAAGTTCGGTATCCCCTTCTACGACTTCCGTACCCGCTTCGATATGCTGGAAGAGGCGTTGGAGATGACCACCCATCTGCTGGAAAGCGACGATCCGGTGAATTTCGACGGCCAGCACTTCTCGCTCAAGAACGCCCTGCTATTGCCCCGTCCCCAGCGCCGCACCCCGATTCTAATCGGCGGCAAAGGCCGCAAACGCACGCTGCCGATGGTGGCAAAATACGCCCAGGAGTGGAACGCGGTCTTCGTGCCGCTGGCGCAGTTCAAAGAACTCAATCAGCTCATGGACGAACTGCTCGACGCCGAAGGTCGCTCGCCGAGCAGCCTCAAACGTTCGCTGATGACGCAGGTCATCTTCGCCCGCGACGAGGCCAGCCTGAAGGGCAAAATCGAGAGCAAGAACATGAGCGCCGAGGAACTGATAGAGGGCGGCCTCATCGTAGGTACAGGCGACGCCGTTGTGGATCAACTCGGCCAGTGGGCCGAAGCCGGGGTTGAACGCTTCATGTTGCAGTGGTTGGACCTGGATAAAACCGACGATATCGAACTGATGGCACAGCAGGTTTTGCCACATTTCCACAATTGAAGGCATTCTACACCGACCATTTCGTACTGCCGCTGCCACCGGATCATCGCTTTCCGATGGCGAAATACGCCCGTCTGCGCCAGCGGGTGGCAGAAGAAGACCTGGCCGAGTTGTGTGTCCCCGACGGCGTAACCGACACCCAGATTCTGCGCTGTCATGTTTTTGATTACCTGGAAAAGGTCAAGCAAGGCAAGCTGAGCGCTGCCGAAATCCGGCGTATCGGCTTTCCCTGGTCGCCCTTCATGGTGGAGCGTTCGCGCCGCTCCGCCGGGGCGACGGTCACGGCCTGTCTGGCAGCGCTGGAAGACGGCGTCGCCGTCAATCTGGCTGGCGGCACCCATCACGCCTGCACCGATCACGGTGAAGGATTCTGCGTCTGGAACGACGCCGCCATCGCCGCCCGCGATTTACAGGCACGGGGATTAGCGAAACAGGTGTTGATTGTCGATTGCGATGTCCACCAGGGCAACGGCACCGCTCAGATCACGGCAAACGACACCAGCATCTTCACCTTTTCCATTCACGGTGAGAAAAACTTCCCGGCGCGCAAATTCCCCGGCGACCTCGATCTGGGTTTGGCCGACAACACCGGTGACACTGAGTACCTCAATCTGGTCGAACAGAGCGTGTGGCGGGCAATATTTCTGGCAAATGCGGACATGGCAATTTATACTTCGGGGGCGGACCCTTACGTCGGTGACCGGTTGGGCAAACTGGCACTGACCAAAGACGGACTGGCAGCCCGTGACCGGCTGGTCATGGGAATGCTGCGTGACGCAGGTCTGCCGGTTGCCGTCACAATGGGCGGCGGCTACGCCAGCGACATTGACGATATTGTTAGCATTCACCTGGAAACGGTACGCATCGCACGGGGGTATTGTAAAAAAGGCTGTTGATATGACATTTCGCGAATGGTTAAAAATCCAGATCAGCCGTATGGTGAGCGTGCAATCGGTCACATTGGGGCCGCACGCCGATCTGCAAATCTATAACTGGAGCGGTGTGCGCGTCCATCTTCACCTGCTGGATCAAGTGGTTAAACCACGTCAACTGAAACGAGTCCTCCAGGAAGCGACCGATACGGGGATCAACAGCCTGTTCCTGGTCGATGCCCGCGTACTGCCCACCGATGGCGAACGGATTCCACCTTCGAGCTGGCTGCTGACCCTGCACAGCCTTGGCGGAGAGCGCATTTTCGCCTACCGGGTCAACAGGGGCGCACCCGATGTTATCCAGATTCACCTGGAACCGATCAACGGCACCGATGATTACAAAGCATGGCACGGCCCGCGCATTCCCTTCACCCAGATGCGCGTATACCGCAAGGTCCTCAAGCAGCCGCGTGCTATCAAAGGCAACTGGCTGGTGGCCGATTTTCACTGCCACGATTTCTGGAAAAACAACGACTACCGTACCTATCACCAGCGGGCGCAAACAGGTCACCGAAGCGGTACAACATGGCAGAACTGGAGCGGCTACCAGACCACCTGGCGCAACAACAACCCCACTGAAGAACACCGCAGTCCCATCCGCACACATCTCGACAACTGCTATCTACTGCTGGGTGTGGATATGAGCGCCACCCGTGAGGAGATCAAAGCCGCCTATCGCAAACAGGCCAAAACCCTGCACCCGGACACCAGTGACCTGCCGCAGGGCGAGGCCGCCGAGCGCTTTCAGGCTCTCAATGCCGCCTACGATTACATCAAATCCGCCAACGGTTGGTAACTCACTCGAAATAGGTCCAGTCTGGCTCGGACCGCGCCATATCATAGACGAAAGCATAATCGATACCGTGATGGTGATCGACAAACGCCGGTTCCACCTGTGCGAAGGCGTCGATCAGATATTCGTAGTGCCGCCGCTGAACCTGATTGACATAAAAGACGATGTAATCGTTTTCGCGGATGGTGTCCGGCGACAGCGCGTATTTCAGTTCGATAATCTCCGCGCACGGAAGATAAATCTGCAAAACCATCGCATTATACGCCCGGATGCGCAGACCACAATCGCTGCCACCGTTCTGCTCGCGGATGTATTTCGCCACCTGATCGTAGCCATCCGCACGCCCGACCATAAATGTCTTTTCCGCCACTGCCGCACCGCCAAACACCGGATTGTAGTAGGCAATGGTATAGGGATACAGCAGGATCAAATTGACCGCCATGAGACATATCACGGCAATCCAGAGGCTGTATCGCGGTAGCTTGATCCTGCGTCCGATTGCCTCCACCAGCCACAGCAAACCCACCGCGCCAAACACACACAACGCCGGCCATATCGGATACACATAACGGTCCTGCTGTTTGGCCTGGGCCGCCATCACCCCAAAATACACCACGATGTAGACGAAAAACGCCATGACAATCGCCCGTTCTTGCTTTGTTCGATAGCGGCGCAAAGCAAAAAACGATGCCAACAACCCGATCAACAACCAGGGCGTGACCCGAAAGACAGTGGTCACAACATAATAGAGCGGGCCGGGATGAATGGTCGGTTCACCGAGAAAGAAATTCCAATGCCCGCCCATCGTCAGGTCCGCTGCCCGCAGTGTATAGTCGATCACAATGTCCAGGTGATTCCACGTTGCCGGATACAGTCCAAACCAGGTCACGACAGCAACCACTATCCACACGACAAACGGCGCGATCTGGCGCGGCAGCAGCGATAACCGGATGCTGCGCATATGGACGGCCAGCACCGTCAACCCAATGAGACCAATCAGAGCAAATGACGTGAACTTTGCCAGAGCCGCCAGCCCACCCAGAAACCCCGATAGAAGCCACCAGCCCCAGCGCACCTGGTCATCAGGTCGATAGTCCAGTGGTCGCCGGTCAAAGTAAAAGGCGATCAAAGCCGCCAGATACGATAGAAACATGAACGACGTACTCAGGCCATCAATGTGGAGAATGCTGTCCAGATAAACGGCGAATGGCTCCCCCGCCCACAACACCATCGCAAGCAGCGCCACCCGCGCATCGACAAGACGTCGCAGCAGCAGATACGCCAGCACAATCGTGAGCGCATTCACGGTAGCGATGACAATACGGGCGTTGCTTCGGTAGGACAGGTTATCGATTTCCGTGTGATCGGGACCATTGATGGCACGATCAATCAGGATGCTGGCCGCACCGGCATACATCGTCATCACACCGGGATGAAAAGCCTGAGCGGTCTCAGCCAGATTGCCCGTTCTCACTGCATCGATAAACGCCTCCGACCGATCCACCCAGAACAGCCCCTCGTCAAAGTCATACCAGTAGAAGGGCCTTGCCCTGGGGATCAGAGCCAAGACAAACAACGCAATCAGGATCAATCCAGTTTGTCGATTCATGGTATCTGGTCCACCCCAGTTTTTAGAGTAACAACTGCTCATGCGGTGTGGCTGACCGGACGGTCATAGTCGATGCCGGAATGCAACCGTTGCCGATTGTAGAACATCTCGATGTAATGCGCATGCTTCCCACCGTGAGGCGAAGACCCCCTCTGGGATGGCCTCCAGTTTCACCGTTGCCGCGTTGTCGTAGCAGTTGCCGGTGCTTCAGCCGGATTCTGGCCTCAGCCGCCCGACCATGAAACCGTGCGTTGGCGAATTCACTGCCCCGATCTGGAAGACGTAACAGATCGCGTGTGGCAGGAGAGCGGTAACTGCTCACGTCAAAGTGAGGAAAAACAAACCGTGTGAGGCGTAAGAGGCCG
>CAYQJO010000124.1:0-12181 GCA_964417785.1 uncultured Anaerolineaceae bacterium | reverse complement strand
TTCGGTGCGTCGTCGGCGGTCGATGCCTTCAAAGTCGCGGTGCTGGTTCCCAAAAGCATCTACGATCTGTTGATCGCCGGTCATGTCAACGGGGCGATCATTCCGGTGCTGAGTGAAGTCGTCGCACGGCAGAGCCGCGATGAACTCTGGCGGCTGGTCTCGGTGCTGTTGAGCATGGTTACAGCGCTGCTGGCGCTGTTGGCACTGGTGGTGGAGGTTGCCGCGCCCTGGATTGTGGCTGTCTTTGGCGGCGGTTTCGACCGTTATACCCAGGCACTCGCCGTCGATCTGCTGCGTGTCACCACACCAGCGTTGATCTTCATGGGATTGTTTTCACTCCTCAGCGGCACGCTCTACGCGCTGCGCGTGTTCTCCTGGCCGGCCTTTGGCACGGCAGTGTTCAACGGTGTGATTGTAGTGATGGCATTGGCCTTCGCACCGCCGCCGCAGATCGTTCCGGTGTTGGATGGCGTTCACCTGGAATGGGCCATCACCCGCCCGGACCGCAGTATCATGATTATGGCCTTTGGCTGGCTGGCCGGTTCGCTGGCGTATGTGCTGCTGCAACTGCCCGGTTTGCGCGGGTCCAGGCTCCGTTTCACACTTGACTGGCGGCATCCGGCCATCCGGCGCATCGGACTGCTGTATATCCCGGTCATGTTTTCGCTGATTATGGACACGCTGGTGATCCGACCGTTCAGTTATAATCTCGCCAGCCAGACCGGTGCCGGCAGCATCGGCTATATGGATTGGGCCACCACCTTGATCCAGTTTCCGCAGGGGCTGGTTGCAACCGCCATCAGCATCGCCATTCTGCCCACACTCGCACGTCAGGCGGGCAAGTTCGAAACCGAACTGCGGGCGTTCCGGGATACGTTGGGTCTGGGATTGCGGCTGGCGATCACCTTGATTCTGCCGGCGGCGGTCGGTTTGTTTGTCCTGGCGGCACCCATTATCGGCCTGCTGTTCGAGCATGGTGCGTTCACCGCTGCCGACTCCGAAGTGATGATAGTGGTGCTGCGTTTGTATCTGCTGGGACTGCCGTTCGCGGCGGTTGATTTGCTGCTGGTGTATGCCTTCTATGCCCGGCAGGACACCCTCACCCCGGCGTTGATTGGTTTATTCAGCCTGTGTGTTTATCTGGCGGTCGCACTGCTGCTGATGCCATCCATCGGCCTCTACAGCCTGATGATCGCTGACAGCGTGAAGCATGTCGTCCATGCCACCATCAGCGCATACTGGCTCAATCGCAGCGTAGGCGGACTCAGCCAGCAGCGAATCGGCATGACCGCTGTCAAGACGGGTGTGGCGGTACTGGCAATGGGAGTCGCGACGGTACTGGCACTGCCGGTGTTGCAGGACATAATCGGCAATATCTCACTCATGCGTGAAATTCTGCTGGTGACATCGTGCAGCGCTGTGGGGGCGGTGGTTTTCCTGGGTATGGCAGCGCTACTGCGGATCG
This sequence comes from uncultured Anaerolineaceae bacterium, assembly GCA_964417785.1. GTDB lineage: Bacteria > Chloroflexota > Anaerolineae > Aggregatilineales > Phototrophicaceae > DAOTUL01. The sequence goes on along the minus strand of CAYQJO010000124.1, from coordinate 10,716 downwards.
AAGAATTGTACTGGCTGGCCGGATTGCTGCGCCGGCGGCTGATTGATTAATAGTTGCTAAGCCGTTTATCCTGGCTTAATTGAGTTGTGCTAAACTTTCCCTAGAGTTAAATATTGAGACTAACATTGCATCAATGATTCGTATGCTGCTGTTGTTGATGGTCTCCATACTGCTGGTGAGTTGTCGGGCTGATGTCAGCGACGATATGCTGGCGGAGTCAGGGAATGTCCATCGTGTAGATCATTCGAGAATACAGGTCCGTGTCGATGATGTGGACCTGTCTGTTCGGCTGCCACCTCGGTGGGAGTATTATTCGACCGAGTTTGGTGTGGTGCTAACCGAGAAAATCGACGTAACGGCTGGTGAGGGACAACTGGGCGGTCTGTTGATGCATGTGTTCGTGCATCCGCTGAACGATCTCAACATCTCGACTGCCACTGGAGGCAATGTAGCCCACCGTATACTGGACACCATTGTCCATAATCCTGATTACATTGGTGATGCGCTCGTTGGCCCCGTCTATCCCTTTAATTGGGGCGATCATGATGCCGCTTACTATCTGATGGATAACGGCCAGGGCAGTCGTGCTATTGTGTTCGGAATCCAGACCGACCGCTCGCGTAGCTTGATTTTCTGCCATGTCAGTACGCCGGTCAATCAGGTGGCGCGGATGCGTGAAGTGCTGCCGCAACTACTGGATGGAATTGAGGTCAACGGTGTTGTTCTGAACCCGGCTGTTCTCAATGCGGTATTACCGGGTGAATTGGTTTTCCCTTAGCCCGCCGATCCGCTATAATGGCGGCGAAAGTTGGCGGATGTATTGGATATGCAACAAACAAGCGAGATGTCGCCGGTGGTCGTGTGGTTGATCCGTCTGCCGGTTCTTCTGGTAACGGGCCTGATGCTTTTCTCCGGCGCACTGGTGGCGCTGGTCGTGGCTTTTCATCTGAATTATGATAACCGGATCACGCCGGGGGTGACGGCTTTCGGGCTGGATATTGGTGGTATGACTCCTGCCGCTGCCGTCAATATGCTGGCGTCCCAGTTCGCCTACGACGATAACGCCGTTTTCACCTTCCACGATGGTGACGATTTCTGGCAGCTTAGCGCCGGAGAATTGGGCCTGTCCTTCGATGCCGAGGCGACGGTTATGCAGGCAACTCTGGTGGACAATGACATCTCCGGCGGTCTGGTGGATCGTGCCAGAGTGTGGTTCAACGGGCAGGCCATAACGCCGATCATCCGTTACAATCAGAGCCTGGCGCTGTCGCGGCTGGCGGAAATTGCCCGCACAACCGACCGTCCACCCGCCGATGCAACACTGCGGGTGGAAGGCGACGAGGTTCTCACCACACCCGGTCAGGTTGGCCGCACCCTGAACATCCCGGCCACCCTGGGCCGGCTGGATGCAGCCATCACAACTCTGGTTCCTGGCGGCGAGATTCCACTGGTATATGACGAAACATCGCCGCGCATCTGGAACGCAGATGAGGCGGCCAGCCAGCTTCGGGCCGCACTTTCCGGTTCGCTGGAACTGGTGGTCAGTGGCGAGGCACTCGGTCCCTGGACCATCAGCGCCGACCAGATACGTGCTTTGCTGCGCACCGATCTGGTCGAAAACCCGGATGGGTCGCTGCGTCACACCGTCAGCGTCGATATGAGGGTGTTCGCGGCGTTCCTGGATGAACTGACCCCTGGTCTGCTGGTGCCGCCACGCGATGGTCGCTTTCATTTCAACGATCAAACACGCCAGCTAGAGATCATCCGGCCAGCCGTGAGTGGGCGGCAGCTTAACGTGGCGGAGACGCTGGCACGACTGGAAGAGGCTGTTTTTCGTTATGATCGGCGCACCGTGCCGATGGCGTTCAATTACACCGAACCCCGTTATCACAATGGCATCACCGCTGAGGCACTGGGCATTACGACAATGGTGGCTGAAGCCACCACAATCTACACCGGCTCGACCGGCAACCGGCGGCACAATATCGCACACGGCGCGTCATTATACGACGGGATCATTATCGGCCCGGGTGAGGAGTTCTCGTTCAACTACTTCCTGGGTGATGTGAGTGAGGAGGCCGGATTCCTGGAAGGCAAAGTCATTGTCGGCGGGCGGACGGTCGCTGGCGTCGGCGGCGGAATCTGTCAGGTGAGTACAACCGTGTTCCGGGCGGCGTTCTTCGGTGGCTACACGATCATTGAGCGCAACTCCCACGCTTACCGGGTGGGCTACTACGAACTGAATAACGCCCCGCCCGGATTAGACGCGGCTATCTGGTCGCCGGAGCGCGATTTCCGTTTCCAGAACGACACGCCCTATCACCTGTTAATCGAGACCTCGGTTTATCCCGCCAACAACTCGCTGCAATTCCGCTTTTACAGCACCAATCCGGGCCGCGTTGTCGAGGTAAGCCAGCCGGAGGTTCGCAACGTGATGCCATCGGAACCACCTGCGTTTGAGGCCAACCGCGATCTGCAACCGGGGCAAATCATCCAGGTGGATTACGCTGCGGAAGGGGCCGATGTGGAGGTTGAACGGATCATCCGCGATATGGACGGCAACGAGATTCAGCGTGACAGCATCTATACACATTATCTGCCCTGGCAGGCGGTGTATGAGGTTGCGCCCGGTGACTCGCGCCTGAACAGTTGAGTAGATTCCAACCATTGCGTATGGTATAAATAGTTGTGTTGACCGTAATCAAACGTTGAACAAGGTATGAGCGATGATGTGGTACAGTCACCATCCGTGACTGTTGATGAATTGATGATTTCTGATCTGGAAACACTGAAGGTGCTGGCCGACCCACTACGGCTGAACATCATCAGCTACTTGCGCAAACCCGGTACCGTGAAGCAGGTCGCTACACGGATCGATAAACCGCCAACCAAGCTGTATTACCACTTCAATCTACTGGAAAAGCACGGCCTGATCCAGATGGTGGATACACGGATTGTCTCCGGCATTGTCGAAAAGCACTACCAGCGGACCGCCAAAACCTACAAAGTGGCACCGGGTCTGTTATCACCAGGGGCGGCGGACTTCGACGAGGGACTGTCGGTAACTCTGGGTGGGGTCTTTGGGGCCGCTCACGAGGACCTGCGCGAGAGCATGATGGAAGGGCTGGTTGATCTCGAAGAAGAAGCACCCAAACACCGGCGATTGATGCTCACTCAGGGGCGATTACGTCTCAAGCCGGAAGAAGCTGAGGATTTTTACAGTCGGCTGGACGCTCTTCTGGAAGAATTCAGTGGGTTGCACGAGAAAGATGAAGACACACAGCTAAAACCATATGCTATGCTGCTGCTGCTGCATCCCAGCAAGCGCAGCGAGTAAGGAAATCGAACACCGGACCGGTGTGGAAATTTTTCCTTTGATCTATAGACATTTAGTATATTCTTTTTGTAATAGTGTGTGGGTTTAAAAGGCTATGCCAGGTGAATGGCCGTGACCTTGCCCGGCAGCGGCAGCCAGATGGTGAACGCGGTCCCTTTGCCTTTCTCGCTCCACACACTGATGCGGCCCCCGTGTGCCTGGACGATCTGGTACACAATCGCCAGTCCCAGGCCGGTACCCCGACGCGGCCCGCGTGCTTTATCCACCTGATAGAAGCGCTCAAAGATGCGCGGTAGTTCGTCCTGGGGGATGCCAATGCCGGTGTCGCGGACTTCAATCTCGACCCCGCCTTTGTTGACTCGCGTTCTGATGCCGACACTGCCGCCCGCTTCGGTGTATTTGATGGCGTTCCCGACCAGATTATTCAACATCTGGACCAACCGGTCGCCGTCGCCCTCAATGGCGGGTATGATACTCGTCTCGGTCGTGAGGGTGATGCCCTTAGGCTCGGCCACAACCGCCAGCTTATCGGCGACCGTCTGCACGATTTGTGCTACATCCAGCGAGGTCATCTGCATGGGAAGCTGCCCGGCCTGGATACGCGCCAGCATGGTCAAATCGGTGACCATCCGGTTGAGGCGCTCGGCTTCCTCATGGATGATCTCAGCCGCTCTGGCCGGGACTTTTGCGGTTCCATCCACGATTGCCTGCGAATAACCCTGGATCGACGTCAGCGGCGTTTTGAGATCGTGTGAGACGTTGGCGACGAAATCTTGCTGCGCCTGCTGCGTTGCACGGACCTCGCTGCTCATACGGTTGAAGGACTCGGCGACTGAGCGTACCTCCGGCGGTCCACTGACCGGCACGCGCTGATCCAGGTCGCCTTTGGCGACGGCTGAGGCGGCCAGACTGACGGCTTGCAGCGGTCGGGCAATCGTCCGGCTGATGACGACCGCCAGGATTGCCGCGATAACCAGACCAACAACCCCCGCTTGCAGCAGAGGCCGGGCCAGGGCAAAACCGAATTCGGACAGGGTGTTTTGCAGCGATTGTGTAGGACGCGGACGGGCAATCACCAGTGCGGTGCGCCTCGTGCCGCCGAGATTGGTGTATCCAGCGTACAGCCATTCCCGGTCGTGATCAACAAAGCTGCCGTAAACCAGTTCATTATCCAGCGTGATTGGCACGGAGGCTGGCGGGATACCCCGTAAGACACGCCGGTCGATTGGTTCCAGGGTGAGCGTATCGCCCATCGTGTAGGTATCGGCACTGTCATAAACGACCATCTGACGGTTGACCGATACCAAAAGTACCCGCACGCCGCGTGACTCCGCGAAGTTATCCCACAGTTCCTCAAATGTTACGGTGTTATCGCGCAGCGGAAACTCGGTGACCAGATCGGCCAGACTGAGACCCGGCAGCAGGTTGATGAGCTGCTGGTAAGTCGGTTGGGTGGGTGCAGGTTGAGCGCTGGCGGCCAGAAAGAAAGCGAGGGAAAAGCCGCCCAACGTGATAAAGAGCAGAAACAGATAGGAGATGAGCAATCTCAGGCGCAGCGTAAACATTTATCCGTGTTCCAGCTTATAGCCGACACCCCAGACGGTCTCAATGGTGGGTGTCATCCCCTGGAGCTTGTGGCGCAGATGAGCGATATGGACATCGACGGTGCGGGTTTCACCGGCAAAGTCATAGCCCCACACGATTTCCAGCAGTTTCTCGCGGCTGAAGACTAAACCCGGGTCACGCGCTAGTGTCAGCAGGAGATCGAACTCCTTCATGCGCAGATCAACCGTTTTCCCCGCGACTTTGATGGTACGCCGGTCTGGTTCAATTGTCAGGTTGCCCAGGCTGATGGCTCCACTGCCGCTGTCACTGCTGCGCCGTTCACTGCCGCCGCGCCGCAAAATGGCCTTGATGCGAGCCACCAGCTCGCGTGGGTTAAACGGCTTGGTCAGGTAGTCGTCAGCACCCAGTTCCAGCCCCACAATTTTGTCGATGTCATCGCTGCGGGCCGTCAGCATGATGATCGGCACATCGGATTCGGCACGAACACGGCGGCAAATCTCCCATCCATCCATACCGGGCAGCATCAAATCGAGAATGACCAGTCCGGGTTTTTGGGTCATGATGGTGTCAAATGCGATTTTGCCGTCGGTGGCGCTGCTGACCTCATAACCTTCCTGTTCCAGATACATTTGCGCCAGATCAATGATCCGTTGTTCGTCATCTACGATGAGAATCTTTTCGGGCATGGTTTTTCTCCACAATCAGGTACTCTCATTGTACTGTTGCGTAGGCCAATCATCCAGACAGGCACCGGCGAGGCGGGTACAATCGAAGTGTAAAAGCCATGTGGATGGAGAGGGGTCATGACAAAACTCGTGATTGTTTTGCTCGTGCTGCTGCTGGCGATGATAGGTGTGGTGGCACAAACGGGCGTGTATGTAGAACAGGTCGAAATCAACCTGATGGAGTCGCTGCCGGTCCAGGTCAGCGTGACCGTCACCGGCAATCTGGCTGATGGATGCACCCGGCTGATCGGGCATACACAGCAGATGACCGCCGACGAAATTCAGATCAACATGCTGGCGTCGCGCAATACCGAAATGATTTGTACACAGGCATTGGTTCCATTCGAGGAAGTCGTACCGGTTGATATTGCCGGACTGCCCACCGGGACCTATCAGGTGCGTGTGAACGAGGTGCTGGCTGCAACCTCATTGACGCTGGAAGAAGGGATGATCCCGCCGCCGCACGGAACCGAAGTCTGCCCGGAAGCCGGTGCGGACCAGATCAGCCATGTGAACGAGGCATTTGGCTATTGCTATCTGGTTCCTGGTGGATTCGACATCACCGCAAACGATATGGGGACTGAGACGATCTTCCCGGTGGATAATCTGTTGGTATCATTGTCGATCCTGGTCGAACCGGCGGACGGGCGGAGTCTGGACGATGTGGTGGCCGAATGGCTGGCCCTGGTGCCGGATGCAGGCTTCGTAGAGGACGTGCTGGATCACAAACCGGCGGTGATGACCGAAAGTTTGCCCGGTCCGACCGGCAACCGGCAGGTATTTGTCATCTGGCAGGATACGCTCTACCAGTTTGTGCTGTCGCCAGTCGATCCGGCTCGGCGCGATGAGACGGCGGTCGCACAAAACCTGTGGGAGACCTTCAGCGCCTCGCTGACGTTCTTCTATCCGGTCGAGCAGCCCTTCGGCGGTATGGCGACGGTTACGGAAAACCTGGGCGAAATCGGTCTGCAAGTAACCTATCCGCAGGACTGGCAACTGCTTCGCCAACCCGGCCTCTATGGTTTGACCGCGCCCACCATCACGCCGCCCGACAGCCCGTATGTGGTGACTATCGCGTCCATTTTCGGCATCAGCGATCCAACCAGCCTGGATGTCATCGCCGCCGAAGCCGTCTCCCGCTACCAGGATCAGGGCGAAGCTGACCTGGTTGTGCGTGTGGGCGAGGATCGTGTCACCCTGACCGGATTCCAGAACACCTGCCAGATCACGCTCATTCCGGGGCCGCTTGATGTGCGTACCATCGAGGTCAGTCAGGTGGTTTGCGATGCCGAGGGCAACATCACCGACGAAGTGGTGGCGGATGTGGTCGGCAGCGTCCAGCCGTTTTGACTGGCCTAAACCGCAAATCAACGGTGTCCAAATCGGACAATTCGGCTGAAGGGCTTGTGGGCTAGAAGGGCCTAAGTTATCTGTTCCTGCTTGTCGAAACCGGCCTTTGCGCTCTACGATGAGAACATTGATCGGACGAGGTGAAGCAGATGGCAGCAGGACAGGTCCGCCGGGTGCTGGTGATTACCCTGGTGTTTAATTTGACAGTCGCAGTGGGCAAGATTGGGGTCGGTCTGGCGAGTGGTGCGCTGGCAATAACCGCCGACGGCTTCCATTCGCTGATCGACAGTGTGTCAAACGTGATGGCGCTGATCGCCAGCCTGCTTGCGTCTCGTCCGCCAGATGATGACCACCCCTACGGCCACCAGCGATTTGAGACCCTGGCGGCATTACTGATCGGTATGTTTTTGATTCTGGTGGCCTGGGAAATCGCCGGCGGGGCGCTGGAGCGCCTGGTAAGCGGTGGCACACCGCTCAATCTGACTCCGCTGACCTTCGGCGTTATGTTGGCGACGCTGGCGGTCAACATTGGCGTCAGCACCTACCAGATTCGTCAGGGACGGCGGCTGCATTCGGAACTGCTGCTGGCCGATGCTGCCAACACCCGCGCCGATGTCTATGTTACGCTGTCGGTGCTGTTCAGCATGGTCGTCGTGAGCAGTCTGGGCTGGTTGTGGGTCGATGTGGTCGCAGCACTGATAGTGGTAGCTCTGATCGGCCATGCCGCATGGCGGATTCTCACCCAGACCAGCGCCGTTCTGGTGGATCGTGCGCCCTATTCGCCGCAGCAGCTTGCCGATCTTGTCGCCAGTACGCCTTATGTCAAATCGGTTGTCCGCGCTCGCAGTCGGGGTACGGAGGACGCGCCCCACATCGATATTGATGTGCGGGTCGCGCCTGAGATCACCGCTCGCCACAGCGCCGCCATCGCCGATAGCATCCGACAGCGGTTATGTTCCGCCCTGGGGGAGGTTGACGAGGTCGAAGTTCATTTCCTGCCCGATGAGTCGGCGGGTGTGGATTATGCGCTGGCAGTGCGCTCTATTGCCGACGGCATGGGACTGGCAACCCACGAGGTCCAACGGATCGGAGACACGCTGGAACTGCATGTCGAGGTCCCGCCGACCGAGACTCTGGAAACGGCCCACATACGAGTGACCCGGTTGGAAAGCCGTCTTCGTAGTCAGTTACCGGAGATCAACGAGGTTGTCACCCATATCGAGCCGGTGGCACCGATAGATTATAGGTCGGTCGAATCGCGTAGTGTTATCCAGCGGGTCCTCACGTTACTGCAAGACCGGTTCCCTGCCGTTGATTGGCACCATGTGCGAGTGTCGCGCTGCCAATCGGGCCTATCGTTGAGCCTGCACGCGGCCCTGGACGGTGATGTCAGCCTGGAATACGCCCACAATCTGACCGAGGACGCCGAGGTGCTGCTGCGGGCCAACCTGGATGACCTCAACCGTGTGACCATCCACACCGAACCCGATCACCAGCAATCCGCTTGATTGCGCTGCGCCGCAGATTTACTATACTGGTCTGCATCAAGGCTATTTTCTGGGGTATACATGCGGATACAGCGCAGCCGTTCGCGGCTGACTTTTCGGACCCGGCGGCGGCGGTCGGGGTGCCTGCCGTTGACGTTTCTTCTGATGGCTCTGGTCGGTATCGGATTTCTTTCGCAGGGTTGGCTGGATGAAAACCTGAATCGCAGCCCAACCGGCAGCGCTACAGCGGACCTACGCGACGCTAACGAAGCCTTTGACCGGGGCGATCTGGATACGGCGGCGAATCTCTCGCGTCAGGTATGGAACAACCACCCGGATTCCATTGACGCGCTATCGCTTCTGGTACGGTCGCTCATCTATCGCAGTTACACTGATTACAACCGCGACATCGACCGCGAGGTCGCACTGCAAGTGACGCGGGATGCTGTCGAATGGCACCCGGATGACCTGCGGGTACAGGCGCTGCACGCCTATGCGCTCCAGGCTGCCGGTCAATCCGAAGAAGCCTGGAATCTGGCCCGGCAGGTGCTGCGGCAGGATGAGACCAACCAGATAGCACGAATTGCGTTGAGCCTCGCCAATGCCCAGGCCGGCGGTTACGAGAATGCCTTGCGGGAGGCCGAGACGCTGAACACCCTGCCCGATGCTGGATTGGATGCCCGCCGGGTGCTGGCGATCACACTGGCTGATGTGGGCCGGTACGACGAGGCGCGGGCCGCAGTCGAGGAGGCGATAGCGCTCAATAACCGGCTGCTGGTTCTGTATTTTGAGCAGGCACTCTATGCATTGCAGACCGGTGATTTCAATGCGGCCACCGCTGCGTATTTTCGCATCATGGCTTTTGACCCGGACAATGTGAAGGTGCGGCTGCGTATGTGTGAGCTTTCCAGCCTGCTCAGCGAGCGCGAAACGGCGCTGGATTACTGCCGTCAGGTCACGCAAGCGGCACCCCGCTGGACGGCTGGCTGGCACGCTTTGGGACGCGAGTATTTTCTGGCCGGTGACTTCCTGGAAGCGCAGCACAGTCTCAATCGCTGTACCTCATTGGCCGTCGCCAATCGCACACCGATTGATGACAAATTGTTTGAATGCTGGTATCTCCAGGGGCAGGCAGCGGAAATCCTGGGCGATTGTGATGGCTTGCTGGCGACTTACCGCGAATTTCAGTCACTCAGCGGCGGTGTCTCGCTCAAGCAAACCTGGACTTATCCGCCCGAAGGTCCGGAGATTTGCGGTAATCCGAATTGATGCAGCAACAAATCTGCCGTTCAGTGCGTATATAGAAGTGATGATATGACAAAAAGGACATGACATGAGCGAGCAAGAAAAACCGAAAAACTTCGTGACTGAATGGTCATTCTCGTTTGAGAATCTGGGTGAGCGTCTGAATAACCTGGTTACATCGGTGACAGAAGAAGAAGAACTGAAGGCCGACAGCTTCAGCGAACCCAAAGACGGTGCGACCTCTGCGTCGATCAATCTGCATTTCTCGGTGGGTGAGAACACGGTCAAGCCACTGGTGGATTCCGACAATTTGTTTGAAGCCGATGTCGCCTATGTGGGTGAGATCGAGTTCAGCAGCACCGAAGGCCCGCACAAAGACATCGCCCTGCGCCAGCAGAAGGCAGTCAATCCGGTGATGAAGAGTATCCGGCAGGCGATTGGCAGCTTTGGCAACCGCCAGGATTTGCGCTGGGATGTCCGGCTGAGTCCAGATGTGCCGATGGATGTGAACATCCACGCTGGCGTGGGCAAATCGGAAATGGACCTGAGCCAGATTCAGCTTACCGGGTTGAAATTTGACGCCGGTGTCGGCGAGCCGCATATCACGCTGCCGGAGTCAGAGACGGGCTATGCGATCAAGATGAATATGGGTGTGGGTGAATCGCATGTGACTCTGCCCGTCAACACCAACATTGATCTGGACGTTAACGGTGGTGTGGGGGAGGTTCATTTCCACATTCCGCTGGGGGCATCAGTTCATGTGAAGGCCAGCAGCGGCCTGGGCGATGTGAAGGTACCGCCGCACTTCGAGCGGATCGAAGGCAAGAGCGGTGTCGGCGCACACGGTGTGTGGGAGACCGAAGACTTCGCCAACGCCGATGACAAGATCACGATCAATTACAAGGGCGGTGTGGGCAGCTTCGAGATTGTCGCCGTATAATGGTGCTGGAAGGGGGTACGCTCAGGGCGTACCCTCATGATTCTTTCTGCTCGTTGTCGCTGGTGG
>CAYQJO010000123.1:0-12314 GCA_964417785.1 uncultured Anaerolineaceae bacterium | reverse complement strand
TCGACATGGGGTTCTCAAGAAGCTGCTCGACTTTAGTCGATGCAGAGTGTCACCATCTCCGACAGGTAGTCGATGGCTTTCGCTGCGGCCTGCTGGCCCTGGTGGATGCAGTCCGGCATACCGACTCCACGATAAGCACTGCCTGTCAGGTAAACACCCGGCGGACAGAGCGCCTCCATTTGCGCCACACGATCCAGGTGGCCGACATCGTATTGGGGATTGGCTTTATACCAGCGGAAGACTCGCGCCAGCGTCGGTTCCGCCGAGATACCCATGATCGTGCGCAGTTCGTCGCGCACGATCTGAATCAGTTCGGCATCGTCCAACCGGACAAGCTCCTGCCGCCGGGGACCACCCACAAACACCCGCAGCAGCACCTGACCGTTTGGCGCTCGGTGGTCGAATTTGGTGCTGGTCCAGGTGCAGGCCAGCAGGCGGGTCGGTTCACTGTGCGGGATGACAAAGCCGAAGCCGTTCAATGGGTGACCGATCTCATCTGCATCGAAACCGAGAGAGACGGTCGCCGTATCGACATAGCGAATTCCATTGAGCAAGTCGGCCAATTCGCCCGGTCCAAGCAGGTCCGCCGCGACATAGGCCGGTGTCGCCAGGATGATCGCATCCGCTGGCAGGGTTGTGCCGTCATCGAGATGCACGGTGCCGTCTTCCAACGCGGTCACACCACGCCCGGTGAAAACATCGCCGCGAAAGGTCTCTTCCAGCGCCCCGATCAGAGTCTTAAGGCCACCGCGCAACGTCATGAACATTGAGGTTTTGGCTGGTGGTCGATTCTTGCGGGCGGCGATCATGCCCTTCGTCAGACTGCCATATTTGCGCTCAGTATCGCGCAAGCGGGGAAAAGTCGCCATCAGACTCAAGGTTTCCGCTTCGGCCACATGGATACCCGCCAGCATCGGTTCGCCCAGGACTTCCAGTGCTTCGCGGCCCAACCGCCGCCGCATGAAATCGGCCAGACTCTCATCATCGTCATCGTCTTTCGGTGGGATGAACAAATCCATCCCCATGCGCAGTTTGCCCGGCCATGAGATCAAGCGCGACTTGACGAAAGGCCAGAAGCGGGTCGGGACCACCAGAGTCAGTCCGTCGGGCATCTGGTGCAGCTTACCCCGGCGCAGAATATAGGTCTTGCGCCGGTGATCGTTGGTGCCGACCAACTGCTCCTCAAGCCCCAGTTCACGGGCCAGCGCCAATGCCCAGGGCTTCTGCGTGATGAACGAGTCCGGTCCACCTTCGACCACGAAGCCCTCGCGGGTATCGGTGGTGACTTTGCCACCGAGACGTTCATCGCGTTCCACCAGGGTTATGCTTACGTCCAGGCCCTTTTCCTCTGCGGCCTTCTGCGCATAATAGGCGGTCGCCATTCCGGCTATTCCACCGCCAATAATCACCAGATTCAAGATTTTGTGCCTTTCTTCGGGTCCAGCAGATCACGCAGACCGTCACCCAATGTGTTCAAACCAAAAACGGTCACCGCGATGGCAATACCGGGGAAAACCATCAGCCACCATGCCTGCTGCATGTAATCACGGCTTTCCGCCAGCAGCGCCCCCCATTCCGGTTCCGGTGGTTGTGCGCCCAACCCAATAAAGCTGAAGGCGCTAACCGCCATCAGCATTGAGCCGGTCCGCAGTGTGATGAGTACAAGCAGCGTCGGCATCACATTAGGCAGCACATGGCACCACACCACATGGCGATCCTTTGCACCCAATGAACGGGCCGCTTCGATATACAGCGATTGGCTGACCCGCAGACTCTCCACCCGTGCCAACCGGTAATAAGTTGGGATACCCGCCAATCCCAGGGCCACCGCCAGCACCAGTGTCGAGCGCCCCAACGCCGCCGTCAGGGCGATGACCAGCAACAACCCCGGTACTGCCATCCACGCATCCATAACAAAGGACAGCACACCGGTCACCAAACCGGGATAGAGGCCCGCCACCGTACCGAGCAGCACACCGGGTAGCGCCGCAATGCCGACCGCCAGCAGCGCCACTTCCAGGCTCAACCTGGCTCCCACAACCACCCGGCTGAACAAATCTCGTCCGAACACATCGGTGCCAAACGGATGGTCCAGCGACGGGGCCTGCATGCGTGCGGTCGGGTTCATCCTGGCGAAGTCGTATGGGGCAATCACATCGGCCAGCAGCGCCACACCGATGACTATCGCGACAATGACAGCACCGGTAACCAGCGACCGGCAAACAAACCGCTGCCGGGTTGTCCTGGTCTGTGGTTCAATGCGAATTCGGTAGTTGAACGCATCAGAAACACGCAAACTAGACCGCCTTTCGTGCGATTCGTGGGTCCAGGTAGGCGACGATGACATCGACCAGGAACAAAATGGCAAAAGTGAGTGCAGCGATGGTCAGTGTGGTCCCCTGCACCAGAAAAGGATCACGGTCAAAGGCCGCACTAATCGCCAATCCGCCTAAACCGGGCCAACTGAAAATGATCTCCATAATCGTGACGATGCTGATGAGCCGCACGGTCTGCAAGCCGATATAAGTTACGACTGAGATGGCCGCCACCGGTGTGATATGGCGCAGCAGAATGCGAAGACCGGAAAGCCCTTTCGACTGGGCAAACAGGATAAAATCTGCACCGCGTGCCTCGAGCAAGCTGGCGCGGGTCAACCGGGCAATGCCAGGGACCAGTGTCAGCGAGGTACATACAGCCGGCAAAATGAGATGCTTCAGACTATCCGCACCGAACACGGGCAGGATGCGCAATTGCAGCGCAAACACATTCACCAGCACCAACGCCAACCAGAAGGTGGGCGTCGCCATCGCCGCCGAGATCAGCCCGGTGATGACGGTATCGGCCAGCTTACCCTGTTGGTGTGCAGCGATGATCCCCATTGTTGCACCGGCCAGTGTACCCAGCAGGATCGATGCCGCAATCAGAGCCAGTGTATAAGGCAGTCGAATCCCGATTTCGCGCACCACAGGCTGGCCGGAGCGAACCGTATTGCCCATGTCGCCGCGCAGGAGATTCGCCACATAATCAACATAACGCAAGAGAACCGGGCGGTTCAGGCCCAGTTCTTCACGGACTGCATCACCCTGATCGCTGCTCGGATCGAGAACAGCGAAGGTTACGTCGCCGGGAGCCAGTTCCAGCAGGAGAAAGACCACCAACGACAACAACAAGAGTGTGGGTATCGCGATCAATACCCGGCGCAGGACAATCTGCATACCTTCACCCGGCGATAACCACATCGTCAAAAATCACATGGCTGTGCAGCACATTGACATTTTGCAGTCGGTTACTCACGACAATCCTGGTGATGGGCAGGAACAACGGCACCCAGGGCATTTCGTCAATGACGATCTGCTGCGCTTCGGTGTAAATGTCGAACCGTGCTGCTTCATCGAACTCTGCCCGGCCCTGCTCGACCAACGCATCCAGTGCTGGATTGCTGTAGAAGTAGCGATTGCTGCTGCTGTCGGTCGCCAGATAGGTCCGCAGTACATCGGGATCGTTCCAGTTATAGCGTGTCAGCAAAATATCATATTCCCCCGCCGCCGCCGCCGCCCGCATGCCAGCATAATCCAGAATGTTGATGGTCGCCGGGATGCCGATTTCAGCGAGTTGTGCCTGCAAAATGGTCGCCATCGTATCATGCGTGGGGAAACTGGACGTCAGGATCGTGATCTCTCGACCGTCGTAGCTGCTCGTGCCGATCAACTGGCGAGCCGCCACCACATCATAACCGGGGGCTGTCGCTTCCAGGTCCGGATTATAGCCAAAGATGGTCGGTGGGAGCGGTGTGTTGAGGATTTGCGCCATACCGGGTACAGCTACCTCGATCATGAACTGCTTATCGACCGCCTGAGCCACCGCCCGCCGTGCTTCTGCCTGATCAAAGGGCGCACGTCCGCTGTTGAAGCCCAACAGTGCCATACCGCGAGATGGATCGTCCATTATCGTGAAATCAGGGTTGTCTGCCAGACGCGCCAACTGCGGCGCGGACGATATATAAGCGATGTCGATCTCGCCGGTCAGCAGGGCGTTGACCCGAGTCGAGTCCTCACGGGTGAAGCGTACCAGCAGTTCTTCAACTTGGGGCTGCTGGTCGGGATTATCGGTAGGCCGCTGGTTATGATAATTGGGATTGGGGACGAAGCGCATACTGTTTTGCGGCACCCATTCTTTCAGCATAAAAGGACCGCTGCCGACCGGGTTCACGCCATAGTCTTCACCGGCGCTGGTGGTCGCCTCCGGGTCGAGAATGGCGGCGAAGGGATACGACAGGGCGCTCAGGAGCGTCACCGATGGTTCGGACTGGACGAAACGGACTTCCATATCGCTGACTTTTTCAAAGGCCGCAACGTTAGCAATATCACTGTAGATAAGCGACCGCCGACCAATTTCTTTCAGACGCTCGAAGGTGAAGATCACCGCATCGGCATTGACCGGGTTGCCATTGCTGAAGACAATGCCGGAACGCAGCATGAAGGTGATTGCCCCATCTTCAACCGTCCAGCTTTCGGCCAGGAAGGGCTGAAGCTTGCCGGTTTCATCCTGGAAGACCAGCGTATCGTACACATAGGCCAGCAGCACCGGGCTGCTCGGATGCGGTGCGCCGTGTGGATCAAGTGTGCCAGGGTCCAGCGTCAGCGCCATGGTGACAGTATTGTTCTCCTGAGCCGCCACACCGGGCAGCATCAGGATAAACCAAAGCAGACTTACGATAATCTTGCTTCTCATACGACCTCAACTAATTCAAAACAACTTCGCGTGTTTCGGGTTGGTAAGCGCAGAAGGGTTCTTCCGCAAGATAATCACCAGTGACGCCGTAAGCACGGGCGCGGCATCCACTGCACAGGGACTTGAACTGGCACGCACCGCATTTGCCTTCCAGCAGGTCCGGATCGCGCATTTCGGCAAACAACGGGCTGTCCTGCCAGATAGTGCCGAAATCCTGTTGGCGGACATTACCGGCCTCGACAGGCAGATAGCCACAGGGAAAAACCTCGCCCCGGTGCGACACAAAGCAGACACCCGTACCGGCCAGACAGCCTTTGGTGGCGGCGTGCATATGTTTGTGGCCGTGTACCTGACGGTGATGGCTGGCGGGAAGCGGCAGTTCCATGCCGTTGCGCTTGTCTTCAGCACGACGGGTGTGCATCACACGGAAGTAGTGGGGCGCACAGGTCGCTTTCAACTGCAAATCCGGTTCACTGCGCTCAGTGTCGTAAAGCCAGTTGAGAACGCGCTCGTATTCCTGCGCGTTAATCATCTGGTCCTCGGCGATTTCCACGCCACAGCCCACCGGCACCAGCAGGAACAGATGCAACCCCACCGCGCCCAGGTCTTTCGCCAGCGCCAGCATGGACTCAAGCTGGGCCTTGTTGTGATTGGCGATGGTGGTGTTGATCTGCACCGGGATACCGACCGCTTGCAGCGCCTTCATCCCGCGAATGGCGGCGTCGAACGAGCCGGGCAAACCACGAAACATGTCATGGGTGGCAGCGTCGACACCGTCGAACGAGATACTCACACGTTGGACACCGCTCGCCGCGATCCGGGCCGCCACTGCGTCATCGACCAGGGTGCCGTTGGTCGCCAGCGCAACCGGCAGACCGGCGTCAGCGGCGTAACGGGCAATCTCGTAGATGTCAGGGCGGAACAGCGGTTCACCGCCGGAGAGGACGAAGACCGGCTTGCCCGTCGCCGCAATATCATCGATCATGCGGAACGACTCTTCGGTCGTCAAATCCTGCGGTGTCAGTTGATCAGCCACCGTCACCCGGCGGCAGTGAATGCAGCGCAAATTGCATCCGGCGGTTGTTTCCCAGAAGACCAGTCGCGGTGGTGGATAACTCATAATCAGTCCTAAATCTGCTAAAATCTGCTAAATCCTATGCAGATATTAGCTATTTCACCTAGATCGATATAGTGATACATGTCATAAGACTGTCGCCAAAAGGCAGCAGTCCGCTGGACAAACGTCATGCGATGGCCCCATCGCCCCCAGGTAGCGCCGTGCTGCGTCGCCGGTCTGGCGTTCCAGCACCAGTTCGCGGATCATCTGGACGAAGGTGGGATGGGTGCCGACTGTCGCCGCCCGGACCATGTTCAGCCCGATTTCCCCCGCAATTTGTTCGGCTTCGGTATCCAGATCGTAAAGTACCTCCATATGGTCGGAGATAAAGCCAATGGGCATCACCACCACGTCGGTCACACCGTCAGCATAAAGTTGGCGCAGATAGTCGCCCACATCCGGTTCCAGCCAGGGTTGGTGTGGTGGACCGCTGCGGCTCTGGTAAACCAGACACCAATGGGGATGATCGCCGGTCACCAGACGGCAGACCGTCTGCAACTGCGCTTCATAAGCGCTGCCACGCGCCATCGCCAGCGGGATGCTGTGCGCGGTGAAGACGACATGGGCGGCATCGCGCCGGTCTGCCGGAATCTGATCCAGGGCAGCGCGGAAATTGTCGATGTTTGGCTGGATAAATCCGGGATGGTTGAAGTAGGCTCGCAGTTTATGCACCTCCGGCGCACCATCGCCGATTTCAGCGCGGGCGCGGTCGATGTCTTCAAGATACTGGCGGCAGCTTGAATAACTGCTGTAGGGCGAGGTGAAAAAGGCCAGCGCCCGTTTGATACCGTCGGCCTGCATCTGGCGCAGCGTGTCC
Organism: uncultured Anaerolineaceae bacterium; assembly: GCA_964417785.1. Taxonomy (GTDB): domain Bacteria; phylum Chloroflexota; class Anaerolineae; order Aggregatilineales; family Phototrophicaceae; genus DAOTUL01. The sequence goes on along the minus strand of CAYQJO010000123.1, from coordinate 5,649 downwards.
ACCAGATAGGGCTGCCAGTTGCGATTGCCCCAGTACACCGGCAGTTTTACACTATGTTCGGCGAAATCGTCTTCGATGGCGGCGATCAGTGCCTGGTTTTGCGCGTTCAGCGGACTCACCCCGCCGAATAACTCGTAGTGATGGGCGACTTCGCGCATCCGCGCTTCCGGCACCCGCTTACCTTCCAGTACGTTGCGCAGGAAGGGCATCACATCGTCCATACCTTCCGGCCCGCCGTAAGAGATGAGAATGAGCGCATCGTAGCTCATACAGGCAGACCTTCCTTCTGCGTGCCGACATAGACCACGCCGTTGCGCACTTCAACCGCATAACTGCGCACCGGCGCACTGACCACGCCGTCAACCGCCTGACCGCTGCGGAGATCGAACTTGCCGTAGTGCCAGGGACAGGTCACGCTGCATTCGTGAGCGTCTACCGTACCTTCAGTCAAAGGACCGCGTGCATGAGAGCAGCGATTTTCCAGTGCGTAGAGTTCGTCCCCGACCTTGAACACCGCCACCTGATTGCCGTCCAGGTAGATCACCTGCTGCGCCTCCAGGTCATCCAATGCACCGACTTCAACCCATTGCGCTTCAACCGATATCGCTTGTTCTTCCACCGGCTCAGCCACCGCCGGACCGCCGAGCGCGTCCAGGGCTTCGGCCAGACGCATGTTCATGCAGGTGAACAGCGGCGTATCCTGCAAGGTATAACGGCTGGCTTCGGTCTCGCGCAGTTCCTGCACCAGATCGAGGAAGTCCGCCGGTTCATCGGTCTCGAAGGCGACGATGAACTCGTAATCGTCCAGCCCGAAGCAGTAGGTGGTGTTCAACTTGACCGCCGGGTATTTGCGACCGACGACGATATGTTCGTCCATCATCCCCTGGCGGGCGTGTTTGGAGAGTTGATACCAGTCGCGGGTTTTGATGAAGGGGTAGACGAACAGATATTTCGCCTCCGATGGCTGGATAACCAGCCGTTCCTGATCTTCACCCGGCATGTCGCGGATTTCGTAAATGCTGCGTTTGGTCTGTGAGAAGTAAGAATAGACGATGTTGAGATAAGCGCCCATGCGCGTTTGCATGATGGCCGCCGCAAGCTCCTGGAACGGTTCCGCGCTTTCGGCGATTTGCCACAGCAGCAGTTCAGCGTCAGCGCGTGTTCCCATCAGACTGTAGGGGCGCAGCAGCATCCGCCGGTTAAACTGCTCGATGGTCGCCAGTAGTTCCCGTTTGTGTTCGGCCTGGGTATCGGGGTCCAGACGTCGCCACATGGGATCGACTGTGTAGAATGCAAAACGGACATACTGCCGTCCCGCCAACCGAGATTTCTCCATTTTTAGCCCTCAAAACCTCATAAAATCTGAGTAAATATACAATAACCGGCCATGAAACGCAAATGAGAAAGGACGGCGCAATAACATGGCACTTCGTTTGTGATATTCATGCAATATGTCTGTGGTTTGCTGTCCTCTGTACGATTCATAACGCCGGACTCATCAAACACTAAAACAGCGGCGTTAGGGTTGGAAATAATGGTGTAAGTGAGCGATGAATAAATTCATGAAGCACATCTTGTTGTTCCTGATTGTGGCAGCAGCATTTAGTGGACTGGCAATGGCACAGGATAATCCCTATGCCGGTAACCCCGATCTGGCACTGCCACCCTTCCCCGATGGACTGGAATGGGTGAACGTGACGGAACCGCTGACGGTCGAGGGGTTGCGCGGCAAAATCGTGGTGTTCGATTTCTGGACCTATGGCTGCATCAACTGCATCCATATGATCCCGGTGTTGCAGCAGCTTGAAGAGAAATACACCGACGAACTGGTCGTCATCGGTGTGCATTCGGCCAAATTCGCCAATGAGGGCGAGACCGAAAACATCCGCCAGATCGCCCAGCGTTACGATGTTCATCACCCCATCATCAACGACCGGGATTTCGCCGTCTGGCGCACCTACGGCATCCGGGCATGGCCCACATTCATGATCGTGGACCCACTGGGCAATATCGTTGCGCTGCAATCGGGTGAAATTCCGTTCGACGCCTTCGACCAGTTCATCGGCGGCATGGTCGATTATTGGGATGAGGAACTGGACCGCACGCCGCTGGAATTCGCGCCGGAGGGTGATGGTGCGCTGCCGGGACTGCTGGCTTTTCCCGGCAAGGTGACAGTAGCCGATGACCGCCTGTTTATCGCCGATAGCAGCCACCACCGGATTATCATCGCGGACCTGACGACTTACGAAGTGCTGGATGTCATCGGCACCGGCTATCGTGGTATGGATGATGGCGATTTTGCGACCGCGACCTTCAACACACCACAAGGCATGGCCCTGCGCGGCAGCACCCTCTACATCGCCGATACCAACAATCACGCCATCCGTGCCGCCGACCTGGACTCACGCACCGTCACGACTGTGGCCGGGACCGGCAGCAAAGGAAGCGGGATCATCAACTTTGACGCCATCGTGGACAATCCGCTCAACTTCGATCTGCGCAGCCCCTGGGATGTCGAACTGGGTGTTGATGACACCCTCTACATTGCGATGGCCGGCACCCACCAGATATGGGAGATGAATCTGGAAGAGGGCTGGCTGACTCCCTCTGCTGGCAGCGGGCGTGAGGCCATGCTCAATACCAGCCTGGAGCGCTCCGAACTGGCCCAACCCAGCGGCCTCTACTACCGTGATGGACGGCTCTATTTCGCAGATTCGGAGTCGAGTACCATCCGGGTAGCCGACTACAACGAGCGCGAGGTCGAGACCCTTTCGGGTACCACCGATAACAGTCTGTTCGACTTTGGCGATGTGGACGGCGCACTCGGAGACTCACGCCTGCAACATGCACTCGGTGTCACCGGCACACCCGACGGCATCCTCTACATCGCGGATACCTACAATAGCAAAATCAAACGGATTGACGCCGATAACGTCACCACGACGCTGTTCGGACAGGACGGCAACGGTGGTTTTAGCGATGGCGGCCCGGAACAGGCGGCTTTCGATGAACCCGGCGGCCTGGAATACGCCCGGCTACCCGACGGGCGCGAGGTGTTGTTCGTGGCCGATACCAACAACCACGTTATCCGTATCATCGATCTGGCAAACGAGACCGTCGAGACGCTGGTTTTCCCCAATCCGGAAGCGCTGCAAATCCAGGAGCGGGTAACCGTTATCGGCGGCAATCAGGCAAACGACAACCGGCTGGTGCTGCCGGAACAAACGCTGGCAGCGGGCGCGGGCAGCGTCAACCTACGCCTGACTCTCCCCGATGGTTACAAGATCAACGAGACAGCACCCAGTCTGGTTGGTCTCCGCGCCGACGGTGATGCGGTCGGCATCGAATCCGCCGAGATCCGCATTGAAAATCCTGACGTGACCATACCCGTCAATCTGAACGAAGGCACAGCCACACTCACTGGCACGGTGGCCGTATATTACTGCCAGATCGAAAACGAGACCCTGTGTTTCATTGAGGAATTTGAACTCGAAGTCCCGGTTACGGTCGGTGCAGCGGGTGAAAGCGAGATTTTGATCGAACGCGAAATCGTGCTGCCTGACCTTAGCGGCGTGGGCAGCATCGACTGAAGGTAGTAAACCATGTATTCTCACAAAATTGGAATCCAGCGACGCCAGATTGAAGATGCGATTGTTCAGAGTTTCCAGGCGGTGGATTTCCATCAGAAGCACCACCGCTATGTAGAACAGGATGTGTTCTGGGATTATATCTTCGGCTGGCACAATCTGATGCGTTATTACGAGTTGAGCAGCGACATCACTATCGGACAGAACATGCTCGAACTCTACATCGTGACCGTCGACCTGCTGCAACTGGTCGTTCAGGACCAGCGTTTGCGCGAGCGGCGGCGCGACCGGGCGCTCAACGCACTCTACCAGATCAACTACTATGTCGATCAGGTCATGCTGCATATTGAACGCAACGCGGACTCGACAGACAATAGGGACGGTCATCTGAATTAGACGAGGGAACCTCATGGGCATACTCTTCACCAATGGCACCCTGATTACGGCTGGCGACATGGTTCGGGCTGATCTGTTGGTCGAAGGGGAACAGATTGACCTGATTGGCACCCGGATTGACCCCGCCGGACATACGCTGGTGGATTGCACCGGCAAGTATCTCATGCCCGGTGGGGTGGACGCCCACACCCATCTACACCTGCCCCTGGCCGAGACATCCAGCAACAGCGACTTCGACAGCGGCCACCGGGCGGCTGCTTTCGGCGGCACCACTACCCACATCGACTTCGCGGTGCAGCCCAAAGGCGGCTCACTGGTAGACGGCATCGAAATCTGGCTGGACAAAGCGCAATCCGCCCAGATCGATTACAGTCTGCACGCCAACTTCTCCGACTTTCGCCCGGAGGTTTTGGACGACATCCCGCGAGTCCTAGACTATGGCATCACCAGCCTCAAAGTGCTGATGGCCTACAAAGAGTCGGTCCAGATTGACGACACCGGTCTGTTCCAGGTCATGCGCCATGCCGCCCAATACGGCATGCTGGTGATGGTCCATGCTGAGAACGGCGACATCGAGTATCTGCTGCGCAAGGAACTGGTTGCTTCCGGCCTGACCCATCCACGCTGGCATGCGGCATCGCGTCCGCCGGAAATCGAAGCCGAAGCTGCCAATCGCGCTGTAACCATGGCCGGGATTACCGGATGCCCGCTGTATGTGGTGCATATGACCTGCGCAGCGTCGGTGGACTTCCTGCGCCAGGGACGCGCTCTGGGCTACCCGGTCATGGGCGAGACCTGCCCGCAGTATCTCGCGCTCACCGCCGAGCGCCTGAGCCTGCGCGGCTTCGAGGGCGCGAAATATGTATGTTCGCCGCCGCTGCGCGATGAGGCCGATCACCATGCCCTGTGGAGCGCCCTGCGCGATGGCACCCTTCAAACGGTCGCCACCGATCACTGCGATTTCTGGTATGAAGGCGGTGTTGGTCCCTGGCAGGAGTGGGCGGCCAGCCACGATAATCACCAATGGGCTGAATACGAAGCGCAGAACCCATCCTACCGCCGTCCTGGCAAAGAACTGGGGCATAACGACTTCTCGCGTATCCCCAACGGCCTGCCGGGTATCGAAGACCGCTTGATGGTCACATGGCAGCTTGGCGTCAACGGCGGGGAGATCACCCCGTCGCGCTTTGTCGAGATTCACTGCACCAACCCGGCCAAGATTTTCGGTCTCTACCCACGTAAGGGTACACTGGCCGTCGGCAGCGACGCTGATATTGTTGTGTGGGACCCGGCGGTCGATCACACCATCAGCGCCAGCGGCCATCACATGCACACCGATTACAATGCCTACGAGGGTATGCGCGTGGAAGGTAAGCCGGTGCAGGTATACCTGCGTGGGCGCAAAATCGTGGATGGCGACACCTGGCTGGGTGAAAACGGCTATGGTCAGTTTCTCCGCCGCACCCCTGGCATCACCGTGCTTTAATTATGTCCATCACACGCATGTGGTCAACATCGCCACTACTATCGTCTGCGAACTTCTCCCACAATAAAATGTGCCGCACATGATATGGGAGAAGTCATGACAGATTTTGAACCCGCCGCAAGCCTCGCCATTTTAATGGCAGTGGTTGCCAACTCTGTTGTGGCGGGTTTCGGCAATCTT
>CAYQJO010000122.1:0-12366 GCA_964417785.1 uncultured Anaerolineaceae bacterium | reverse complement strand
TCACGCGACCGAGCGGCACCGGCCACCAGACTGTGCGGGTGATCCAGCGGGATCGCATGGCCTTTCGCCACCATTTGCCGTCCTGCTTCACCGGCACCCGCTTCCAGTACCAGATTTTGACCGGTTTCGTCCACCAGATAGATGTGAGCATGGTAGAGATTGAACCGCTCTTTGGTCAGATCAACCACATTTTGCAGCATGGCGTGGGTGTCGAGGTTTGAGGTCGCCTCAGCGCTCACCTCGGCCACTGTTGCCAGTTCGACCGCACGTTTCTGCGTCTGCTCGAAGGAGAACGCATTTTGCAGCGCGTTGGCAACCTGCTCAGCCAGGATCGTCTTGATGCGAATGTCTTCCTCATCGAAGCCGTTCACGAAGTCCGCGTGGGCTTCCAGCACACCCAGAACCCGGCCACCGGCAACCATCGGGATTGCAATCTGCGAATGAGTCTCCGGCAGGAAGGGGTTAAACGACAGGTTTTCGTTCTGGGCCACGTTGTTGTCGATGATACCCTTGCCTTCGCGAGCCGCCAACGTGACCGGCGTGCGATCCTGGGTCAGATTGAGTGAGTAACCTTTGCCAACATGCTGGCAGGGCGCTTTACCGGTACCGGCAACCAACCGCAAGGTCTCACTATTCTGCTCCATCACATAGATGTGGAGATGATAAAGGTCAAAGCGCTGGGCGGTAATATCGGCCACTTCGCGTACCAGTTCATCCGGATCGAGAATACCAGTGGCTTTCGCACTCACCTCAGACACAATCGCAAGCTCTTCTGATTGGCGGCGTGTCTGCTGGAATGATCGTGCATTCTGGACCGCGACGCCCACCTGAGAGGCCAGTGTGGTCTTGATGCGGACATCCTCTTCCGTGAAGCGGTCGATGATGTCCGCCTGTACGTCCATCACGCCGACCAGCGTATCACCGACAACCATCGGGGTCGCCATTTCCGCCTTCGTATTCGGCAGCAGCGGATTAGGCAGGAAGTCCGGGTTAGCTGTGACATCGTTCACGATGACACCCTCACGCGACCGGGCGGCACCCGCTACCAGACTGTGCGGATGATCCAGCGGGATCGAGCGACCTTCCGCCACCATTTTGCGTCCCGCATCACCGGCACCCGCGGCCAATACCAGGTTTTCGCCGGTTTCGTCCAGAAGATAGATGTGGGCGTGATACAGATCAAACCGTTCTTTGGTCAGGTCAACCACATGCTGCAACATCAAGGCTGTATCGAGGTTGGCGGTCGCTTGCGCACTCACCTCAGCCACCGTCGCCAGTTCAGATGCGCGTTTCTCCGCGATCTGTCGGGCGGCATACACATCGGTGATGTCTCGCGAGAAGCCGATGACACCGACAATGCTGCCCTGTTCGTCACGCATGGGGACTTTGAGCGTGTCCTGGATATGGGTCGTCCCGTCAGCGAACGTCACCACGTTGTGTTCGTTGTGGACCACTTCGCCTTGCAGCACGCGCATATCGTCGTTGCGCAGACCCTGGATGTCTTTGTCGTCACTACCGAAGACAATATCATGGGAGAAGCCGACTTCAACATCGTCTCTACCGATGATTTCCTCCGGTGTCTTGCCAATTGAACTGGCGAAACCTTTGTTCACCAGCGTATACCGGTAGCTGGTATCTTTCACGAAGATCCAGTCATTGGTCGTGTCGATGATGTCACGCAGGAAGGCCTGTGAGCGCTCCGTATTCTGGAACGAACGGGCGTTCTGAATAGCGGTCGCCACCTGCGAAGCCAGCACTGTCTTGATACTCACATCCTCTGGAGTGAAGCGGTTGACGATGTTGGCCTGTACGTCCAGCACACCGACGAGTGTGTCGCCGACGACCATCGGGATCGCCATTTCCGCCTTCGTATCTGGCAGCAGCGGGTTGGGCAGGAAGTCCGGGTTGGCTGTGACATCGTTCACAATGACGCCTTCGCGTGACCGGGCAGCACCGGCAACCAGACTGTGCGGGTGATCGAGCGGGATCGAGCGACCTTCGGCCACCATCTTGCGCCCTGCATCGTCAGCACCCGCCTCCAGCACCAGATTAACCCCGGCATCATCGAGAAGATAGATATGGGCGTGATAGAGACCGAACCGTTCTTTGGTCAGATCGACCACATGCTGCAACAGGACGGCGGTATCCAGGTTGGCGGTCGCTTCGGTACTCACCTCGGACACCGTCTGCATCTCAACCGCACGTTTCTGTGTCAGTGCAAACGACCGTGCATTTTGAAGTGCGTTTGCGACCTGTTCGGCCAGGAGGGTCTTGATGCGCACATCTTCTTCGTCAAAGCCGTTAAAGGCGTTCGCGTGGGCTTCCAGCACACCGAGAACCCGACCACCAGCAATCATCGGGATCGCAATCTGAGAGCGGGTCTCCGGCAAGAAGGGGTTAAATGACAGGTTGACATCCTGGGCGACGTGGTTGTCGATGATGCCGCGTTTCTCGCGAGCCGCCTGCGTCACCGGGGTATGGTCAGTCGTCAGGTTGAGCGCATACCCTCTGCCGACGTGCTGGCAGGGTGCCAATCCAGTACCGGCGATCAGGTTGAGTGTTTCTTCGTCATCATCCATCACGTAAATATGAAGATGGTACAGACCAAACCGTTCACTCGTGATGTCGGCCACCCGGTGAATGAGTTCATCAGGATCAAGGATGGTTGTTGCCTGTGCGCTCACCTCAGACACAATCGCCAGCTCTTCCGATTGGCGCTGCGTCTGCTGGAACGAACGGGCATTCTGGATCGCGATGGAGACCTGTGAAGCCAGCGTGGTCTTGATGCGCACATCCTCGTCGGTGAAACGATTGGTCACACTCGCCTGCACGTCCAGCACACCGATCAGGCTATCACCGGCGATCATCGGGATCGCCATTTCCGCTTTCGTATCTGGCAGCAAGCGGTTGGGCAAGAAGTTAGGTGCTGCCGTCACATCGTTGACGATCACACCGTCACGGGTCCGGGCAGCGCGGGCCACAATACTTTGTTCGCGGTCCAGCGGGATCGAGCGACCTTCCGCCACCATGAGCCGTCCGGCTTCGCCCGCACCGGCGGCCAGCACCAGGTTCACACCTTCGTCATCCAGCAGGTAAATATGGGCATGGTAGAGGCTGAAACGCTCTTTGACCAGTTCCACCACATTGAAAAGGAGTTCGTCCGGGTCACGGTTGGTCGCCGCTTCGGCGCTCACCTCGGCCACTGTCGCCAGTTCGGCAGCACGTTTCTCCGAACTCTGGAACAACTGCACATTCTCGAATGTGATCGCAAGCTGTTCGGCCAATGTCTGGAACAGCCGTCGGCTGCCCTCGTCGAAGACACCCAACTCGTTATGCTGAATGTCCAGCACACCGATCACATCGTCTTTGGTACGCAGCGGAACCGTCATCTCAGATCGGGTTTCGGGCAGCAGCGCATTGGGCATAAAGTCCGGATCGTTGGCGGTGTCCTGAACAACCTGCGGTTCGCCGGTCAGAATGGTCTTCGTCACCAGCGAGCGGCCATCGAGCGGAAGACTGTGTTCTTCCACCAGCAACCGCCGACCGACATATCCGGTCGCATCCTTGAGTACGGCACGGGTGCGGTCCGGGGTCACCATGTAGACCTGGACATAGTAGAAGTTGAAACGGTCGCGGATGAGGTTCACCGTCAGGTTAAGCAGATCATCCATCTCACGCACTTCGTTGGCCGCCGAAGCAATATCCGAAGACGCTTCCAGATCGTTGGTCCGGGCTTTAATGCGGTTTTCCAGCGAACTGACCAGATCACGTAGCTGGTTCGTCATATTACCGAAAGCATCGGAAAGCTGATAGACTTCGCCGCTGCCGACGAGCGGCACGTCCTCTTCCATGTCGCCGCTGGCAATCCGTTGGACACTTCCAGTCAACAGGCGGATCGGCCTGGCGATGAGCGATGCCACCCAGGCTGCCAGCACCACAATACCGGCAATAATAAACACCGCCAGCAGCATGTACCGCTGGACCAGTTCATTGGTTGGACTGAGTGCTTCGTTGATGTCAATCTCGCTGACGAGAGTCCAGCCGGTATCAGGCAGGTACGTGACCGTTCCCAGCACACTGGTCCCACGATAGTCAGCATAATTGTCTGCGACCACACGGGTCTCATTCGCCGGAAATGTACGCGAGACCTCGATAGCGCGGGTATTGACCGTCTGATTGAGAATGGTGTTCTCAATGAAGCGTGACTCGGTGACCATCAGGTTGCTGCGGTTCACCAGATACGTCTCGAAGGTGTCACTGTCGGCGTATTCACTGCGGTCGGTCAGCAGATTGGAAATCACCTGACCATCAAGGAAAACGACCACCTTACCCAGATCAACATTATCGAGGATACTCTCGGATGTGAAGACCACCACATTCGTATCCAGGTCGGACTGGTAGATCAGATCGCTTATATTCTGGTCGTACCATGTCTCCTGGCGCATGTTGGCACCCAGTTCAACCAAACCTCTCTGGCTATAAATCACAACGCCATCCAGATTCAACAACACCATATCGACCATATCGTCGGTGACGAAATCGGACATCTGGCGCTGCGCCTGCTCATAAGCAAACTGGTAAGCTGAACTTGATGGGGTACGATAGTGATCGTTGAATATCGGAATGCCTTTGTTGTTGGCTTCGGTACCATCGCCACGCACCACGTTACGGGTGGAGATGGCGTCCGCGTTGGTTCGTGCCGATTCCAGCAAGACATCCAGCCGGGTAAACTTGAGCCGGGCTGATGTGACCAACTGCTGATTCACCTGGTCAACGATCACGTCTCGCGCCGAGATATAACCGATAACCGCCATCGCGATCACCGGTATCAGGCCGATCAAGAGGAAGGCAACAATCAGCCTGCCTCGGATCGTACCCGCTGCTACTTGCAGTTGCTTGAGGATAGTCTTCATATAATACTTCTCTCTCATCCAACAAGAAATTTGTGTTGAGATGTTTGTAAAAAACCCACCTATTTTTATTCTAATGCCGAGATGAATGAAAAAGACTTAAGATTAGTTTGTAATTGCGAACTGCGTTTACATTCTATAACCGGGAACTAAAAAGCCACCGCGAGGATGCGGTGGCTGTGATTGGCTGAGTGATTTGCAGGCTATCAGGCGATCTGCACACCGTGATTGCGCCGCAGGATGTCGGCGGTCCTTTCGACCTCTGTGCGTGTCTTTTCCGCCGTCCAGTTGAGCGTCTCACCGACGATGCGGGCAATTTCCTCAAGGCTATCTTTGTTAATTTTCCCCATCATCGCCAGTAATGACCGGCGCAGAACCACATCGTCCAGATGCACTACTTTCTCATTGCGGGCGATAAAGGCAATCTCGCCGGCGGTGAAATCCGGCAGGCATTGCAAGTTCTCACCAACACCACCTGCCTCGATGATGTTCAGAACGCGGGTACCGTAACGCTCGAACAGGGTTTCCAACCGCTCCCGGTCCAGTCCGGTTTGGAGTTGCTGTTCGTTGATCCAGCGCTGCACATCCTGGGGATAGCCTTTACCGCCACCAATCGCCAGTGTCCGGGTGTCTGTCCGCCGCGATTGACCGAGACGGGCCAGCACATCGTCCGTAACCTGTTCGGAAAACGCCCGGAAGCTGGTCCATTTACCTCCTACCAACGACAGAATTGGATATGCACCGCGCTGACCGGCCTCAATCGCTTTGATGCTGTGATCGCGGCTGATCTGGCCGGGCGTGCTGGCATCGCTGGCCGGTAAGGGCCGCACGCCGGAGAAATGAAAGACAATATGATCGCGCTGGACCTCGATATCGGGGAAGACCAGCTTAATCATCGACAGCATGTAGTCGATCTCTTCGTCGGTGCATTCCGCCTGATCGGGATCATCAATCGGAATATCGGTGGTACCGACCATTACACGATCCAGCAGCGGGAAAAACAGGCAGATGCGCCCGTCGCTGTTCTCGAAGAAAATCTCATGGCCCTGGGTGGCATCGTACAAATCCGGATGATCGACAATCAGATGTGAGCCTTTGGTACCACCGATGAAGGTCGAACCCCGTTGCAGCGCCGTGTTGGTGAAGTCGATCCAGGGTCCACTGGCGTTGACCACGATTTTCGGCTTGACCTCATACTGATCACCGGTCACCGTATCTTCCAGTATTACCGTATCGGTCCCGGCACTGACTGCCTTCATATAATTGACTGCCCGTGCGTGCGGACTGGCCGCCTCGCCATCAAGCAGCACTTCCAGCGCGATTCGCTCCGGATACGGCAGCAGACCGTCATAATAGGTTGCCGTTGCGATGATGTCCGGGTTCAGGCGGGGACGGCGGCGCAGCGATTCCTCGCGTGAGGTAAAACGATGTCGCGGCAGGGTTTGCTGGCCGCGTGTGAACCAATCGTAGAGAGTCAGGCCGATTTTGATGACCACCGCACCCCGGTTGCTCGGCTTATCCAGCAATCCCAGAAACTTTAACGGTGCATTCAGCATACCGGAAAACCAGTGAAAAATCGGGATGGTGGTCGGCAGAGGTTTGACATAATGGGGTGCGTTCTGCATCAAACGGTTGCGCTCCGTCAGCGCCTCTTTGACCAGACGGAACTCGCCGTTTTCCAGATAACGCAGCCCACCGTGTGCCATATGCGACGATGCAGCACTGGCACCCGAGGAGAAATCGCCACGATCAACCAGCAGCACATCAACACCCTGTAGAGCCAGATCGCGGAATGTCCCTACACCATTGATCCCCCCCCCAATTATGAGTACACTCACATCCGGTTTGGAACGGATGGCCTCAAGTATCGCGTCTCTTGTCATGCACATACCCCTCATCTCGGTTATGATCGTCTTTTTGAGCAGTTGGCGTGCGAAATCGCTGCCATGTCGTGTAATCCTGACAGAAGGCACAAATATCCGGTGGCGGATTGCCAAAGTAAATTTGTCCGCAGTTGGGACAGCGCCAATATACTGGCTCGCTCAACAGTATCTCTCGAAGTTCGTATGATCTCGCCCATTGTAACACAAACAAATTAGCGAAAAATTCAGAAAATTAACGGTATTTTAACCGATAATAGAGACAGGGTAGGGTATAAAATCTGCAACCTTTACTGAGATACGTAGTCCTATGATTGAGTTAAACCTGAATATCAACCTGATTGCTTTGATGCACCGGGAACGAACCCAGTTCAAAATGATGGGGGAGGCATGGCTGGCCGCCGGAGCGCGTGCTTTTGGCGTCTTCAATACTGACGGTACGCCACTGATCAAAGTGGGCGAAAATCTGCCCGTCCTCTTGAACGGCTCCAACGACATCCTGCGCGAAACCATCACCGCACTCGACGCCATGCTGGGCGAACTTCGTGTTGCGATTGACCCCACACCCGAGGCACGCCTGCGCCTGGCCGCTGATGCCCGCCTTATTAACCGGCTGTTTAGCCTGGATAGCGATCTGGAACACATGGCAGCAGAACTGGTCGATGCCCAGGATCAACTGCTGGCACTCTACCGGCTGGCACGCTCGGTCAACGACCAGGTTGACCTGCACGGGACACTGGAAATCCTGGCCGCCGAAGCCGCGCATCTGGTTAAAGTCGATAGCGCCTTTCTGTTCCTTGCTCCCGACCAAATCGCGCAGCATCCGCCAAATCACCTGGCCGAAGACGACATCATGGATGTCTTCGTTCAGATTCAAGCGACCGGCAACGAAATTCTCACCAACGAGACCGGGCCGCTGCCCAACACCGAAAGTCTGCTGGTGCTGTCAATCCTGATCCAGGGACAGATGGTGGCCGCCCTGGGGCTGGTGAACAAGCCAGGGGGCTTCACCTCACCGGACCTCAAACTGGGTCGTGCCATCGCCGAGAAGGCCGGTGTTCACCTTGAACGCATTTTGCTGTATGAAGAGATGATGCAGCAGGCACGGCTGCGTACCGAACTGGAAATGGCCGCTGAGATTCAGATGCAGTTGCTTCCGCAGCGGATTCCCCGAATCGAGGGGCTGGACATTTACGCAGGACTGGTCCAGGCCAGCCAGGTCGGCGGCGACTTCTATGACTTCGCCGGTCAGGAGGACCTGGTGTTCACCGTCGGCGATGTCGCTGGGAAAGGCATGTCTTCGGCCCTGATGATGGCGATGACGCGCACGGTCATGCACAGCCGAGCCAATGGCTTTCCGGCACCCGACCCCGGCGCAGTCCTGACAGCATCAAATGTCGATCTGTTCGAGGATTACTCGCAGGTCTCCATGTTCACAACAGCACTTGTTGGACGCTACAATGCTGCTGATCGCACACTGGACTACGCCAATGCCGGCCATAGTCCGGTGATCTATCGCCAGACCAACCAATCCGCCCACCTGTTGCGAGCCAGCAACGTACCGATGGGAATCTTGCCAGACAACCTTTACCATTCGAAAACGATCACAATGGAACCGGGCGACATCTTCATCGTCGCCACCGACGGCTTCAATGAAGCCCGTAACGGCGATGGCGAATTCTTCGGGTATGAGCGACTGCTGGCATTGGTGGATCAACATTCAGGCGAAAGCGCCCAGGCCCTTGCCACTGCCATGTTTGACGCAATCAACCAGTTCAGCGCTGGTCATCCACAAGATGATGACCAGACTATCATCGTCCTGAAAGCTGTGTAAGGCCGTAAAAGGAACATCAATCATGTACAGAGTCCTGATCGTCGATGACTACGCCGTCACCCAACGGGTATTGGGCCACATTTTGCAGCGATACGGCTATATCACCTACACGGCCATCAACGGTGTGGAAGCACTGGAAGTCCTGCAAGAGATTGAAGTCGATCTCCTGATTCTGGACATCGCCATGCCGGAGATGGACGGTCTGACCCTGCTCAAGACCCTGCGCACCGACTCCCATTATGACGACCTGCCCATTATCATGCTCACTGCCAGCGGACAGGACGAAGACCGCGTAACCGCCGAAGAAATTGGAGCCAATGCTTTCCTGACCAAACCTGCCGGTTCAGCCGAGTTGATGGATGTCGTTGAACGGGTGTTAAACTGACAGGCGCGATCCTATGGTGAACCACGATCTTGTCATCATAACCGATACCAGATGGCACATCACCCACTGCAATCCGGCTGCCTGCCAGCGCTTCCAGTCGAGTCTGGTAGGGGGGCATATCCATGTGCTGGCCCCCTGGTTCGCGGGCCTGTCGCTGGCTGAGATCGAGGCCGCTTTGCGAGAAACCGGTAGTTGGCAGGGCGAATTTAGCGGTGAAGACGACGTCGTGACCGAGATCACCATCACCACGCTCTCCAGCTCTCCGACCGTCGCCGAGCAGATACTCATCGTCGGACGTGACATCACCGAGCGTAAACGCTTCGAGATGGAGCTAGAGCAGGCCCGCGATCAGGCGCTCAAGGTCTCGCACATGAAAACCGAGTTTCTGGGGACGATCAGCCACGAACTGCTTACCCCCATGAACGGAATTATCGGCATGACCGATCTACTGCTGACCACACAACTCAGCGACGATCAGGTGGAGTTCGCCAGCACGATCTACAATGAGACCCATCATTTGCTCCACACCATCAAAAACATCCTGGATTTCACCAAGATCGAAGCCGGCAAAGTCATCCTGGAAAACGATTATTTTGATCCGGTCGTCGTGGTCGAAAATGTGGCCGCTATCTACGCGACCGAGGTATCAGCCAGAGGGCTGCGGCTGAGGACCGAGATTGCCGAACCGCTGCCCCAGCGGATTAGCGGAGATTACAACCGGGTGCGCCAGATACTTTCCAATCTGGTCTCCAACGCCATCAAATTCACCGAGAAGGGCGAAATCGTGATTCGCATGCGGATGAACGACCATGTATGTTTCAGCGTGACCGACACCGGCATCGGCATCGCTGAGGGGATGCATGACCGCGTGTTTCAACCCTTTACTCAGGTGGACGGTTCCAACACGCGCAAATATGGCGGTACCGGGTTGGGACTGGCGATCAGTCGCGGTCTGGTCAATTTGATGAGTGGGGAAATCGGTGTAGTCAGCGAACCGGGCCAGGGATCGACCTTCTGGTTTACATTGAACTTCGTGAACGCGGTCTGAGACAATTCGTCTGCCAGCAAGCGCAATCAGCGCGAAGTAGCCCGGCTGGAATGTCACCTGCGCCGGAATGCTGATGCGGGCCAGCCCGTCCTCAAACTGCGTCCTATTCTGCCCAATCATCACATTAATCGGTTCACCGACACATATGGCCGACCTGCATATCCGTCAGGAGTCCAACGTCTTTTCCAGGCGATCCAGACAGCGACGGAGTTCATCGATCTGGGCGCGGACCTGGGCTTTGGTGGTGCCGCTGGCCTGGCCTACCCCGCTGCGAATCATGAAAATTTCCTTCGCCGCCTGCTCATTCTGGGTTGAAAACAGCCGTTTCCCCCGTTTGAGGGCCGGATCGGCAAAGAGGGTAGGGGGCTTCGTTGATTTTGTATTGTTGCGACTCGCAACATTTGCGACCATTTTACGCGCTTCGTCGATGGCTTTATCAACCGGCCCGATCTTCGCCAGCCGCAGCAGTTTGTCCTCCGGCAGATCATGAACATCACCGATCAACCAGATTTCATCCGGCAGGCTCAGCAAAGTACGGCAGCGTGCGAACGCCGCCCGGTGCGACACACCCAGCGCATTCAACAGCATATCGCCTTTGCCCTTGGGAACGCGATACGCGACCACCTGAGCATAATACGCCCGGTCAGATTCGCCTGGTTTGATCAGCGCCGAATACGAGTCAAAATGCTCCGACTTGAGCAGGTCCATCATCAGCAGTGCGTACTGACGCGCTCGGCCAATCGCGTTGAGGTCCGAGCGGGCCGAGTTCTCGCTGGCCTGCCGCCACACATTGAACTGATCCACCACAATCGCCGGGATCGTCCCCCACCGGTCGCGCTCACCCTCGAAATAAGCGTTCAGCAGATGAAAGGCCAGCCAGCGCCGTTCACCCGTCTCGATCTGGTAGCGCGTCCCGCTGATGCGCTGCACGGTGATTGGATTCGCCAGATTATCCCGTCGGATGCTGACTGCCAGCGCTACAATATTGAGCAGGCTGTTTTCCATCGGCCCCGGATCATTCCGCTCCTCCAGGTCGCCTTCCGTCACGGATAGATACTCACCCAGGTCAAACACCCCACGCCCAACAGCCTGCCGCTCGTCGTTTATGTAGTTGATCCAGATGTTGAACAACGACGTAATGTCATAAATCTGGCCCGACCATTGGCTGCGCACCTGCGGCGGGATCGCCCGTCGCGGCTGCTGCACATCCGGGTCAATATCAAAGATCGACACCGGGCGAACGGTGTGGCGTGAACTGTCTCGTTTTGCCAGTTCCCCAAACAGAGCCACATCTGCTTCGCCCATCGAAAGATTGTGTTGCTTCTCGCCCCCTTCGTCATCGCCACCGAAAGGGTCCGCGTCGGCCAGTTGCCGTTTCCTACTCATCCGCAATTTCCATCTCTACCCGATCCACCACATGCCAGGCATCGCGGGCCGCCTTGCTATCCGGCGCAAACCGGAACACAAGCTGGCCCATTGTCGACGCTTCCGCCCAGATGGTGCGCATATAAATCTCCGGCCACACCAGACTGCCGTACTTCTGCTTGAGCTTGTTCAGATTCTCCTGGTGGACCAGTGTACCGGCACGATACATGGTCGGCACGATGCTCATCACACGAATGGCCTGCAAGCCCCAGTGGGCGCGGGTCATCTGTACATTCTCCCGGTGTTCAAAACTCTCGACCAGACCGTCGAAGCTGAGAAATTCACACTTGGTCGGGTAAACGATGGAGTCGGTTGCGAGATAGATGGCACCGTGCAGCAGTGACGGCGTGGGCGAGGTGTCAAAAACGATCACATCCACCAGGCTTTCCAGTTCACGGAACCGGTCCACAACCGAGAAGGCATCCGAGATTTGCATGGGAATGCTGCGTGTTTCCACATTGGACGGCACCGCGTAAAGCTGGCCCTTGCACGCTCCGCCCGGCGGCGTGAAGCGCTCCGGGTTGACCGGCTTGAGAACATCACGGAAGGGTGCATTGCGCACCAGCAAATCATAGAGGCCCGCCGTCTTCTTCAGTCCTAAAGAGACCGTTGCATGGCCCTGTGCATCTGCATCGACCAGCACCACCCGGTAGCCGCGTGTCGCCAGTCCCGCCGCAATATGAATCGCCAGGGTTGTTTTACCAACCCCGCCCTTCTCGTTAAGCAATGTCAGAGTTTTCATCGAAATTCCTCGCCTCCACCAGAATGATAACATTCTCATTCTGGCCTGTCATGCATGGGCGTTTAAATCTGGTTTAAGCTGTGGTATTTATATTATATACATCTGGTTTATTCAGGAGCATGATATGTTCAAACGCATCAAA
>CAYQJO010000121.1:8090-12480 GCA_964417785.1 uncultured Anaerolineaceae bacterium | reverse complement strand
ACGAATTCTTGACGAAACATTTACGAAAGGTTGAAATAAAACAAAAAATACATAATAATTTAGAAGTGGGCATACGCGCTGACAGGAAAGCCTCAAAAAATGAAAATTCTCTATGTGGAAGACAATCCACAAAATATGCGTCTGGTTCGCAAGATGCTGCGGGTGGGTGGATATGACATGTTAGAAGCGATGGATGGCACCAGTGGGCTTGAGGTGGCCGCCCGTGAACAACCCGACCTGATTTTGATGGACATCAACCTGCCCGACATCGACGGTATGGAAGTGACCAATCGCCTGAAGGCAGACCCCACATTACGCCACATCCCGGTCATTGCGCTGACCGCGAACGCGATGTTCGGCGACCGCGAGCGCTTCCTCGAAGCCGGCTGCGATGGTTATCTGGCGAAACCCGTCAGCAAGAACGAACTCCTGAACACAGTCACCTACTTCTTGTCCGAAAAATGAACCACGCCCGGCCAGAGCGACCGGGCGCATACCAACGCGAGCTAGCGCGAGCTACGTTGAATCAGGCTGATGTAATACAACAAAGTCAATAGCGCAGTGACGAACGAGGCTACATAAGTCAGGGCTGCCGCAGTCAGCATTTGCCGTGCGCCCGCCATATCCTGCCCGCCAATCGACAGACCGCTCTCACGCAGTAACTTCAGGCCGCGGCGGCTGGCGTCGAACTCGACCGGCAGTGTCAACAGCATGAACAACACCACTACACCGAAGAAACCCACACCGATCCAGGCCAGACCGGTCACATTGAAAATCAGACCGGCGAAGATCAGACCATAGGCCGCCATCGGGCTGAAGCGCATGGCTGGCACCAGGAAACTGCGCATTCCAATCAAAATTGACTGCTCCTGGTACTGCTGTGCGTGGCCCAACTCATGCGCGATGATCGCCATCGCCGCGACTGACGGTTTGGTCGCCACTGATTCCGACATGCGCACGACATTGCTGGCCGGGTCGAAATGGTCGCTCAACTGGCCGCCGACACCCTCAAAGCCAACACCGGTCAGCCCCGCCGAACGCCGGATTTGCTCACCGACCTGCGCTCCGGTCAGGCCCAGACTGTTGCGGGTTTTTCCCCATTTGCCATAGGCAGCGCTCACGAATAACTGTGCGCCCATCGAAAGGACAATGCTGGGAATCAACACCATCCAGAAGTATGCAGAGTCAAATAGAAACATCGCTTCAAACACCCCTCTCAGGAACGATATATCCTACTATACGGGCGTTCCATAAGAAATGTAACAGAGTTTACAAACTTCTAAAACTTACTCCCCCAGCGGAGTCGGGGTCGGGATCGGTTCACTGATACGAATGGTAATCCGACACGACGCTTTAAGGGCCGTCGTGGTATCAAACACCATGAGTCGGAACTCATAAAGTCCCGGTTCCCAGGCCGGGTTGAACTGCGTCAACGTGCCGATTTCGGTTTGCGGTACGGTCCCCTCGTCGATGACGGCGAACTGGTCGAATGTCCCCGAACCTTTCAATTCGACCTTCCACGATGAGAAGTTCTCGACAAAAGCGCTGCCGACCACCCGAATCGGTTGGAACACCACCATGCCGTTCGCCGGAATCTGAAGGAACGCATTGGGCGTATCACACCCGCTGACTTCCGGGTAATTCGGTTCGATGGTACCGACTGGCGTAGCTGTTGGCACCGGGGTCTGGAAAATCTGGACTTCCTGCCCATCATCGAACTCGAATCCGCTGGCATCTACAACCGGGCCACTTGCCGGCGGGGGGCGTGTCGGTGTGACGAAATTGCCGTCATCAAAAATCTCTGGTGCCATCTCCTCCACTGCCCCCATAATCTCACGGTCGTCACGGATGGTCGGCGCGACAATCTGCTGCATACCGAACACGATCATGCCCGCTTCCGCCAGCAAGACCAGCGACGTGAACGTACCGCCGAGACGATAGCGGGTGACTTCGCGCTCAAGTTCAAAGTGGGTGGAGCGATAGGCACGGCGGGCGTTCACCCAGCGCCGCCAGGTGACCACCAGCGCAATCGCCAGGAAGATATACAGGCCCGGTGCCGTTTGCTCGACCAGGAACACCAGCGACGTCATAGCGCTTTCAACATCCCCTTCAGGATCGTGGTCAGTTTCGGCACAATCGTTTTGCCAGCTTCGATCACCTCTTCGTGATTGGTTTCGACATCGGTGTCGGGTGAGTCAATGGCGACATTGGTGATGCCGGAGCAGGCGAACACGCGCATTCCGGCATGCCGCGCCACGACCACCTCATGCGCAGTGGACATGCCCACTGCATCACCGCCGAGGGTACGCAGCATACGAATTTCCGCCGGTGTCTCGTAGGTTGGGCCGGAGAGACACACATACACACCAGCATGAAGCAAAATGTCGTTCTCTTCAGCAATCCGCACCGCCAGCCGCCGCAAATCACGGTCATACGCCCGCGTCAGGCTGGGGAAACGCGGCCCAAATGCCGGATCATTTGGCCCCATCAACGGGTTGTTGCCGATCATTCCCGGCAGAAAGATGTGGTCGTTCAGCATCATCAGTTCACCGACACGGTAATCTGTGTTCAGACCACCGGCAGCGTTCGTCAGAATAAGTGTATGCGCACCGAGCAGCTTCATCACCCGCACCGGGAACGTGACCTGCGCTGGCGTATAGCCTTCGTAGAAATGCGCCCGCCCCTGCTGCGCGATAACTGCCTTGCCTTCCAGTTTGCCGACAACCAGATTGCCCTCGTGGCCTTCAACGGTGGATTGCGGCCAACCGGGAATTTCTGCATATGGAATCACGACCCGGTCTTCGAGTGTGTCAGCCAGTTTGCCCAGGCCGGAACCGAGAACCAGACCGAAAGCCGGTTCCAGCGTGATCCGTGCTTTGATTTCTTTGACCGCTGCATGATAGTCCATCGTGTCTCTTGCCTCCGTTCGCATCATCCGGCTATTATACACGATGATAAGACACAACCATCAGGTGGCATCGTGCATGGATTCACTGACACAGACCCAACGCCAGATACGCTACTCGCTCATTTTTCTCGCGATCATCTTCCCCGTTGGGACCTTGGGCTACATGATTCTGGAAGACCTGTCGATGGGAGATGCCATCTGGCTGACCATCATCACCCTGGGGACCATCGGCTACGGCGACCTGGTCCCGACCACCACCGCCGGCCGGGTCTTCACCATCGCGCTGGTATTTCTGGGCATCGGGGCTGTCGCATTGGCCGCACAGGCTGGCATCGAGTTCTTCATCAGCCCGAACATGCGCCAGTTGCGCCAGCGACGCCGCAACGAGGCCAAAATCCAACTGCTGCGCAATCATTATGTCATCGCTGGCGAAGGTGAACTGGTCAACCGGACGGTGCGCTATCTGCTGCGACGTGCCGAAATCCGCCGCACACACCAGCAAGAAGCCCTGGAAGCGCGGGTCGAGCGCATCTTTGGCCGCGCACCGTTCCGGCGACTGGCACTCATTTACTATCAATTACGCCATCCTTCCGAAACAATACTCTATGAGGTGGTTGTCATCACCCAGAACACCGAATATGCCAGCGAGATGGAGCGTAACCGCATGTTGGTCATCAACGATGACCCCAGCGATGCTGTGACCCTGCGCCGCGCCGGACTGGCCCATGCCCGCGCCATGATGGTTATGTTAGAAAACGACACGGAAACACTGCTCACCGTGCTGACCGCCCGCAGCCGCAACCCCAACGTCTATATCACTGCCACCAATCACGCTGATCTGGGCATCAAGATGACCCGCGTGGGTGCCAACAACGTCATCAACCCTTACGATACTGCCGGGCAGTTTCTCAACAACGCCACCCTGCCGCCAGCGGTCAACGCCTTCTTCAGCAGCATTATGTTCGAGCAGCGGGCCAGCGAACAAATCGTCCAGATTTACCTGGACGACCAATCGCCCTGGAACGGAGTCACGCTGGGCAGCCTGCAACTCCGTGACCGTTTCGGTACGGGCATCATCGGAATTCGGCATGCCGACGGCACCTATGTCTACACACCGGACGACTCATATGTGCTGAGTGAAGATGAGGTGCTGCTGGCTATTACGCCAGGCGCATCCATCCCGGCGCTTAAACGCGAATGCTGTGCCAGCCGTACCAGCACACCGGCAGCCCCGAACTGGCAGCGTTTGCCACTGGCCCATACACCGCGCATCGGCTCTGAGCAGTATTCGCTGGCAAGTTCGGAAGAGACCATCCAGCAAATGCAGCGCCATTACCTGATCTGCGGGTCCGGGCAGGTGTTGGATAGCGCCTTGAAGCATCTCAACCCGGACCAGCCATTTGTCGTTGTCAGCGACGACAGCGCATTGATCCAGAGAATGCTGGAACGTGGCTTTCGCGTGGTGCAGGGATCGCTGGAAGA
>CAYQJO010000121.1:3855-7990 GCA_964417785.1 uncultured Anaerolineaceae bacterium | reverse complement strand
TCAACCGGGATATTCTCATCGTCGCCACCGCCAACGAGGACGAGATGGTACCCAAGCTGCGCCGTGCCGGTGCCGACCGTGTCGTCAGCCCGTTCCGCATCGCGGCGCAACTGGTCCTGCTGGCGACCACCCAACCAGCCGTCAGCGATTTTCTTCAGTATGTCCTTTACAATCACGACGCAGGAATCGAAACCACTGAACTCTACATGCAGGACAACACCCCCTGGATTGGCAAGTCTCTGGGCGAACTCCACCTGGATCAGGATTACCATGCAGCGGTCGTGGGTATCCGCATTGACGAAGGCCGCTTCATCTACGCACCACCGCCAACTCATCAGATCGCTATCGGCCAGGTGTTGATCGTTATTATGCCGATGGACCGTTCCGATGACCTGCGGCTGGTGGCACATGGCGGACAGAGCCGCCGACCGCGCACCTTACGCCGCGATGTCAACCGCCTGACGGGAATCTGGCGCGGCAACGTGTGATCCGTTCCACCGCGTCGAGTACCGTGCGAGCCGCAAAAAGACGTGTTTGGCCGCGCAGCGCTATTGATGCCAGCCCTACCGAAACCCAATTGGACAACCACAGTGACTCAGCAACACCGACCACAACACCGGCATTCTGCGGCAGTATATTGAGCAAAATCGCTGCCTCCCGCAATGGCGCACGCGGCAGTGCTGCTCCTCGCGTCAGATACAGAATCAGGTCCACCCGATCATCAGCCGATGCGATCATGGGCGGCAACTGCCCTTCCAGCACCCCATAAGTCTCGTAATCAAAAGCGCCCTTTAAGCGACAAATCAGAATACTTTCGTCGAACCAATCTAATTGAGCGCCCATGCCCTTGCCTTCTATTTGATTCCCGCTATGATGTTGGGGACGAAAAAAAGGATCAAGCGTGCAAAACTTCCCAAATCGTATCAAACCACAAGGCCCCAGTATACGCCTGATTGCGGCTGGCCTGGCCGACCATATGCGCCGTTATGGCTACCAGCGGGTTGAGACTCCCATCATTGAAGATGCCGACCTGTTTCTGGCTAAAGCCGGTGACATGATCGCCGAAAAGCTGTTCACCTTTGAACACCGAGGCCACAATCTGGCGCTGCGACCAGAGTTCACCGCCGCCGCCGCCCATCTGTATAACCAGCAGAACCGGCAGGATACCGTTCGCTGGCAGTTCAACGGTCCAATCTTCGAGGATAATGGCGGCCAATACCAGCACTTCAGCGCCGGTGCTGAGTTGATCGGCAGTGACGGTCCCGCAGCCGACGCCGAGATTATCAGCATGGCCGTTCAGGGGCTTGTCCGTCTGAACATTACCGATTGGAAGCTGATTATCGGTCATGTCGGTTTGACGCGCCATTTGTTAGGCCAGTTCAGTCTGGACAGCCGCACCGAGCGCTTCATTCTCAACCGGCGCGGTCTGCTGCTGGATGGCGAAGCCGGAATCGACGCGCTGACCCAGGCATTAGAGCGTTATCTACCCCGGCGTGCGCAAACAGCCAATCAGGGCGATCCGCTGCCCGTCATCGATACGATGCTGGATACCGGTCCGCTGGGCGGCACGATGGGCGGACGCAGCCGTCAGGACATCGCCCGCCGTCTGCTGGATAAGCGTCAGCAGATCGCCCAGCGCGACCAGATCGATGCCGCAATGGGCTTCCTGCGTCAGTGGATCGACATCGAAGGCACACCAGAAACCGCCTTTGACGCCATCCGCCGGATGATTCCGGATGAGAGTGCCACTGGTATCGTCGATAGCTGGCAGGCCACCATCGCCCTGCTCGACGCTTACGATCTTCCTGACGACCGCATCACCATCCAGCCGGACCTCGTGCGCGTGTGGGATTATTACACCGGCATGGTGTTTGAACTCCGGTTGGACGATGGCACAGTCGTCGCCGGGGGTGGGCGCTACAACGACCTGACCCGCTTGATAGGCGGTACCCAGGCGACTCCAGCAGTCGGTTTCGCCTATTATGTTGATCGGCTGGAACCGCACATTTCTGCTGAAGCTGAACAGCCGGTATACACGCTGGCGGCGGACCCCAACGCCCTGAATCAGGCGATCCAGTGGGCCAACCGGCTGCGCCAGCGCGGTTACAACATCGCCATGCGCCAGGTCTTCGCCGATATGCAGGTGGACGCCAGCGGCGTACTGCACATCGATGAACAGACCTACACACTCGACCAGATTGACACCGTTACGCTGGGAAAAAAACTATGAACCAGACCGTCACACTCGCCCTGCCCAGCAAGGGCGCAATTGCCGAACCAACCGACAACTTCTTGCGCGATTGTGGCCTGCGCGTGCATAAGCCCAATCCACGCCAGTATACCGGCTCTATGCCAGCAATTCCGGCGGTTAAAGTCCTGTTTCAGCGCGTCAAGGATGTTGTCTACAAAGTCACCGATGGTACCGCCCAGATCGGCATCACCGGCCTGGATGTCGTCTATGAATACCCGCACGAAGAGCTGGTCGTCATCCACGATTCGCTCGGCTATGGTCAATGCAAGCTGCTGGTAGCAGTGCCGGAGTCGTGGGTGGATGTCGAAACAATGGCCGACCTGGTCGATGTCGCTCTGGATTTCCGCGAGCGCCAGGGACGTAATCTGCGCATCGCCACCACCTTCACCCATCTGACACGCCAGTTTTTTCACGCCAGCGGCATCCATCACTTTTCACTTGTCCGGGCCGAAGGCGCTATAGAAGCCGCACCGACCATGGGCTATGCCGACATCATTGTGGACCTGACTCAGACCGGTACTACGCTGCGTGAAAACCATCTACGCCCGCTCAATGATGGCGTGATTGTCGAATCGCAGGCCTGTCTGATCGGCAATCGCACCGCCCTGGAACAGAATCCAGTGCTGGTGGAAACCGTCCAGACCATGCTGGAATACATCGACGCCACCCTTCAAGGCAAGCGTTATTCGCAGCTTACGGTCAATATCCGGGGCGAAAGTGCCGAGGACGTCGCCAGCAAGGTCATCAGCAACCCGCTCACACACGGACTGCTTGGTCCCACCGTCGCCCCCATCTACGGTACCGATGGGAGCGGACAGTGGTATACTGCGACTGTCACCCTGCAAACGCGCAACATTCTGGCGGCGGTCGAGCATCTCCGCGCCATCGGCGGCACACAGATTGTGATTGTCCCGGTCAACTATCTGTTTTTGGAGCATTCACCGACATTCGCTCAGTTGGCGAAGAAGCCGAAATCGACATAGAGGAGGCGCTCGCCCTCCTCACCGGTGCTTTCGCCGTGATTCTTGAAGACAAATACCTGGGGATTGATGCGCTTCATGCGCTTTTTCAGCGTGTTCCACTGCGACTTTGAGGGATCAGCGCCAGTGAAGTAGTCCGGGTTGAAATACGCCCGGAAGTGACCATCATCATAACTGACAAGCTGCTTAAGCTGACCAGCCAGCACGGTCTGTATGTAGTTGGTCGCATAAGACGGTGGCCGGTTGTCAAATTCAGGTAACTCTCTCATGGTATATCCAGTGTTCGATCTATCAGACTCCGCTTACCCTGGCTCTCCGCGCCCATCTCAACCGCCATCGCCAACCCCAACAGACTAATCTCTGGCGGGAAACGTCCGCCATCAGCCAGATTCAGCGTCAGGAAGGGGCAGCAGAATAACGCCGCTTTGAGATAGGCCCGCCAGTCATCGCGCAGACGGTTTTGTTCACGTAGCGCAGCCACCAGCGGCACCAGCACTCGATCCACCTTGCTGCGCAGGAACATATGCCGCAGCGGTGGCAGATGGTATTCATATTGTACACCTACCCGCTGGCCCTCCCACAAGAGTGAAATCGGCGTGGTCGCCTGCTTGACCTGCGGGAAATACATCCACATGGCGAATATATTATGGAACAGCGGTTTGGTCAAATCCAGCAGCGGATGGTGCCGTCCGGCGAAGGCCGGATCGAAATAGAGCAGTCCCTCGCTCTGATGGCGAAAAAACACATTGCCGTTATGAGCATCGCCATGACCGATAATCGACGGTCCCGCTTGGGCTGGATGGAGCAGCCGGATAGCCCTGTCGATCAGATCACCCAGCGTCTCATCGTAGACCTGCCCGTTGATCGTCCACTGCACCCGGCGCAGTTCGTCCATTTTATGCAC
>CAYQJO010000121.1:0-3755 GCA_964417785.1 uncultured Anaerolineaceae bacterium | reverse complement strand
AACACCGATGGATCGTCGATCACCTCGTAGATCAACAGATGTTGTCCGGCCTCAGTTGAGCTATACAGCGGCTGGATCACATGATAACCGGCTTCCGCCAGCATGCGAGCGTTGTAATACTCATCAATGACATTATCCTGCTCGGTGTGAGTCTTGAAGAACAAGCGCCCACCGTCCACAAGCGTGAGAAAGCCATTGAACGAATTCAACGACACCGCCTGGGGGCGTAGCTCGACCCTAAGTACATCAAGCGGAAACATGCGCCGGATAAAATCCGCCAGCAGAGCTTCCGCCTTTTGTCTATCGCTAAATTGCAGCGTTTGAATTTGCTGAAGCAGTTCGGCGCTCACAAACCGATAATCTCATTGCGTTTGCGGATCGCCATCGCGTGAGCCGGGAAGCCCTCGTAGTCGGCCAGGGTGATGGTCGTCGCCTGGAGCCGCTCGTAGCCCTCCCGCGACAGATACCCGATGCCGCTGCGCTTGAGGAAGTCCTGCACGCTCACCGACGAGAAACTGCGGGCGAATCCACCCGTAGGCAGAATGGCGTTCAAACCCAGGCAGTAGTTGGCCGTCGGGATTGGCGTCAGCGGTCCCAGCAAAATTTCACCGGCGTTGCGAATCTTGTTCAGCGTGATGAAGGGGTCCTGCACCACAATTTCCAGATGTTCGGGCGCGTAATCGTTGACAAACTGGATCGACTCTTCCAGGCTGCCGGTTAACATCACACCGCCATAATTCGACAGCACATGATTGACAAAATCACGTCGCCATTCCGGCAGTTCTTCGATGTAATCAGGCAGCAGGTCCAGTACCTTCCGGGCAACCTCTTCGCTGTGTGTCACCAGAATAGCCGCCGAGTCCGGCCCGTGTTCGGCTTCTACCAGCAGGTCCAACGCCGCCAGACGCGGATCAGCATGTTCGTCGGTCAGGATGATCGACTCACTTGGACCAGCGGGCAGTCCCACATCGACCGTGCCATACAGCAGGCGCTTGGCCGCCGACACATAGCTGCTGCCAGGGCCGATAATCTTATCGACTTTGGGGATCGTCTCGGTACCGTATGCGACAGCAGCGACCGCCTGCATACCACCAATGACGTAGACCTCATCAACACCGCACACCTCGGCGGCAACCAGCGAGGCATCGTCGGCCTTGCCATCCGGGCGCGGCGGTGTGACCACGATCACCTTCTCCACACCGGCCACCTTCGCCGGAGTCGCCAGCATCAACATTACCGATGGGAACGCCCCCTTACCACGCGGCACATAAAGCGCCGCACTGGCAACCGGCGTCACTTTTTCGCCAGCCATAATCCCCGGCTGAACCTCGGTAAACCACATCGGCTCCGGCATTTGCTCGCTGTGGAAACGGTGAATGTTAGCATGGGCATCTTCAATCGCCTGGATCACCCCAGCATGGAGTGCCTTGCGAGCGGCAGCGAAGTCTTCCGGCTTCGCCTTCAGCATATCCACCGTGTAGTCCTTCGCGTCAAATTGGCGCGTGTAATCCACCACTGCCGCGTCGCCTTCCTGGCGCACACGCCCCGCGACCTCCTGCGCCAACGGCAGGAGATCGCTGATATCTTGCTCTGCACGCCGCATAATGCGGGCACGCTGTTCTTCAGTAACTTCGTTGAGTTTCCAGAATTGGACCATCGTTACGAACGCATCTTCTCCACATACTTCGCAATCACTTCAGACCGGCGGCGGGTACCATCCCACCGAATATCCGGAATCAGCACTTCGATCTTCTCCAGGATACGGTCTTTATGTTCCATCAAGTCCTGGATCATGATCTTCATCTCGGCCTTGACATCATGTGTCGGCTGGTAGCCCAGGTCGATGAGGTGCTGGCGATCCGGGTTGTAATAGTGTTCTTCCATTTCCTTACGCGGGTTGTCATAATTGTAAATCTCGACATCCAGGCCAAGCTCACCGGCCACGTCGCGCACCATCTCCGCCAGTTCGGTGACGTTGTAGGTCTCCTCGAACTGGTTGAAGACGCGATATTCACCCGGCTCCGGCGGGTTCTCGGTGGCAATGGCAAGGCATTGCATGGAGTCGCGCAGCGGCAGAAAACCGCGCTTCTGGTGTCCGGCACCGAACAGAGTCAGCGGGTGATCGATCACAGCCTGGCAGCAAAAGCGGTTGATGGCGGTACCGAAGCTCTCATCGAAGTCCAGGCGCGTGCGCAGGCGCGGATCATCGCCCATCTCATCGATGCGTGTGCCGAAAACCACGCCCTGCATGACATCGGTCGCCCGCAGGCCCCAGATTTTGCAGGCGAACATGGTGTTGTTCGAGTCGTGGACCTTGCTCTGGTGGTAGAAGCTGCCCGCCTGACGTGGGAACGGCAGCTTGTCCTTGCGCCCGCGATACTCGATCTCGAAGAACCCTTCGGGAATATCGACGTTGGGCGTACCATACTCGCCCATCGTACCCAGTTTGAGCAGATGGGCTTCCGGCGCGACCTCTTTCATCGCCCACAGCAGATTCAGGTTGCCGATGACGTTATTCTGCTGCGAGAAAACGCAGTGCGCCTGGTCGATCATCGAATAGGGAGCCGAGGGAAGCTGCCCCAGGTGAACGATGGTATCTGGCTGGAACTCGGCGATGAAGTCCTTGATAAACTCATAATCGAGCAGATCACCATAGCGGAAGTCCAGTTCCTTGCCGTAGCGCTCTTTGAACGCTTGCAGCCGTTCTTCGCGGCTGTAGATCGGGATGGCGCTCTGGCTGCCGACTTCGGCAACCCATTCGCGGCGCAGCATTTTGTCGACACCAGCGACTTCGTGGCCGCGTGCCGCCATGTACTGGGCGAAGGCCCATCCCAGATACCCATCGATTCCTGCGATAAAGACTTTCATCGAAATTATGCGGCGGAAACCACCTGCTTTAGCGGGTGGAGTCGAACCGAAGGTTCGCAGCCGCTTCTCCTTTCTGATAGCTGTATCCGTCTGATTTGTGCAGATGGGTGCAGTAGCGATAGCTGATGCCCTGCACTATTCCTTCGCTGGTGGCGATGTTGAAGCTGCCTGAGCTTCGCACCGCCACGCGCCCGACATAAATACCGGCTTTCTTCCCCTTCGGCACAACGGCCTTCACCATGTCGCCAGTCTGGAAACCGTACTGTACGCGGCCTTGCTTGGCCTTTGTGCGCGGGAAACCGTACTTGTTCGGACGGCACATCACCCGCGATTGCCGTCCGGTTGCCTTAATGACCATCGGCGCATGGTTGGAAGCGATGTAGACCTGTTCGCCGCTTTCGCCCACGCACGCCGCGTCGATCCAGTGCGCTTTCGGATAGCATTGCCGCGTCCGGTTGTACTTCGTCCGTGCGCCGGTGCCGACTTCGAGTGGCAAACCTGACTGCGCGAACTGGCGGTACAGCTTCCACCGGGTGACGTTCACTGCTGCTGCGTCCTTCAGGGGCTGCTTTGCTTTCGCTTGCAACTTTGGATACCCGAACTCTGCCGCCGTCTGGTTGCCCTTGCGCTGATTGCAGGGCGTACAGGCCAGCGTGAGATTGCTTACACGGTTGCTGCCGCCGCGTGACTTCGGCACGATATGCTCAATTTCCAGCGGCACACCGGTTGCACCGCAGTAGGCGCACTTGCGCCCCCACTTTTCCAGCAGGTACTCGCGCACATCGTAGCCTTGCAGCGTCCCCTGCTGGTACTCCACACCGCTGATTTCCGAGTTTTGCATCAGTTGCGTGTCGAACTTCACCAGTTCCAGCGCTACATCGGTGATC
>CAYQJO010000120.1:10002-12564 GCA_964417785.1 uncultured Anaerolineaceae bacterium | reverse complement strand
TCATCCTCGTGGATGTTGATGTAGTCATATTCAACTCTGGCTTGCTTGAGCATCCCCAGCACCGGCGGCAGCATCGGACAAAAGGGATGCCCATAGACAATGATCGCCATCAGTATTTCTTCACAATGGAACGGTACATGGCCGGTTGGCGCGTCTGGATAAACTGGTATTCCTCGCGGAATTTGCGCACATTGTCCAGGTCAATGCGGGCGACGGAGAAACCTTCCAGCGGCGCACCGGTTTCGGGATCGGTCTCCTCGGCCAGCGACGCATAAATCTGTCCACGCGGCCCGACGACCATACTCTCACCGCCGAAGGTCAGGGTCACATCCTCGCCGACACGGTTGGCCCCGGCCACAAACACCGCGTTCTCATAAGCCCGCGCCCGCAGATAGGTCTTCCACTCATCGATGTTGGCCGCTTCCCAGTTCGCCATCACCACCAGAATCTCGGCTCCGTCGAGCGCCAGACTGCGAGACACTTCCGGGAACGCCAGGTCATAGCCGAGCAGCATGCCGATATTGCCGATTTCCGTCTCCGCCACCGGCAGCTTGAACCCCTCACGGAAGGCCATCCGCTCCTCACCGCGCAGGTGAATCTTGTTGTAGACATCGATCAACTCGCCATCCGGGCCGACCAGTATTGCCGAGTTGTACAGCACACTCTCGACGCGCTCCTTGGTCACCATGCCGAAAGCGACAAAAACGCCGTGTTCGTTGGCCCGCTGGGCGATCAGATTCACGGTCGGGCCGGGTACACGCTGCGCCAACTCGGTGAAACGCAGGCCCAATTCGTTGCCACTGGTGATGAGTTCAGGAAAGACGATCAGATCAACCCGCTGCTGGCTGGCGATCCGGGAGATCATCTCCGACATTTTGATGAGGTTTTCCTCGGCTTCGCCCAGGCGGGGTCGCATTTGCACAGTTGCGATGGTTATTTCGCGCATCGATTCTCTGTCCTTGTTCTCGCTGATCTGGCGCTATTGTAACGGATTAGCGCAGCTTATCCATGATTTGCTGCAAGCCAACCGGCAGCGGTGATTCAAATTGTATCCGTTCACCGCTGGCTGGGTGATCGAAAGCCAGCGTGGCCGCGTGTAAAAAATGACGTTTCATGCGGGTGCGCTGCTTGCGGAAGCCATAAACCCGGTCGCCCAGCACCGGGCAGCCGATGAAAGCAGCATGGACGCGAATCTGGTGGGTGCGTCCGGTCAGCGGCTTGAACACCACCAGGGCCGCCTGATCCTGAAACTGGTCATCGAGGACGTGGTACTCGGTGACGGCCTCGCGCCCTTCACGGGTGACAGCCATCTGTTTGCGCTGTTTGGGGTTGCGCCCGATAGGGGCATCAATGCGCCCATTGTGGGTTTTCGGTGTACGTTCCAGCAGCGCCATATAGGTCTTTTCGACGGTGCGATCCTGGAACTGCTGCATCAAGTCAGCCAATGCTGCTTCGTGCTTGGCGATGACAATCAGGCCGCTGGTCTCTTTATCCAGGCGGTGGACAATGCCGCGCCGCTCATCGGGATCGTTCATGGTGGTGAGTTCAGGCCAGCGAGCCAGGATGGCATTCACCAGCGTGCCGGTTTCATTGCCCACGCCGGGATGGACCACCATCCCGGCAGGTTTGTCGATTACGGCCAGATCGTCATCCTCATAGACAACTTTCAAGTCGATGGCTTCCGGTTCGATCCGTACTTCGTCCGGCTGTGGCAGCGTCACCTGGACAACTTCGCCACCGCGCAGCTTGATTCCCGGTTTGATCTGATGACCATCGACCGTTACCAGACCCTCTTTAATCATGGTCTGGACCTGAGCGCGTGAAAGCTGCGGCAGTTCCGCCACTACCAGCTTATCCAGGCGTTCGCCTGCGTACTGTACTGTGAATTGGGCTGTTTCTTCCATAATCGAGAATAATAGCAGGTGTGAACACCTGTCCGATAGGGGTAAAATAGATAATATGTGCGAATTGCCCTTGAACCAGATTTTACCCGGCGACTGTATCGAAGTCCTCAAAACCCTGTCCGACAAAAGTGTCGATCTGGTGTTTGCCGATCCACCCTATAACCTGCAATTACAGCAGGAACTCCGGCGGCCCAACGAAACCCTGGTGGACGGCGTGGACGATGATTGGGATCAATTCGACAGTTTCACAACCTACGATACCTTCACTCGCGCCTGGTTGAGCGAATGCCGCCGGGTACTCAAAGACACCGGCACGATATGGGTCATCGGCAGCTATCATAATATCTTCCGCGTCGGATCGATCATGATGGACCTGGGCTACTGGATTCTCAACGACGTGATCTGGCACAAAACCAACCCCATGCCCAACTTTCGTGGTACACGCTTCACCAATGCCACCGAGACCTTGATCTGGGCCAAGAAATCACAGACACAAAAGCGCTACACTTTCAACCATCACACCATGAAGCATCTGAACGACGACAAGCAGATGACCAGCGTATGGGAGATTCCATTGTGTGTGGGCAAAGAACGGATCAAAATCGACGGCAGGAAAGCCCACTCGACCCAGAAACCGGAAGCACTGCTCTACCGGGTG
>CAYQJO010000120.1:0-9902 GCA_964417785.1 uncultured Anaerolineaceae bacterium | reverse complement strand
CGCCAGCGCTACCGGGCAGAAATTCTACGCTGACATTTACATTTTTCGCCATTACAATGCAGCGCATGAATCGTAAACGGATATTTGCAGCCCTGGCGCTGATCGCCGCGATCATCGTCATCGATCAAATCACTAAAGAACTGGTCATCAACAATGTGGAGTTGGGCGAGACGGTCGAACCCATCCCGGCGCTGGTCCCTTACTTCCAGTTCACCCGCAGCGCCAACACCGGCTCGGCATTTGGCTTTCTGCCGGAGGCGGGCGACATTTTCCTGGTGCTGGCACTGGTTATCGTCGCCGGCATGCTTTACTATTTCCCGCGTATTCCCAACGAAGCCTGGATCACCCAGATTGCCACCGCCATGATCTGCGGCGGCGCACTCGGCAATGCCATCGACCGGCTGCGCCACGAACACGTCGTCGATTTCATCCATTATCGTATCCCGGATGTGATTTCCAACGTCTCCAATCTGGCCGACCACGCGATTGTCCTGGGGGTGGCCCTCATCATCTACGATAGCTGGCGACTGGAGCGGCGCGAGAAACGCACCCTCCAATCTTTGGGGGATGAAACCCACCAACCATGAAATGGGTCTATCATTAGGGTAGAACATTTCGAGGAGGAGATATTGTATGTCCCACAAAATAATCTTGCTGCTGCTCATGATCTTTGTGCTGGCTGCCTGTGATACCAGCGATACTGGCGACCTTGACACCGATACCGAAGCGGTCCAGAGCTTTTTCCCCACCATTGCCGGCTATTCCAGCCAGGAGACCGATAACGTGCAGGACGCCATTGTGGCCGCGCTCGGCGGAGCCAGCCTGTTGACTGGCAATATAGCCCAGACGGCGCTGGTGGACCGGCTCGACACCCTGCTGGACTGCTACCGTGAGCGCGGTGCGCTGGATGCTCGCATCTACCTGGAGAACATCACCAACCTGACCGAGGCTCGCGTGCCGGTCGCCGGTGTGCTGGCCGTCATCAATCAGGACCGTATCCGCGATAATTTCGTCAGTTGCATCACACGCCCGCCGGGACTGTTCAGCGCTCAATCGGCTACACCAGAACCCTGCACCGGCACCGGCCAGTTCACCGCCGAGGGGGACACTATTCTCTATGTTTATGCCGCCAGCGATACACCACTGTGCCAGCGCTTCCAGGTGTACTTCGACGGCCTGAGTACCCCCTGATCTGAATGTCGCGCCGCTGGCTGCTGCCCCTGTTGTTGACTTTTCTGCTGGTCCGTCTGGATGCACAGATGGACCGCTTCATCCGTGCCGACCGGCTCGGAATTACCCACATCTCGTCAGTATCCGACATCACCAGCCCTGACCGTTACCGTCAGGCACTCAGCCTGGGAGCCGGTTGGAATCGCTGGCCGCTTTACTGGAACCGGGTCGAGACCGACACCGGAACCTGGGACTGGTCCGATTACGACCGGCAGGTCCGTGACGACCGGCAGCACGGCTTGCAGATCAACGCGATCCTACTGGGCAGACCGGAATTCTATGCCGATGGGAACCGGATTCAAGGACTCTACGAACCGGTCTTCAGTGATGGCAGCGACCGTCCCGGTGAGGACAAAACCATCAATCCAGACAATCCCTGGGCCAGCTTCGTGTATGCCGCCGTCAGCCGCTACAGCGCAGAAATTCAGATTTGGGAGGTCTGGAACGAACCCGACTTTATCGGTTTCTGGCGTGGCAGTGTCAATGATTACGCCCGTCTGCTCAAAACCGCCTATCTCGCCGCCAAAAGCGCCAATCCTGACGCGACCGTGATGTTCGGCGGCCTGACCTATATCACGCCCGATAACTGGCTGGCACAGGTCCTTGCCATCTATCTCAACGATCCCCAGGCTGAAGATTTTAACTACTATATGGATATCGTCGCCGTCCACAACTACGGCGATGTCTGGCGTTCCGGATGGCTGGTCCGCTATGCGATTGACACGCTGCGGGCTTATGATTTGAAACGCCCGGTCTGGCTTAATGAGAGCGGTGTGCCGGTGTGGGACGACTATCCCGGCCCGATATGGGACCCAGCCAGCAAAGACCGCGCCAGCCTGGAACAACAGGCATGGTTCGCCATTCAAAGCACCGCCTATGCTTTTGCTGAAGGTGCGGAGAAGGTGTTCTTCCACCAGCTTTACGATGACTGCGGCGATCAGCCTGCCGGGACCGATTTCCCACCGCATAACGGTGGCCTGTGTACAGATGACACCCTCTGCTTCGGTGACGCACACGGCATCTATCGCAACCTGCCCGATTCGACCTGTTTCAGCCAGCACCAGCAACCGGGCAGCGCCCGTCCGGTGGCGGAGGCCTACCGCCTTCTCGCCCAGATTTTCGGAGCAGAAGCATTCGAGGGCCTGGGGCGCGATTACCTGGATGAACAATTCGTCACCGTGTCGTTTCGCCGTTCCCAAACGGACGCACGGATCACGGTCATGTGGAACCGCACCACCGAAGCAGCGACCTTATCGCTACCCGCATCCGGCAGCAGCGGTCAGTTGATCTCGCTTGATGGCACAGCGACGGCCATCCCTGGCGAAGACGGCAGCTATCGTATTCCCCTGCCACCCGCGCTAGAAGACATAGATCGCAGCGGCGACCCCGGCGGTGGGATGGCGATTGGCGGCCCACCCTACATCTTGCTTGAATCCGCCGCACCGGTCGAAATCCCGACGGTGGTCGCGCCCGTCATCGTCACCGAATCTCCCGTACCCACACGCATCCCACTACGCCCAACCGTCGATCCTGTCCTGGACACACAGCCGCCGACAGCGACAGTGCTGGCCCTACCCGCCATCAGTGAGCCGGTGTTCACCGTTTCCTGGCGGGGTGAGGATAACAGCGGCATCGCCGGCTATGTCATCTTCGTGCGCACCGACGGCGGCACATGGCAGCCCTGGGTGGATACCACCAACCGCAGCGCCGGGGTCCTCGTCACCAGCGCCGATTACGCTGCCTCACCGGGCCGCACTTATGAGTTCGCTGCCTGGGCCGTCGATCTGGCGGGCAACTGGTCAACCAACGTATCACTGGAACCCCAGGCCATCACCCACGTCGACTGAGAAATTCGTCAGCTTTAATACGAATTTGTGCAACTCATGGTATAATAGTTGTGCAATTTATACACTAATTGCACAACTGGATACGCTGCACGCCCCAGTATGCGGGGTCTATCACCTGTTCGTCGAGTGGAAAGGACGTTTTTCTGTTCACCGTTCAAGATAGTGCAGGAGTTAAAATGTATACCCAGAACATTTCACAAGAGATTACATCAAAATATCACGCTTACACCCTGAGTACCTTTCGCCAACTGGACCAGATACAGGCCCTTTCAGAAGAACAGCAGTTCATCATGGAAGTCGTTGGCACCGTTCTGCCCTTCCGGGTTAACAACTACGTGGTCAACGAACTGATCGACTGGGACCGTGTTCCGGATGATCCTATCTTCAAGCTGACTTTCCCGCAGAAAGATATGCTCAAACCGGATCATTTCACCGAAATCGCTACCCTGCTGCGCTCCGGTGCCAGCCGTGAGCAGGTCCGTCATGCCGCCAACCGCATCCGTATGCAGCTTAACCCGCACCCGGCAGGTCAGCTTGAACACAATGTACCCACATTGGACGGCCAACGCCTGACGGGTATCCAGCACAAATACCGTGAGACGGTGCTGTTCTTCCCCAGTCAGGGGCAGACCTGCCACGCTTACTGCACCTTCTGCTTCCGCTGGCCGCAGTTCGTCGGCATCGATGAACTCAAGTTCGGCATGCGTGAGACAGACATGCTGGTGGCTTATCTGCGGCGGCACCCGGAGGTCAGCGATGTGCTGTTCACCGGCGGTGATCCAATGGTGATGAAGACGAAAGCGTTGCGCAGCTACATCGAGCCGCTGCTGCAAACCAACATCACCACCATCCGCATTGGCACCAAATCCCTGAGCTACTGGCCTTACCGTTACCTCACCGATCCTGACGCGGACGATCTGCTGTGGCTGTTCGAGCAGATCATCGCTTCGGGCAAACATCTGGCGATCATGGCCCACTTCAACCATCCCAACGAACTGCGGACCCGCGCCGTCGAAACTGCTGTCCGGCGTATCCGTGCGACCGGGGCCAACATCCGCACGCAATCACCGGTACTGCGTCATATCAACGATGATCCAGCGGTCTGGTCGAGCATGTGGCGTCAGCAGGTACGCATGGGCATGATCCCCTACTATATGTTCCTGGTCCGCGATACCGGCGCACAACACTACTTCGGTATGCCGATGGTCCGTGCCTGGCAGTTGTTCCGCGAAGCCTACAACAACGTCAGCGGGGTTGCCCGCACGGTACGCGGTCCGAGCGCCAGTGCCGCACCGGGCAAAATCCAGATTCTCGGCGTTTCCGAGATCAACGGTCAAAAAGTGATCGGCATGCGTTTCATCCAGGGGCGCAATCCCGACTGGGTACACCGTCCGTTCTTTGCCGAATATGATGCCGAAGCCATCTGGCCTGACCAGCTTGTGCCGGCGTTTGGGGCAGAGCAGTTTTTCTTTGAAGCGGAAGACATCTATGAGCAACCCGCCGCAGGCGCCTGAAGAACAATCACATAACGCAATTTGATCGGGTGGTGCATGGCACCGCCCTTTTTTGTGTGCTGGCAAAGAACAGATTTTCGGCTAAACTGGGTAAAGAGGTGTGTATAAGATTTAGCTCTGGTGACTTGATTATGGTTGAAACCCCGGATAAATCCGAAATTCTCGCTTTCCTTGTCGGCGTCTTCCCCTTCATCTGCAACATGACCACCGTGTCGCGCACCACCGTCAACGGGGTGGTGCTGGTTTCCACACAGGTTAATCTGGTAGCCCTTATCTGCGGTGTGATCGTGGTGTGGTCCACCTGGAAGGGACTACAACTCATCAAGAAGACGCCACAAAAAGACCGCACCAGACGCTACGGTATTATTGCGCTGCTCTTTCTACTGGGTGCGTACCAGATTTTGCGCGGAATCGGGATGATGCCTTGAAGCTCAGCACGCTCCATAAATGGAATGTCACACCGACCGAAGCGGTGCAGATTCAAAACGACCTGTCTCAGCAGATCGTCTACGACCGTCGCATTGATCCTGACGCTGTGACCACCATCGGTGGCGTCGATGTCAGCGTTAAGGACAACCTCTCGCGGGCAGCGGTCGTTGTGATGTCCTTCCCCAAACTTGAGATCATCGAGACACGTACAGCCATCCAATCGACACCCTTTCCCTACGTCCCCGGTCTGCTGAGTTTCCGCGAGGGGCCGGTTCTGGTCGAGGCGTTCACACAGCTTGAGACGGTACCGGATGTGTTTATCTTTGACGGCATGGGCCGCATCCATCCGCGCCGGATCGGCATCGCCGCCCATATGGGATTATGGCTGGATAAACCCACCATTGGCTGCGGTAAATCGCACCTGCTGGGCGATTACGATGAGCCGGGCAGCGAAAAAGGTTCGGCCAGCACATTGACTTACCGGGGAGAAACGCTCGGTGTGGTGCTGCGCACACGGACCAACGTCAAGCCGGTGTATATCTCGCCGGGACATCTGATTGACCTGAAATCATCGATTGATCTGGTGCTGCGCTCCACGCCCAAATACCGCCTGCCAGAGCCGATCCGGGCCGCACACAACACCGCCGGGGAACAGGGGCGCGATAGTCCACCGCGCCCCCGATAACTCAGAACTGCGCTAGCTGCGGCTTGTTCTGCAGAACGTCTTCGATCTTCTCCATCACGTCGTCGGTCAACTGATCCAGCAGGTCCAGCGCCTTGACATTATCATGGACCTGCTCCACCCGTGACGCGCCGGTAATCACCGTGCTGACGTTGGGGTTCTTGAGGCACCAGGCCAGCGCCAACCGCGCCATGTTGGTCCCCAGTTCATCGGCAATCTTGCCCAGTTCGCGCACCTTCTGGATATTCTGCTGGCCTTCTTCACCTTCCAGACGGCTGCGCAGCCACTCGTAACCGGGCAGTGCCAGCCGCGAGTCATCCGGGATGCCGTCGTTATACTTGCCGGTGAGCAAACCGGACGCCAGCGGCGACCAGATGGTCGTTCCCAGACCGATCTCGCTGTAGAGCCGGTGATATTCGTTCTCAAACCGTTCGCGGTGGAACATATTGTACTGCGGCTGCTCCATCGTCGGCGGCACCAGATTGTACTGGCGGGCGACGCTGTAGGCTTCCATAAGCTGCTGCGCCGACCACTCCGATGT
Organism: uncultured Anaerolineaceae bacterium; assembly: GCA_964417785.1. GTDB lineage: Bacteria > Chloroflexota > Anaerolineae > Aggregatilineales > Phototrophicaceae > DAOTUL01. Next base: position 3,659 of record CAYQJO010000120.1, on the reverse strand, counting down.
ACCCCAGTACAGCACCTTGCCCTGGGCGATAAGGTCGCTCATGGCCCGCACGGTTTCCTCAATCGGAGTCTGGCTGTCGGGACGATGGCAGAAGTACAGGTCAAGATAATCCACCTGAAGCCGCTCCAGCGCCTGATGGCAGGCTTCTACCACATGTTTGCGGCTCAGGCCGCGCTGAGTCGGCTTCTTCTCGCCCGATACGCTGCCGAAGTAGACCTTGCTCGACACGATATAGCTGTCGCGCCGCCAGCCGACGCGGTTGAGTACCTGACCCATGATCTCTTCGGATTTGCCAGCAGCATAAGCTTCGGCGTTATCGAAGAAGTTCATGCCGGTGTCGTAAGCCGCCACCATGATCGCTTCCGCTTTATCAACATCCACCTGATTATCGAACGTCACCCAGGAACCAATCGACAAAGCGCTTACCTGCAAACCGGAATGTCCGAGTCTGCGAAATTCCATACAATCCTCCTGTTCTTTTGGGGGTTTGTGGAGATTATAGCAAACGCAGCACAAGATTGGATCAGAGCGGACTCGATTGGCCTTAACGACGATGTATAATCGGTGTGGAACATACAAGAAAGAGGGGTTTTGATGGAATCGAAGATTAAGCTGTCCATGCTTATTGACCCGAAGCCAACCGATGACCAACTGCTGTTCGCCAAACAACTCGGACTGAATTACGTTTATACCTGGGTAGATGACGACCAGCGCGATTACGAGTCACTGGCGGCGCTCAAGCAAAAAGTCGATGACGCCGGATTGACGCTCTACAACGCCGGTAACTTCACCGTCGCCAAATCAGATAAGATTCACCTGGCGCTGCCGGGGCGCGATGAGGTTATTGCCGACTTCAAGCAGTTCATCCGTGATCTGGCGAAAGCCGGAATCTACCGCACCACCTTCACCTGGGAGCCGTCGCGGGTGTGGAGTTCCGAGCGTGGTACCAGCCGCTACGCCTCAGCGCGTTATGTGGACCTGGCCGAGATGCAGCAGCGCCCACTCACACATGGACGCGAATTCACCAAAGACGAAATCTGGGCCAACTTCACGTATTTCATGCGCGAGATTATCCCGGTGGCTGAAGAAACCGGTGTCTTCCTGGCACTGCATCCTAACGATCCACCGGCGGAGTCGCTCGGCGGCATTCCCTGCCTGATCCATAGCTGGGAGGATTACGACCGGGCCTTCAAAATCGCAGATAGTCCAAATCTGGGTATGGAATTCTGCACCGGCTGCTGGCTGGAAGGCGGCACCGACGGCTTCGGTGATATGCTGCAAGCCATCCGCTACTTCGTGGAGCAAAACCGTGTTCTCATCGTCCATTTCCGCAATGTCACCGCACCGCTGCCGGAGTTCACCGAGACCTTCCTGGATAACGGCTACCAGGATATGTACGAAGCCATGAAAATCTTCGTCGAGACCGGCTACGACGGCACGATGATCCTGGATCACACGCCGACCTTTGCCGGTGAATATGCCACTGGCGGTGGAACTGCCTACGCCATCGGCTACATGCGTGCGCTGATCGAACGTGCTGAAGCCGAGTTGAGCGCACTGCCTGCATGATCGCACCCATCCACATCGGCGACATCCAGATTGATATGCCGCTGGCGCTGGCACCGATGGCGGGACAGACCAACCACGCCTTCCGCACCCTTTGCCGGCAATGTGGCGATTGTGGTCTGGTCTGCACCGAACTGCTCAGCAGCGACGCCATGCAGTATAAAAGCTCGTGGAAGACAACTCTGATGATGTTCGACTGGCAGACGGATGAGAGTCCGTTTGCCGTGCAGCTTTTTGGCAGCGATCCGGCGGCAATGGCGGAAGCGGCTCGTATCGTCGTCGATCATGGAGCCGACATTGTGGACATCAACATGGGCTGCTGGGTGCCGAAGGTGGCGAAGAAAAAAGGAGCCGGTGCCGCTCTGCTGCGCGACGTGTGTACGGCGGCGGCGGTGGTTGAAGCGGTGGTCAACGCGGTCGATGTACCGGTGACGGTCAAAATTCGCAGCGGATGGGAGCCGGAGAACCCGACCGCTGTTCCCTTCGCCCGTGCCGCCCGCGATGCCGGGGTGAAAGCCATCGCGGTCCATGCAAGGTTTGCCAGCCAGGGGTTTACCGGCCAGGCTGATTGGGACATGATCCGGCAGGTCAAGGCGGCTGTTCCTGATCTGCCAGTCTTCGGCAACGGTGACGTCTTCACACCCCAGGACGCGGCTCGTATGCTGAATGAGACTGGCTGTGACGGCGTGATGATCGGACGCGCCGCGCTGGGCAATCCCTGGATTTTCCATCAGGTCGCCCATTATCTGCGGACAGGCGAAATACTACCGCCTCCTGACGCAGTTGAACGGGCGGCTATGGCGGTCCGGCAGGCCCAACTGACGTTGGCAACCAGCAACTTCCCGCCGCGCAAGGTCATCCTGGAACTGCGCGGACAACTGTTGAAGTACGTTGAAAATCTACCCGACGCCGGAGCAGTACGCGAACGGGTGGTTCGCGCCGAATCGCTGACCGACATCGAAGCGGCGTTTGCTCTGGTCGGGACTCCGGCTATCATAGAAGGTGCAGGTTAAGTTTGAGGATAAACCCGTGCGCATTTTGATCCTGATCGTGTTGACCGTCATCAACGGCACAGTGATGGCCCAGGTTGATAATGAAGAGCAGGCCCATATGTACTACTGGGAAGGGGTCAAACTCTACTGGTCCACCGAGACCTCCATGTCGGTTGACGCTTTCGACCTCGCCATCGCCTTGAATCCCGATTTTGCCGATGCTTACGCCTACCGCAGCATGGCGCTGCGGGCGCTGGGTGAATATGGCAGCGCCGCCGATGACATTGAACGCGCTCTAGAATTGGTCCCAGACCTGGCGCTAGCGTACTCCATGCGTGCACGATTGGAGATGAGCCAGGGCAATTACACCAAAGCCCTGACCGATGCCGACCGCTCGGTCGAGATGGACCCGGAACTGGGCGTCGCGTGGTATAACCGGGGACAGATTCACTACAATCTCGGCAATTACCAGCCAGCAATCGACGATTTTACCCAGGCGATTGACCTGGGCTTTGTCTTCCTGGATGCTTACCGCAGCCGGGGTCTGGCCTATGCGGAACTGGGGCAGAACGGCAACGCGCTGGTCGATTACGAGCGGGCTATCAACCTTGACCCGAATGTGGCGGTCACCTACATTGATCGGGGCCGGATTTATGAGCGGGTGGGTAATTACTTCGACGCACTCACCGATTACGACCGGGCGGTCGAACTGGACCCGGAGTCGGCTTCGGCGTTCAACAATCGTGGCAACGCTTATCTTGGTCTGGGCGATGATGAGGCGGCACTGGCGGATTACAATCAGACGATCCTGCTGGATGAGGATTATCACTATGCTTACTATAATCGCGGCCTGATATACTTCAACCTGGGCCGCTACCGTGATGCCATCGCCACCTACCGGCAGGCCCTCGAAATCGAGCCGGATTACATCTTCGCCCACAACAATATCTGCCACACCTATATCACCATGGGCGAGAATGAACTGGCAATCTCAGCCTGCGACGAGGCCATCGAACGCGAACCTAACTATGCGCTGGCACTTAACAACCGGGGTGTCGCCAACTACCGTCTCGGCAATCTGGACGAAGCCTTAGCGGACTA
>CAYQJO010000119.1:0-12573 GCA_964417785.1 uncultured Anaerolineaceae bacterium | reverse complement strand
ACCGGTGACGGCGTTAACGACGCCCCGGCCCTCAAAGCCGCCGACATCGGCATTGCGATGGGCATCACTGGCACAGATGTGAGCAAGGGCGCAGCCGAGATGGTCCTGACCGACGACAACTTCGCGTCCATCGTGGCGGCAGTCGAAGAGGGCCGCACCATCTACGACAACATCCGCAAGTTCATCAAGTATCTGCTCAGTTCCAACGTGGGCGAGATTCTAGTGATGTTCACGGCGCTGATGGTCGGTCTCAAGATTCCGTTGATCGCCATCCAGATTTTGTGGATCAACCTCGTCACCGACGGCCTCCCGGCGGTGGCGCTCGGCTTCGAGGAGACCGAACCGGGTGTGATGAAGCGCCAGCCGCGCCCGGTCAACGAGAGCATTTTCGCTGGCGGCACCGGCGGCCACATCGTCCGCATCGGCATTTTGATCGCCATTTTGACACTCGGTGGATTCGTTTACGGCTTCACAGCACACGGCATGGACCCAATGAGCCGCACGCTGGGCCTGGAAGACTTCACCAGAGATGAACTGATCGAACTGGTCGGTGAAGACCACACACCGGGAAACTGGGCCTCGTTGAGCGAAGAGGCCAGAATCGACCTGCTAGAAGGTGAGGCCGATGCGGGCCTGGAAGCCGCCGAAGACAGCGAAGGTGTCCTCAATGAAGCGGAGAAGATTCCGCGCACCATCGCCTTTACCATCCTGGCCTTCACCCAGATGTTTGAGGTCATGGCAATTCACGCCGGGGATCGGTCGTCGTTCTTCAAACATGGCTTTGCCCGCAATACCCTGCTGATGTGGGCGGTGCTTTCCACATTTGTGCTGCAATTGGCGGTGGTCTACATCCCCTTCTTGCAGGATACATTCCGCACCGCACCCTTGAGCCTGGGTGAAATGATATTCACAGCTATCCTGGGATCGGTCATTTTGTTTGCCGTTGAACTGGAAAAGCTGTATCTCAACCGGAGAAATGATACGACGGCAGAAGAGTCTCGTTCATTTTGGCGTTGATAACGGTATGACACTCGTACAATATGCACCAGTGTTTCACCGTTAGAAAACGATATAATTGCGGTACAGGAATCAAATTGTAACCGGAGGAGAGAAACTTGGCACCGCAAACACCTGTTTTAAACCTGGATACACCAGAGTTCGCTGTTCCGGCGGAAAACCGTGTAAATGTCAACGGCTATCCGGCGGCGATGATGGACATCCCAGCGTCGCGTATGTTCGAGATCAAGGCCGCGCTGGCGAAGTATTCGGAAAAGGCTGGCGCAGACGCACCGACTTACGACGCCTCTCAAGGCGACGGCGGTTCCAGTCTCCCCGGTGTGCCGGTAGAACTGCTCGACCAGGCCCATAAGCTTCAGGTCGATCACGGCACAGGCTACGATAAGCCTTACGGGACCGACCTTTTCCGCCAGGTGACGGCTGAGAACTACTGGCAGCTTGACTCGGCTACAGGCTGGGACCCCGGCAACATCATCTTCGCCCAGGGTGGCCGTGATGCGCTGGTCAAAGCCTATAAGGCCATGATCGCACTCGGTCACAGGCAAATCGGTGATGCATTGGTGGTCAGCCGCGTCCCCTGGATCAGTTATAACTGGGGACCCTATGACGTCGGGCTGAACGTGCTGCGTGCGCCCGGTCGTCCGGAAGATGGCTGGCGCTATACACCGGAAGGTATTAAGACCTGCGCCGAGTTCGCCGCACAGGAAGGACGCAAGATCGCCGGTATCGTGATCACATCACCGGATAACCCCACCGGGCGAACCATTCCCATCTCGGAGCAGATCGCACTGGCAAAGACAGCGCTGGAAAACGACGTCGCTTACGTCATCTTCGACTGGATTTACCACTACGTTACCGATGGCGGCCATAATGACATCAACGAGGTGTTGATGGCCTTTACGCCAGAAGAACGCGAGCGCCTGATCTTCCTGGACGGCATCACGAAGAGTCTGGGTGCATCCAATATTCGCAGCGCGCACCTCGTCGCCAGCAAAGCTATTGTGAAGTACATCAACAGCCGCGCTTCACATGGCGTTATTCCGAGCTTCTACGCGCAAGCGGTCGCCATTGCTGCCTACAAAATGGGCTTTGCCGAAGCGGCCAAAAGCATCATCCAGCCGACCAGCCAGAGCCGTCAGGTGCTGCGCAAAGAACTGGAGGCCTCCGGCCTGCCCTTTATCATGGGTGACGGTTACTATGCGTTCATTGATCTCAGCAGCTACGTAGAGAAGAGTCAGTTCACCGACACCGCCGGTCTGGGTGCGTGGCTGGGCGAGAACTACGGCATCACAATTGTACCCGGCGTGTATTTCTCGCAGGCCGGTGCAGATTGGGTCCGTTTCTCCTATGCACTGCCACCGGAGAAAACCGAAAAAGCCATCAAGCGCATGTTTGAAGGGTTGAATTCGCTGTAGATAATTATCGTTGATGGGCGCGACCAATCGCGCCCATCAGTGTCCTTCCAGAGACGCCACACTGTTGATTGTCACCCGCACGACCTTACGGTCAATTCGTTTGACCAGTCCTGTCAGCACATCTCCTGCACCAATTTCGACAAACCGATCCGCCCCAGCGGCGATCATCGCCTGGATCGTCTCAGTCCAGCGGACTGGCGCGGTTAGCTGGCGGGCAAGCTGCTGGCGTATCTCATCGGCAGTGGTCATCGGGGCCGCTGTTGCGTTAGCATAAACGGGCATATCCGGCTGGCTAAAGGCTGTCTCATCCAGACGCTGCTGGAAATCCAGTGCCGCCGACGCCATCAACGGTGAATGCGCGGCGATGCTCACCGCCAGCCGGACAGCCTTGCGTGCGCCCCGTTCGGTTGCCAGCGCCATAAGCTGTTCAACAGCGTCCACATCGCCAGAAACCACCACCTGGCCGGGACAATTGTCGTTGGCGATCACCACCGGCTTACCGCTGTCCGCGCTCACCTGCTGGCACAAGGATTCAACATCGGGCCGGTCCAGTCCCAACAAAGCGGCCATACCGCCGGGTTGTTTATCCCCAGCCTCTTTCATCAGCCGCCCGCGCTCACGGACCAGTCGCAAACCGGCCTCGAAGGAAAGCGCGTTGGCGGCGGTCAGTGCGGAGAATTCGCCCAGGCTGTGACCGGAGACAAATGCCGGTGCTTCCGCACTGAGAACGCGCAGCAAGGCCACACTGCACACATACAGCGCGGGCTGGGTGTTGATCGTATCGTTGAGTTCAGTTTCGGGACCGTCAAAACACAGGCGTGAAAGAGCGAAGCCAAGTATGTTATCCGCCTGCGCGAAGACCTCGCGGGCTGCCGGATACGCCCCAGCCACATCTTTGCCCATACCAACCCGCTGCGATCCCTGACCGGGGAAGAGAAATGCTGTTGCCATAAAACCTCCCAGAAAAACAAAAACCGCGCCAGCGGCACGGCTTTTTTATCGCTGTTTCGACCCAAAACTAATAATCTTTGGGTTCGATAACCTGCTTGCCTTTGTACATCCCGGTCTTTTTACAAACGCGGTGAGCCAGACGATATTCGCCGGTGTCCGGGTCCAGAACCAGGTGCGGCAGCGACAGGCTGTCATGAGCGCGGCGGCGATTGCGACGGCTCTTGGAAATTTTACGCTTTGGTAAAGGACCCATCAGGCTGCTCCTTCAATTAATCCAGTAGTGATCGAATGAGCATTATAGAGGGGTGGCGGGTACAGTGTCAAGAGCGCTTGCCAGATCGCCGCGAACACTCCATAATCAGCGCCGTAACGAATACCACACGAGGAATAATTGATGAAACCCCTGCGCATTATCAACAGTGTCGCTCCCATCCGCATCTGCGATAACGGCGGATGGACCGACACATGGTTCGCCAAATATGGCAAAATATTCAATATTGGTGTGTATCCTTATGCCGAAGTACAGCTTGAAATTTACCCTGTTAACGGTCAGTCCGATCGGGTCATCATCTTCGCGGAGAATTTTGGTGAACGCTACGCGGTCAACCTCCACAACGCGACCTGGAATCGCCATCCCCTGCTGGAAGCCGCTATTGAATACATGGGCGTGCCGGACGACATCGCCTTCCAGGTGACAATCTTCTCGGAAGCCCCCAGCGGTGCCTCCACCGGCACATCGGCAGCGGTCACGGTGGCGATGATCGGCGCTCTGGACTGCCTCACACCCGGCCAGATGACGCCGCATGAGGTCGCCTACACCGCGCAGAAGATCGAAACGGAAATGCTCGGATTGCAATGTGGCATCCAGGACCAGTTATGCTCGGCTTACGGCGGCATCAACTATATCGATATGTTCGATTATCCCTATAGCTCGGTCTCACAAATCCAGGTCCCTAACTCAATCTGGTGGGAACTGGAACGACGACTGATGTTGATCTTCCTGGGTAAATCGCACGAGTCGTCAGCCGTCCACGAGAAAGTGATCGCCGAACTGGAAGACGCCGGACCGGAAAACCAGAAAATTGACCTGCTCCGCCAGACGGCCAGTCGCTCGCGTGACGCACTCTATGCCGGTGATTTCGCCGCACTGGGTCAGGCTATGATCGACAACACCCACGCCCAGGCCAACCTCAACCCGGCACTGATCAGCCCGGACGCCCAACGTATCATCGAAATCGCCAGAGAACACAATGCCCTCGGCTGGAAGGTCAACGGTGCTGGCGGCGATGGCGGTTCCATGACTCTGCTGTGCAGCAACGTCTCGCACGAACGCCGCGCCATGATCCGCGCCATCGAAACGGAAAACCCGCATTTCCGCCAGATTCCGATTTACTTGAGCCGTCACGGTCTGCGTACCTGGGAGAGCATCTGATGGATTTGCACGACCGGATCGAGACCCTCGTCGGTCAGCGACCGGCCAGCATCCGCCCACTGCACGGCGGCATGATCGGGGAGGTCTACCGCGTAGACCTTCCCGACGGCACCCGGTTGGTCGCCAAAGTCGCTGACGATCAGCTCGACATTGAAGGCTATATGCTGCGCTACCTCGGCGATCACAGCGATTTACCTGTGCCGGAGGTACTCCACAGCGACCCGCAACTGCTGGTGATGACCTTTATCGAAGGCAGCAGCAATATTGATTCCCGGTCACAGGCGCACGCCGCCCAACTGCTGGCCGCCCTGCACAGCGTCACCACCGACCAGTTTGGCCTGGAACAGGATACACTCATCGGTCCGCTGTACCAGCCCAACCCCTGGACGAACACATGGATCGACTTTTTCCGGGAGCAGCGTCTGCTGTATATGGCGAACGAAGCCCACCGGAACGGTCCCCTACCGACGAAACTGCTTTCGCGCATCGAAAAACTGGCGAGCAGGCTGGCGGATTGGCTGGAAGAACCGGCAGCACCGGCGCTGATTCACGGCGACATCTGGACCACCAACGTGCTGACACGTAACGGACGAATCACCGGCTTTGTGGACCCGGCCATCTATTACGCCCACCCGGAGATGGAACTGGCCTACACCACTCTGTTTGGGACATTTGGTCAACCGTTCTTCGACGTTTACCCGGCGCTCTCACCAGGATTCTTCGAGGCGCGGCGCGATCTGTACAACCTGTATCCGCTGCTGGTGCATGTACGCATCTTCGGCGGCGGTTATGTCCACTCGGTCGATTCGATTGTGCGCCGGTTTGGATGCTAGCCCATCGCGGGCTTGGGCCGGTACTGGATGGCCTCGGCGACATGGTTGACTTCAATCAGATCGCATCCGGCCAGGTCAGCGATGGTGCGGCTTAGCTTCAACACCCGATGATACGAGCGGGCGCTCAACTGCATCCGCCGCACCGACATCTCAAGCACCTGCTGCGCGTCCGGGTTAAGCTGGCACATCTGCTGGATTTCGCCCGTCCCCATATCGGCGTTGGCGAACAGACTGGGATGATGGCTGAAGCGCTCCGCCTGCCGCTGGCGGGCCAATTCCACGCGCTCGCGGATAGCCGCCGACGGTTCCCCGCGTGACACATCCATGAGTTTGTCATAGTCCACGCGGGGGACATCCACATGGATGTCGATGCGATCCAGCAGCGGGCCAGAGAGCTTGGCCTGATAGCGCGTAATCATGGTCGGTGTGCAGGAACATGGCTTCACTGGATCGCCATAATAGCCGCATGGACAGGGATTCCGGGCGGCGACCAGCAGGAAATTGGCTGGGAAGGTCACAGTGCCGTTGGCGCGGCTGATCGTGACGATTTTGTCCTCAATCGGCTGGCGCAGAACTTCCAGTGTCTTGACAGAATGCTCAACGATCTCGTCGAGAAAGAGGACTCCACGATGTGCCAGACTGATTTCGCCGGGTTTGGGGACGCTGCCGCCGCCAACGAGTCCCGCCTGACTGATGGTGTGGTGGGGCGCACGGAAAGGCCGCGTTGTCAGCAAGGGTTTATCGCTGGTGAGCATGTCGGCGACCGAGTAAATGCGTGTGACCTCCAGCGCCTCCTCCGGCGTCAGGCGCGGCAAAATGCCTGGCAGCGCCCGTGAAAGCAGCGATTTCCCCGCTCCCGGCGGCCCCGTCAACAGGATGTTGTGATTCCCGGAAGCGGCGATTTCCAGCGCCCGCTTGACGTGTTCCTGGCCCTTGATGTCGGCGAAGTCAGTGATTCCGTCGGCCAGACTCTCATCTACCGCCAGCGTCATATCAATCTGGTAAGGCGGGATCGGATTCAAGCCGTAGAGATGCTCTACGAGTTGCCCGACCGACTCGAGCGGATAGACCTCAATACCCGCGACCAGAGCAGCCTCGGCAGCATCAACAGCCGGGACATACACCGCTGTATACCCTTCAATCATGGCCGTATGCACCATCGGCATCACCCCTTTGACATGGCGCACGGTGCCATCGAGAGACAACTCACCGATGAACAAGGCCTCCTCAATCCCGTTGAGCGGCACTTGATCGGTGGCAGCCAGCACACCGACGGCAATCCCCAGATCATAAGCCGTACTGCGCTTGGGCAAATCAGCGGGGAACAGATTGACGACATACCCTTTGTTGGGGAATTGGAGACCGCTGTTCTTGATCGCCGACCGGACTCGCTCTCGGCTTTCACGGACCGCACTGTCGGGCAGACCGACGATAGCAAAACTGGGCAACACCGCACGCGGGTTGAAATCCGTTTGCACCTCGACAATACATCCGTCAAGTCCGATGACGGCACAGGCACGCACCACTGCAAGCATACACACTTTCCTCCTGCTGAATCGCTATTTTCAAGTATAGCCTGACAGCAGCGGATGATGCGTAATGGTTTGGGCGTGTTACGGATGATAGCCAATCATGCCCGAACAGCCATCCTATTTGTCAATCGAACAAGGATCGACGCAATCTGGTTGATGGGAATAACCAGACGAACCGCACCCATTGCAATCGCCATACCGGACATTTCATGCGCGACCGAGGTTGTCCGATCCTGAGCAATCGTCATGGCACCGGCACGATACAGGTTGAGCATTCCCGAAACCCCGTCCCGACCGACGCCACTCAAGACCACACCAATCGCGTCCATGGCGAAAACTTCGGCAATAGAGTTGAAGAAGACATCGCAAGACGGTTCAGCAGGTGTCAATGAAGGGGTAAAATCATGCTTGAACGACAACCGCATATGCTCCGGAGCCAGATAAACCCAGCCCGGACACAGCATTTCATCACTCCGCGCCATAATCACACCCAGCTCAGAATGATTGTTCAGCCATGTCGCCAGCGGCATCAAATCGCCATCGCCACCACACAACATTACAACAACCGGAACCGGGAAATTGCCCGGTAGGTCTTTGATGATCTGATTCAACGCCACTCGCCCACCCGTTGAGGCGGCAATCGCGACCAATCTCGGTATTCCGGTCATTGGATAATCCTTTTACAATGCTTTATATTAGGATAACAAGTCCTTCTAATATAGGCGTCGTAGATATGGAGGATACACCCATAGACTTATGAACCATCCACCTCGCTAGCCAGATGAACTATGTACCCCATTGACACACGCACGCAAGAAACTGCGTTTCAAATCAAGTGTGATCTCCGGTGAGGCGTCCAGTCGCAGGCTCAAAAAGCCGCTGCGGTCGCTCAAATGCAGCCGAAAGTGATAATCACCGCGCATCACATCGTAATCTGAATCGAACTCGAATAGCACCCGGTCGCGCAGGAGACCTGTCACGCGACCGGCCAGGTCTTCGCGAATCGCTCCAAGTGTGGTCGCATCACACAATAGGTCCTCCATCGTCACCAGATCAAAATCAGCGACAGCCTGGGCGAACCGGTCGCCCGTCGAAACTGGAATCCAGTAGAATTGAAGAAATACCAGCGCAGCAGCCAGGAACGCCAGAGCCAAAATCATCAAAATTCGTCTCATTCGCACCTCCTTATGCACTATATACGGATTAGTGCAGGGTACAGTGTCATTTATCAGGAGAAATTGAATGCCTTTCAAGATCATCGCCCACCGGGGTGCCAGCGCAGATGCACAGGATAACACCGCCGAGGCCTTTCAGCTTGCCATCGAGCAGCAAAGCGATTTGATAGAAACCGACGTCCGCATCACCGCCGACGATATTCTCGTGCTGGAACACGACGGCACCATCAAGGACCACATCGTCCTGGAACACACACTCAACCAGCTACGCGCACTCGAACCCAATTTAATGACCGTCGCCCAGGCACTGGCCCGTTTCGGCAGTGTCATCCCGTTCTGCTGGGAGATCAAAGCGCCAGGTGTGGAGGCAGCTCTGGTCAATCTGGTGCATGATCTGGTGCCGGATCATATCTGGCAGCAGACCGAGTTCACCTCATTCTGGATCGAGAGTGTGGCATCGCTGCGACGCCACGCACCCGAAAACCCGGTGGGGTGGCTTACCCGCGAATGGAGTCAGGAGGCGATTGCCCTGACCCGCGAATGGGGTGGCTCACAAATCTGCCCGACGGCGCAGGCAATTCTGACCCAACCGGAGTTAGTCGCAGTGGCACACCAGGCTGGATTGACCGTCCGTACATGGTTGATCCGTGAACCAGCGGACGTACCCCGGTTAGCGGCGCTGGGGGTGTACGGTGGCACCTGCAACTGGCCGGCAGCAGCGCGGCAGGCCCGCGACGGTTAGCCTTTGAGGCCGGTAGTGGCGATTCCCTCAACAATGTAGCGCTGCGCCAGGATGTACACGACGATCAGCGGCAGGATGGCGATTACCGAACCGGATAACAACAAATTCCACTGTGCGCCGTATTCGTTCTGGAAGGTGGTCAATCCCAGGGTAACGGTGCGCAAATCGCTGTCGGAGATATACAGCACCGGGCGCAGCAGTTCGTTCCAGTTGTTAATGAACGCCAGCAGAAACAGTGTCGTCAGCGCCGGACGTGAGAGCGGCAGGAACACATTCCAGTAAATGCGGAACACACCAGCCCCATCCAGGGCAGCCGCTTCTTCCAGGTCTTTCGGGATACCCAGGAAAAACTCACGCATCATGAAGGTGCCAAATGACCCGACCATGAACGAGGGCAGAATCAACGGCCAGTAGGTGTCCAGCCAGCCACCAATCGGTTCGAGCAGCGGATGGAACACCCGGATACCGAGCAGGAACTCCGGGATAATCGTCACTTCCACCGGCAAAAAGGTGGTCGCCAGCAAGATGGCGAAGAGCGCATTTTTGCCTTTGAACTGCATGCGGGCGAAGGCGAACCCCGCCAGAGACGAAGTGAGAATCTGGCCGATGCCGGTCATCGTAGCGATGAAGAAGCTGTTGAAGGTGTAGCGGATGAAGTTGTGCCGGGTGAGGACCTCTTCATAGCTGTCGAACATGGTGTCCTGGAACAGCAAATCAGGAATGAGTTCGGGCGGCAGTGAGAAAATCGCCCCCTGCGACTTGAATGTGGTCGAAAGCATCCACACAAAGGGAAAAACCGTGAAGATGGCGAAAAACGTCAGCAGGGCGTAATTGAGCAAAGTCCGCAAAGACCGCTGGACCTGCTGACGTGTCTGATACCGGGTTCGAGATGGGCTGATCGCTCGCGTGGTCATCCTAATAGGTATCCTCGGCCACCCAGCGGCGGCGCACAACGAAATTGAAGATGGTAATAACCGCCACCAGCGCCACCAGCACATACGCGATGCTGGATGCAAAGCCCATCCTATTGTGAATGAACGCCGTCTGGTAGACATAATATGCCAGTGTGGTCGAGAAATTGAGCGGACCACCCTCGGTCATGGTGAACGTCACCTCAAAGGTCTTGAAGGCTTCGATGATCGAGATAATCAGCACGAAGAATGTCACCGGGGAGAGCATGGGCAGGGTAATACGCCAGAACTGCTGCCAGCGGCTGGCCCCGTCGATCTCCGCCGCTTCGTAGAGATACGCCGGGATGCTTTGCAGTCCGGCCAGAAAGATCATCATCTGAAAACCGACCGATTTCCAGATGGTGACGATAATCAGCACATACAGCGCATAGTCTTTATCCGCCAGCCATGCCGGGACATCGCGGGGGGCGACATCGAAGAAGGTGCGCAGGATGTGGTTAATCAACCCGTAGCGGGTACTGAAAATCCAGTTCCATACCATCGCTACCGCCACCATCGAGGTGATGTAGGGCATGAAATAAAGCCCACGAAAGAAGGCGATCCCGCGTAGTTTCTGGTTCACCAACAGCGCCATCATCAAAGCCAGGATCATCACGCCGGGCAGATAGAACACGACAAAGATCAACGTATTGCCCAGAATCTCCCAGAAAGCGTCCTGAGCGAACAATTCGCGGTAATTGTTTAGCCCCACCCACACCGGGTCCGTGCGGACATTCCAGCGAGTAAAGCTGATGAAGAACGACGCCACAATCGGACCGAGACGGAAAAGCAGCAAACCGCCAATCATGGGCGCGATAAACAGATAGGGTGTGATTTTGTTGTAATGCATAGGGACCACCTGGAAAGAAAAAGACGGCCTGTCCCAAAGACAGGCCGCCGGGGAAACTAACCTTCGCCAGCAGTACGGTTCAGTACCTCGTTGGCATAGGTGTTGATGTTGGCAATGGCGTCTTCAAGCGACTGGTTGCCGTTAAAAACCTCGTCAAGCTGACCCTGCATACCGGCACCATCGGTGTAACCGCGCCATTCGCCCCAGCCAGGGGTGAAGGAGGTTGGGCCGACATTCTGCGCCCATTCCAGCAGAAAGTCCTTGTTGGACGGCATCATGTCCAGTTCCAGCCAGCTTTCGACTTCGGCGGTCGAGCGATAGACTGGAATCTTGCCGGGGAAGCTGAGATCGACCGTGCGCAAGGGGCCAGTCATACACTCGATGAAGTCCCAGGCAGCATCCGGATACTCAGTGTCGGGCGCAATCGCCAGCAGGTCCGGCCAGCCATAAGCACGATCCTGCTCCCACTGCGGACCACGCGGAATGGGGGCAATCGCCCAATTGAAGCCCTCAACACCTTCGTGCTGGGTGCGCACATTGCTGATGTTCCAGGCACCGTCAATCCACATGGCGGAAAGGCCCAGCGGGAAAACGTCCTGCTGGCGAATACCTTCAAATTCAAGTGGCTGGGCGGCCACACCATCCTCGATCAAGCCGTTCAGGAATTCCAGCGCCTCAACAGCGTTGGTGTCCAGTTCAAAGGTGCCGTCTTCGTTGAAGAAACCACCGTTGTTCTGGAAAATCCAGGGTTCAATCTGAGCGTAGCGGCCATAGAACCAGTGACCGTACTGGTCGATCAGACCATCTTCATCCGCATCAACCGTCAGGGCTTCGGCGGCAGCGCGGAAGTCGTCCCAGGTCCACTCTGACGTCGGGTATTCCAGACCAGCTTCGTCAAAGGCGTCCTGGTTGTAGAACAGCACGGTCTCAACCAGAGCGAAGGGGAAGGCATACATGTCGCCGTTGTCATCGCGGGCCACATCGAAGGCACCAGTGAAGTATTCATCGGCAGCCGGCATGATGTCGCGGTCCACATATTCCTGGATGTTCATTACCAGACCGTCGCGAGTCCATTCTTCAACGAAACCCGAACTCATCGAGAAGACATCCGGCAGATCGTCGGCGGCGGCCATCGCCTGCATGCGGGTCCAGTAGTCGGGTGTACCCAGGGTCTCCAACTCAACGCTGATGCCGAGTTCAGCTTCACAGATTTCAACCATCTGTTGTTCGGTCTCCTCAAACGAGGGGTCCCACATAAAATAGCGCAGGGTCACATCGTCCTGGGCCTGAACCGGGATCAGGCTGACCAGCAGCAATGCGACCAGCAAAACCATACTTCTCTTGTTCATCGGTATTCTCCTTAAATGGGGTCTATCTCCATCAGGAATTGGACCAGAAGAATATTAAGAAACATTCAAGAAATTATTAACAGACTTTGCAATCACTAACCGATGGCGCTGACGACCGACCGCCTGACCATAGAGCAGACTGGGATACTGGTTCTCGCGTTCGACCAGGAGGAGTTCGACTGCAATCTCAAAAATAGTTGCTTCCAGATCAGATAAAGGCATAATGGTTACTCACGCATACCGTAAGCAGAAAGAAAGCGCACCCAATTGAATTATTTTATCTTACTGGTCGCATCTGGCATAATCCATCCCTGGCTGCGGGCGCAG
>CAYQJO010000118.1:0-12645 GCA_964417785.1 uncultured Anaerolineaceae bacterium | reverse complement strand
TGCTGCAATATGAGCTTAACGCCGCTTTCGATAATTACGTCCTGGGCGACGCTGACCTGGAAACCGAACTGGCTTACGCCGAGCGCGTTGCCCAGGAATTCCTGGCATGCGCGGCACAATCGGGAGTCGAGGCATGCGTCGGCCCGACCGCCTGGGGGCGCTAAGCCGTCCCAGAACAAAGCTCACTGTCATCCCGGCCAGCCACATCCGGGTCTGCCGGCTGACCGGCGATATACGTGGCCCGAACTGGCGGCGATACCCCCGGCGGTAGAGCGGCACCATCGCTGCCGGGGCCAGCCAATCCACCAGAAAATAGACAATCCAGGGAAAGCTTTTGGACGATGGCGATTTTCAGGCTGCGCGGCATGGTATCCTCTCCCTGTATGGTTTGGTCTACGCTGAATTATAATGTGGTTGGATTGTCGTGAATATGGAAAGATGCAAATGGGTTCCCGAACACTGGTTATCCTGGGTGTTGTCTTTGTGTTGGTCGTGATGGGCCTTATCGCGCTGACGCTGGCTCTGACGCCGGAGAACACCCATCCGGCCTATGATGCCGCCGTGCGTTTTATGAATGCCGCTGGCGAGGGCGATGAAGAGACGGCGTTAGCGCTCCTGGGCGCGGATTTGCAGGCGTATGTTGCCGCAAACTGCGATAGTGTGACCGCCTGCATTGATGATTACACCCCGCCGGAATGGGGCGATCTGATCGCCGCTGTTTACCGCCGTTCCCGGCCTGATGGGCTGGCCTGGGATGTCCAGCTTGTGGCAACTTACGAAGAAGGGCAGGGTTTCGCCGGGGTGTGCATTTACCATCGCATGGAAGAAGTCGCCGACGATGAATGGCGTGTGATGGCGTGGTCGGGTTTTGTATCGTGTGACGACCCCGACTCCGGTCTGAGCGATCTACGCCGGACGGATGCGGTCAACCGTGCGCCATGATGTTGCGACGGTCTGGTGCGATGTGTTTGTTGTTGCTCACTGCGGCCTGTGGTCAACTGGTTCCGGTGGAAACACCGCCGCAGCTTGAGTACACCCCGGGACCGCCGGTGATTGTCACCCGCAGCACCTACGATGCCGGACCTTTCTTCGTCGAGTATCCGGTGGGCTGGCGTGTTATCACCCCGGCAGCGTTCAGCACGCCCTGGGTAGTTTTCATGATAGAGGATCAGACGGCGCTGGTGGTGCTGGCGCTCGATCTGGACGATACCGATGTTGTGCCACCCAACACCAGCGAAGACAATCTCCGCCGAGTCCGTGAGACGGTTGTCTTGAATGAACACCTGTCAATTCATGCGCTGCTGGCAGTTCCCCGCGCAGAACAGGAGCGCTACATTCCCCTGTTTGAGCAAATTCTCGCTTCCCTGAAACCTCAGTTTTAAAAGCGCATAAGAGATGAGAACTTTATGGGATACATGGGTTGATTTATGACTTAACCTGGGTTAAACTTGAAATTGTCAACAAGGTGAAATGATGATAACGAGGTGATAAATACATGGTCAGCCATGTGCAAGAATTGGAAAACAATCAGCAGGGTGTTGGACGCCCTGAATGGATGACTCAGGATTGGCTGGAGCCGCGGCTGGTTGCGGTGACGGCCCTGGCACTGATTGCCAGTTGGATCGGTGGCGCACTGGACGCCCCCCAATGGCTGGATACGGTTTTCGCCGTAATCGCCTATACGGCGGGTGGGGTGTTCGGCGCGAAAACCGCGCTGGAAAGCCTGTTTGTCGAGCGACAGCTTGATGTGGATATGCTGATGGTATTGGCGGCGCTCGGTGCGGCCAGCATCGGTGAGTGGCACGAGGGTGCCATACTGCTCTTCCTGTTCTCGCTGAGCAATGTGCTTCAGGATTACGCCATCGGACGCAGCCGCAGTGCCATCCGCAGCCTCTTCAATCTGTATCCAGAGGAAGCAACGGTCAAACGTGATGGTCAGGTGATCGGTGTCGTGCCGACGGCGGAGATCGTAGTCAACGACATCGTGCTGATCCAGCCCGGTGAGCGGATTCCGGTCGATGGTGTGGTGGTGGCCGGTCGCTCGGCGGTGGATCAGTCTCCGATCACGGGCGAGTCGATGCCAGTGGAGAAAGCAGTCGATGACCAGGTGTTCGCCGGGACGCTGAACAAGCAGGGGACGCTCGATGTGCGGGCAACGACTACCGCGTCACAGACGACCCTGTCGCGGATTATCAAGCTGGTGGAAGAGGCGCAGGACGCCAAAGCGCCGACCGAGCGCTTCCTGGACAAGTTCGAGCAGTATTATGCCGCTCTGATTATCGGTGTGGTGGCGCTGTTCATCGTCGTGCCGCCGCTGGTACTGGGTGCCAACTTTGAGGATAACTTCTACCGGGCGATGGTGTTGATGACGGTCGCCAGCCCGTGTGCGCTGGTCATCAGTGTGCCGGCCTCGTTCATCTCCGCGATTGCGGCGGCGGCCCGCCAGGGCATTCTGTTCAAGGGTGGGGCCTATCTGGAGTCGATGGCCGGGATCAAAGCCATCACATTTGATAAAACAGGCACGCTCACGCAGGGCAAACCGGCGGTGACGGATGTGGTATCGTGCTGCGAACTGTGCGAAGACGACCTGCTGCGTGTGGCGGCGTCGGTCGAGAGCCGGTCGGAGCATCCACTGGCGACGGCCATAGTCAACGAGGCGAAGTCACGCGGCCTGGACTTCGAGGCGGTCGAAGATTTTGAAGCGGTCGCCGGCCAGGGGATCGTGGCGAATGTGAATGAGCGTCAGGTGCGGCTGGGCAGCATCTTTTATCTGCGCCAACACAATCCCATGCCCGATGCGTTGGTTCCGGAATATCAGCGGCTTGAGGCTGCGGGCAATACGGTAATCGGTGTCGTGCGCGAGGGCCAGTGTGAGCGCTGTGGTCGCTGCGACCAGGCCGACCATGACAACGAATGGATGGGATTGATCGCCATGGCCGATCAGCTTCGCCCGGAGGCGGTCGATGTGGTGCGGCGTCTGCACGAAAAGGGCATTCAGGTCGCCATGCTGACCGGGGACAACCGCCGGGTTGCGGAACAGATCGCCGCCGAGGTTGGTATCGACCGGGTATACGCCGAACTGATGCCGGAGGATAAAGTCACCGCTGTGCGCGAACTGGAAGACGAATTCGGTGCGGTGGCGATGGTGGGCGACGGTGTGAACGATGCGCCCGCACTGGCAACGGCGACAATCGGTATTGCGATGGGGGCCGCCGGGACCGATGTGGCGCTGGAAACCGCCGATCTGGTCCTGATGGGGGATAAGCTGGAACTGATCGACGCGGCGATTGCGCTCAGCCAGAAGGCGCGGCGCGTGGTGTGGCAGAACATCGCTTTTTCGCTGGCCGTGATCGTCATGCTGGTTGCCGGTGTCTTTCTCATTGACCTGCCGCTGCCGTTGGGTGTTCTGGGACACGAAGGCAGTACGGTGATCGTGGTCCTTAACGGGTTGATTGCGCTGCTGCTGCTGCCGGAAATCCAGCGCCGCCGCCAACAATCGACCTGACACAGACCGGGTTACGGTAAATTCGGAAAACTTTACGCACCATAACGACGGCTCATGGTACGCTCTAATTGAGTAAGAATTAAGAGAGAGTGCTATGAGCCGTCAGGACATTAAGCGACTGAAAAGCCGCGACCCCGAAGAACGCAAAAACGCGATCCGTACCGTCGCCCTCGCCAAAGATCGCAACGCCCTCAAGCAACTGGCGGTGATGGCCGGTGATGATCCCAGCAAGGAAATTCGCAAACTGGCCCGTCAGGCCGGTGTGTATATCCGCCGTGAACTGGGCGAACTGGAGAGCAGCAACGGGGACAAACCGAAGACGATACCGGTTGATGATGCGCTCAAGGTCAAAGCGCAGCGGGCGCTGGCTGCGGCCCAGACCTACTATGACTCAGGTGAGCGGAGTAAGACGATTGCGGTTCTGGTCAAAGCGCTGGAACTGGACCCCAACTTACGTGGCGATTCCTACTTCATCAGTCTGTGTGAAAACGCAACTGGTGGCGAAGGTGCGGCAGCGGTTGATCTGCTGAACGACCGGGAGCGGCACTCGACGCTGGCGAAAAAGGAAGCCCAGGCGAAGAAACAAGAAGCCGGTCAGGCCCATATTGATGAACTGAACACGGCGACCTGGCGCGATGTTGGCCTGGATTTTGCCATGCTGGCGGCTGTCAGCCTGGTGGGAACCATCATCGTCCTGTTCCTCGTGGTGCAAAGCGCTCAGAGTTTCCAGAACAGCTACGATGCCAATCGGGAAGCTGTTGATGAGGCACTGGCTGAGTTCTATGCGGCAGGCCGGCAGTCATCACGGATTTTATGGCAGGATGAATTTGGAGCGACAGGTTTACGCGAACACATTGAAGTGATCTATGAAAGTGACCCGGCTGCGGCTGATCCCACTGGCCCTCCGGTCAAGTCCTTCACCGTCATGCAGCCGGATGAAGATTTTATGGCGACCGTAGAAGATTGGCAGGAGGCCGGCATCGCACGTATTGTCACCCCTGGTTTTGTCGTGTCGTTGAGCCTGGTCGTTCTGATGTTCCTGTTTGCCTTGTTGGTTCACCTGATCGCCGGTGTTTTCTTTCGTGGTAAAGGGCGTCTGGTGTATTTCATGGATAAATCGATCTCCCTGATCGGCAACCGCACCGTGATTTTGCTCATTTTGCTTCTGGTCACGATTGTGTTAGGCTTCAGCGGAGGCGGCAATATCACCCCGTTTCTGGCAATCATCGCGGTCTTTGGGGTGACGGTGCTGCTCAAGTTGATCGGGATCATTACCTCGACATACCGACTCGCGTTTCCACTCGCACTAGTCGCGCTTTTGGCGGGACTTGCGCCGTTTGTCGCTGCCGGATTCGGAATCATGACTGTCGGGATTTTGTAGGTAAGAACCGGATTGATGTCGCCGTCTAAGATATGTAATTGAGTTGGAGGGTGATGGATGATGGAACAAACAGATAACCAGGATGAAGTTCAGCAAATGCTGAATTTTCTCGCTCAACCTCCCAGCGACGAGTATGTGGTCACCATCGACTGTAGTGACTGTGACAGTCTGGCTGCGCTGGCGGAAAAAGTCGCCAGTGGGACTCCAGTGGAGTTGGTATTGCCCGCTCTGGCTGAACATATCAAATTCTGGAAAGACTGTCGCGAGGAGTTTGAGGCGCTGGTCGCTGTACTCAAGGCTGAAAGCAGCGGAGAAGTCGGCGCTGCACTCGATCAAATTCTCGACGAAATCAATAATACGGACTCATAAGGACTGAGCAAAATGCGTAAAGAACGTGTCGTCATCATTGGTTCTGGACCTGCGGGATTTTCTGCCGGGTTGTATACCGCCCGTGCGCAGTTGAAACCGGTCATCGTTGCGGGTAACACCCTCGGCGGTCAGGTTGGAATCACTCATGAAATCGAAAACTACATCGGTTTTCCGGAAGGGCTGAGCGGTCCTGATCTGGTCGAGAAATTCAAAGACCATGTTGAGCGATTCGATGCCGAAGTATTGTTCGATGAGGTGACAGAAGTCGATTTCAACAACGGTTCGCCTTTCACGGTGAAAACCTACAACGAGACTTTCTCCGCCGACACCGTGATCGTGACCATCGGTGCCGACCCGCGCAAGCTCAATGTCCCTGGCGAGAAAGAGTATGTGGGACATGGGGTGAGCTACTGCGGCACCTGTGACGGTTTCTTCTTCCGGGGCAAGGATATTGTCGTGGTCGGTGGTGGCGACAGCGCGATTGAGGAGGCCCTCTTCCTGACCAAATTCGCCAACACCGTCAACATCATTCATCGCCGCGATGGACTGCGGGCCGGTGTCCAGTTGCAAAAGCGAGCTTTCAACAACGAAAAGATCAGCTTCACCTGGAACACAGTGGTTGAGGAGATCAAAGCCGGTGAGAATGGGATCGTCAGCGCTGTGCAGCTTCGCAACGTGAAGACGGGCGAGGTCTACGACAAGCCGACCGAGGGTGTGTTCATCTTCATCGGCCATATCCCCAACAGCAAGATTTTTGGTGACCAGTTGGCGATGAACGAGAACGGCTACCTCATCGCCGACCAGCGATATCGCACCAGCGTCGATGGCGTGTTTGCGGCTGGCGAAATCCAGGACGAAATCTGGCGTCAGGTTGCGACTTCAGTGGGTCAGGGTAGCGCCGCTGGTATGAGCGCCATCCACTGGCTGGAAGAACACGAGGACGAACTGCAACCGCTTGATGCCGAGCCGGAAGCGGTCTAACCCACGACTCGCTCAAGCGAAAATCAGGACGGGACACCATCGTGTGTCCTGTTTATTTTTTCTCTGCCAGGATAAAAGTCCAGGTGACGGGGTTGGCGGTGTCCAGCACCCTGAAATACTGGCTGACGAAACGGCGGAATCCCCACACCGACCAGTGATTGATATGCTCCGGCGTGTTGCCCCATTCCGCCCAGTAAGCGCCGCGTGCCATGTTGGCGATGCGCCAGAAGGGTTCGTTGGGGACGCTCAGGATGGCGTAGCGGCCCGTGACCCGGTGCAGTTCGCGCAGGGTGCGTTCTGGCTCACCGACATGTTCCAGCACTTCCAGGCACGTCACCAGATCAACCGATGAGTCGGCCAGCGGCAGATGGTGCAGATTGCCATGTATCAGGTCGAGGCTGGCGTTTTGTTCCTGAGCATAATGCAGTCGTTCCGGGTCCAGGTCCATGCCAGCGGCCAGGGAATAGCGCCCGTTCAGGAAGCGGTCCATGATGTGGCCTTCACCACAGCCGGCATCGAACACCGTAGCGGCCTGTATCTGCCCCAGCATCCGGTCGAAGGTGTTGTAGAACTGCGTCATGATCCAGCGGGTCACACGTCCGCTTTCCTCGCCATACTTCTTTTGCAGCAGCCCCATATTGGAACTGGATTCACGCTCCATCGTCGAATACCTCGCTGACTACATGCTCCACCCGGTCGCGGTCACTGTCGCGCAAGAGCGCGATTTGCTTGAGATAGTACAGGTTCTGCTCGTGCAGGCGGCGGTTGATGGCGATCAAATCCCCGATCAGGCCGATGACGAAGATGATAAAGCTGAGAATAATCAACACCGCACCGACCAGGATCGACTGGATGTGTGCGCCGCGTGTCAGGTCGGTGGTCAGCCACAGGACCAGATAGCGCAGCCACAATCCGGCTCCGATCACGAAGAACGGCAGTGCCAGGTAGGAAAATGTGCGCAGCGGTTGGTAGAGCAGAAACAGACGGATGATGGTCGCGCCGGAGCGGGTGACATACCGCCACATGCTCGAAATCAGGCGCGATTCACGCAGTTTTTCGTTGGTCACCACCGGCACGCTGACGATCTTGAGGTTTTTGTTGCCCGCCTGGACGATGGTTTCCAGCGTATAGGTGTACTGGGTGATGACATTGATGCGCAGGGCGGCCTCGCGTGAGAGGGCGCGGAATCCGCTGGGCGCGTCGGGTACATCGGTGTTGGACACGTAGCGCACCGCCGCGCTGCCCAATCCCTGAAGATACCTCTTGATCGGTGAAAAGTGCGCGATGGATTGAACCTGACGGTCAGCGATGACCATGTCGGCCTGACGGTCGAGGATGGGCCGCACCAGATCGGGGATATACTGACCGGGATACTGGTTGTCGGCGTCGGTGTTGACGATGATGTCGGCACCCAGGCTGAGGCAGGTATCCAACCCGGTCTGGAATGCCGCTGCCAGCCCTTTGTTGCCGCTGTGGCTGATGATGTGATTCACGCCATGCTGGCGGGCGACTTCGACGGTGCGGTCGGTGCTGCCGTCGTCTATCACCAGCCACTCGATCTCATCAACGCCGTCAATGTGGCGCGGGAGTTCGGCCAGCGTGAGCGGCAGGGTCTCTTCTTCGTTTAAGCAGGGAATTTGAATAATCAGTTTCATACGCACCTCACTGAACATCCACATTATAACAGTGGTTTCATTGCCTGCTCCCATAAGACCGTCTACAATATGAAAAACCGTCAGCGATACAGGTGATGGATGGACCCGAATAAGTTTATGGAAGGGGCCATAATCGGCCTCAACGACATCGAGATTCAGACGGCTTTCACGCGGGCGACCCGCAATGCCAACCTGGGCCGTGCCGAGTACATGGGCGAACTGGACGATCCCGACTTCCTGCGCCAACAGGCACGCGGCAGCCGTCTGCGCGGATTGCACGATTTACCCGATTTGCTGGAACAGGCCGAGGCCAAAGTCACCGCCGCCGGTGGGACGGTGCTGTGGGCGGTCGATGGCAGCGAAGCCAACGCCCATGTGCTGAACATCTGCCGCCAGCACAACCTCAAGCGCGGGGTTAAATCGAAGAGCATGGTCACCGAAGAGATCGAATTGGTCCCCATGCTGGAACGTCACGGCATCGAGATGATCGAGACCGATCTGGGCGAATACATCATCCAGGTGACAGACGACCACCCCAGCCACATCACCATGCCGGTGATGCACCGCACCAAAGAGTCGATCCGCCAGGTGTTGATGGAAAGAGTCAACATGCCCTACGTCGAAACAGCGGAGGAGATGACGGCCTTCGCCAGGGAGACGCTGCGGAACAAATATCTTGAAGCCGACTTTGGCATGAGCGGCGGCAATTTTATCATCGCCGAGACCGGTCACATCGTCACCGTGACGAACGAGGGCAATGCTCGTTTGAGTACCGGGGTCCCGCCGGTGCATATCGCGGTCGTCGGTATTGAGAAAGTCATCCCGACATGGGAGGACTTCATGACGCTGGTGCAACTGCTCACCCGTAGTGCCACCGGCCAGCGATTGACCGTTTACATTAACCTGATTCTAGGACCGGCGGGTGAGGACGACGGCGATGGCGCACGCGATTTTTACCTGATTCTGCTGGATAATGGGCGCAGTGACATTTACGCCAGCGAATACGCCGAAGCGCTGGCCTGCATCCGCTGTGGTGCCTGCCTGAATACCTGCCCCGTGTATCAAAATGTCGGCGGGCATGCTTATGGCTCGGTCTATCCGGGGCCGATTGGCGCGGTGATTACGCCGCTGCTCAAAGGCAAGGAGAACGCCGTGCCGCTGCCCTTCGCCAGTTCGCTCTGTGGCGCGTGTAAGTCGGCCTGCCCGGTGGACATCAACATCCCCGACATGCTGCTGATGCTGCGCCGTGACCTGGAAGGCGAACAGGAGCCGGTGTGGAAAGCCGCCATGGCCGGTTTTGGTGCCAGTTTCAGCAATCCGCTGCTGTATCAGGTGGGGGGTAAGGCGGCGTCGGCGCTGGCGTCTGAAGACGGCCCGATTCCGTTCAAATCCCAGAACAGCGCCGGGGAGACGGTTATCAACGCTCTACCGTATCCGTTTGACGGTTGGACCGATCAACGCGATTTCCCGCCCTTTGCCCAGGAACGCTTCCGTGACTGGTGGAAGAAGAACCGGAGTTAGACCGATGTCGGCTGCACGCAATCATATTCTGAACAAACTCCGCAGCGCACGCGCACCGTTCGCCTCCGCGCCGCCGCGTCCAACGGACTACCGGCCCGTGACCCATATTGAGGACACATCGCCGGAGGGCCTGCTGGAACGCTTCACCGAGGAACTTGAACGGCTAAACGGCGAGGTCTTCGTGGTGGATAGCGATGATGCCGCCCGCGATCAAGTGCTGGCGCTGCTGGAAGAACACAATACCGAACGTATTAGCGCGTGGCACTTCAAGCATATTCCGGTGTATCGGCTGTATACGGCCATCCAGCAGGCGGGTTATACCGTCGATTATCCCGACATCCACCTGGATGACGCGACGAAACGGTCCCGCGAGATTGAACGATTGGAACGCGCCACCGTTGGGTTGACCGGGGCGGATACGGTGGTTGCCACCACCGGCAGCTTGATTGTCAGCACCGGACCGGGCAGGGGGCGCATCCCGACGGTGCTGCCGCCGGTTCACATCGCAGTGGTAACGCTGGACCAGTTTGTGCCGCGCCTGGAAGACTGGTTGGCGCAGGAACGGTCCAATGGCAACCCGACTTTAACCGGCAGCCACAATATCTGCTTCATCACCGGCCCCAGCCGCACCGCCGACATCGAGAAGACATTGGTGTTGGGTGTGCATGGTCCCAAACGTGTACAGGTGATCGTCAGGCGCTGATGCAGTTCAACGACGTCCTTGAAAATATGGACTGGCTGATTGGTAAGCCGATCAGCGTCTCTGGCTGGCTGGTGGATGCGTCCTACAAGGGATTCGGCTGGTTGTTCTATCTGGCTGCCAACCAGGAGGCCGCTGACGACACCAGTCGCGCCATACTCATCTCACATGGTCAGGAGGTGGAGTATCAGCGCATTGCCCGTGCCATCGCCTTCATCGCCACCTACGGTAAGCTCAGCCCGATTGAGGCGCGTGTTACCGGAACACTGGTGGAGGAGTACGACAGCATTTTTCTGCTGCGTATGGCCGACATCATCGAGATCACCGTCGTCGTCCCGTCGTGGGGGTATACCGGCTACTATCGGCCCGGCGGGGTGCCGGAACGGGTGTTGGGTTTGCCGCCCTTCCCGATTGTGGATGTCTCGACCGTGCTGCAAGACCTGGACAGCTATGTGGAAAAGCCGGTTATCGTGGAGGGTGTGATGACTGGCGGCGACCGGCTCAGTACCGGCACCGATGTGTGTTATCTGACATCTCATGAGACGATGGCCGAGCATCCCGGTGTGCGACCGGTGTTCAACCGTGATGTCACTGAAAAGGTGTATGAGGATGCGGTGCAGACATATGAGCAGAAACGCGAGAGGTATTTATCCGGTCTGCGGCAGGAACAGCAGCGGAGCATCCTCGTACAATATGCCGGAATTCTGCGCAAGATCATTGCACCGCGCTACGATGGTCGCACCTTTAGTGCCGATGTGCGGCTGACGGGCAATATCTCGGCCTGCAACCGCCCACCCTTTCCAGCGGCGCTCACACAGGTGCGCTGGCTTATTCTCCAGGGGGAAGATGCGGTTCAGATATGGGATTTGCGCCAGTTTCCCTACGGCAGTGAGACTTAATCCACCACGAAGAAGCCACCCCCCCGGCGCGGATCGCCAGCGCCAGCGAATGACCCATCGGGGCTGCGTAGGGCGACGTTTGCGCCACCGAAATACAGGTTGACTGTCTGCCACAGCAGGACCCGGTAGCCGAGCGCTTCCAGTTCCGTCGCAACCGCCGGATCATATCCCTTTTCCAGGTCGATATGCTGGCCTTCCCAATGAACACGCGCCAGATCGACCGCTTTGTCCAGCGGATAGTGCCAGTCCGCCAGGTTGCTGATGACCTGAACGATGGCGCTGCGCAAGCGGCTGGACCCGGCGCTGCCCAGGACCACCTGCTGGCCGGAGCGACCGACCACAACGGTCGGTGCCGTCATCGATTCGACACGCTCGCCTGGTGTCCCCTGGTGGAAGCCCATCGGATTGAGATCAGCCTCGCCCAGCATGTTGTTGAGCATCATACCATTGACTGCATAACCGCCGGTCGCGCCAGGTGTCGTGGTGATGCTCACGCACAGGCCGTTCTCGTCAACCGCGCTGATGTGGGTGGTGTGCGGTGAACCGCTGCTCTCCCGTTGGTTGCTGTTAGCGGGACCTGCGGCCAGAGCCTCGGAAACTACCTGCCAATCGGCCTGGATTCGCTCGTCGCGCAGCCAGTGTCGCCATCTGCTGGAATCGGGTAGGGTTTTGGGTTGGTCACGGTGGCGGGCAGTGTTGGTCTGACGCATAATTTCGACCAACAGCGCGATATGATCCCGGTCACTGTGCTGCATCGCATCCAGGCCGGCCTGTTCCAGCAGACGCAGCGCGTTGGCAATCAGGATTCCGCCGGTTGATGGCGGTGGGTTGGTGTAGATCTGGTTGCCCCGATATTCACAGATCAACGGCTGGCGCTTGATGACACGGTATGCGGCCAGGTCCGCCGCTGTGACCAGACCACCATTGCGCTGCTGGTCGGCCACAATGGCGTCGGCCAGTGTGCCGGTATAGAAGCCGGAAGGCCCTTCACGCTGGATTACCGCCAGGGCGTCGGCCAGTTCAGGGTTGCGGTAGCGTTCTGACTGTCTCAGTATCTCGCCATCGGGGGCGAAGTAGGTCCGGTTGCTGGGTGTGTGGACCAACACATTGCCCAGCGAGCGGAAGATGGTTGCCTGCGCCTCTGAGATCGCCACACCGTCATGTGCCATTTGAATTGCCGGTTCGAGGACCGCAGCCAGCGGCAGGCTGCCGGCTTCCTTGAGCAGCAGCGCCAACCCGGCAGGGTTGCCGGGAACCGCCGTGCTGCCACGACCCACGTAATAGGTGCCGGTGACATCGCCGAACGGCACTGGCACCGGGCCAAAGTCCAGATTGTCATCGGGTTGACCGGATGGGTAGGTGCAGAAAAAGTCGTAAACGACCGCCTCGTTGCCGCTGACCAGGGTCGCATAGCCGCCACCACCGACAGCCGAACTGGCCGGTTCCGCGACAAAACTGGCAAATGCCGCTGCCACTGCCGCATCAACGGCGTTGCCCCCTTGCTCATACATGACGGCACCGGCGGCGGCGGTTTCGGGAGTACCCGCCGCGATCACTCCTCGCATAATGATTTCCTATCTGTGACACTCTGCATCGACTAAAGTCGAGCAGCTTCTTGAGAACCCCATGTCGAA
>CAYQJO010000117.1:9898-13254 GCA_964417785.1 uncultured Anaerolineaceae bacterium | reverse complement strand
CGCAGTTACAGGCCGTCCCCGGTGTTGGCCCACGTATTGCCGCCGCCATACACGCAATCGATTATGATGAAACCGTGCGCAAGATGGCCGCCTGGACTCGTGCGGGTGTGCAAATCATCACCCGTCATGACTCCGCATTTCCGCCACCACTACGCACCCTGGACGACGCGCCACCGACGCTTTTTTCCCTGGGGCAGTTCCCAGATTTCCAGCGGGTTTCCGCCTTTGCCGTCGTGGGTACACGCCAACCGACAACCGCAGCACAGGAAGTTGCACAGCATATTGGTGCGACACTGGCGGATGCAGGCTACCCTGTGATCAGCGGATTGGCACTGGGGATTGATGCAGCAGCCCACATGGGTGCGCTGTCGGTGCCGTCTGGTTGCACGGTGGCTGTGCTGGGAAGCGGCGTACTGAACGTCTATCCGGTGCAGAATCGCGGTCTGGCACAAGCTGTACAGCAGCGTGGGGCGCTGATCTGTGAAGTGGCACCTGATGCAAAAGTTGCCACGCCGGGATTGGTCGCCCGTAACCGCATCATCACGGGATTGTGCGATAACGTGATTATTATCGAAACGGGTATTGATGGTGGAGCCATGCATGCGGCTCGCTTTGCCCGGTTACAGGGTCGTCGCATCTGGGTATTGGATTTGCCCGCCAGCGGCAATCAGGCACTCCTGGCCGACGGTGCGCGACTGCTCACACGAAGTCTGGATGGCCTTGTATGAGCGATTACTCGCGGCGATCTTTCGCGATCATCTGATCGACCAACTGGGCTATCGCCAGGAAGTCGGGTAAGGGGTGCTGCCAGAGTGTGTTGACATTGATGCTCAAACCGGGCAGCTTGAG
This sequence comes from uncultured Anaerolineaceae bacterium, assembly GCA_964417785.1. GTDB lineage: Bacteria > Chloroflexota > Anaerolineae > Aggregatilineales > Phototrophicaceae > DAOTUL01. The sequence continues at coordinate 12,405 of CAYQJO010000117.1, read as the reverse complement.
CGTCCGGTAACCATTGTGCATGTCCAGTTGATAATCGACATACAGCCCTGTTTCCTCGTCCAGATGATAAAACCGCGCTGACTGGCGCAGCGGGTCGATGGTCCAGTATTCGCGCACACCGCCCTGCTCGTAATCGGCGAACTTCTCACCGTAATCAGTACGCACGCTTTCCGGTGATACGACCTCGATGCAAATGTCCGCCGGACCGTCCATGTGGGTTGTCCGCAGATCGTAGGGGGTGCTGTTCAGGATAATCTGAATATCGGGTATGCGAGCGATGTCACCCAATCGCATGACGAAAGGCGCAGTGCGGACCTGCCCCAGCGGACGGTGGGCGAAATAGGCCCCAAACAGCATGATAAGATACTGTGTAATCAGGTCATGATCTTCGTTCACGTCTGCCACTTTAATCACCGTGCCTCCTAGCCATTCACAGAATTGTGCGGCATATTGTTCGCGGTATGTGGTCCAGGGTATATTTTGTGCGACAATGTCCATTTCGGTCGATCCAAACCGGAGGTCGATCCAACGTTATTGAGACGGTATAATGATCGATTATATAGCACTCAGCGCGGTATAGCGCCCCCGAACAGCGAGGACTATGATGTTAGATAAACTTGCCAGTATCGAAACCCGGTACGATGAGCTTGAAAAACTGATGGTGGACCCCGAAGTCGCCACCGATTATGAGAAGGTTGTCGAGTATTCCAAAGAACGCTCCAGTATCCAGGAGCTTGTGGAGACCTACCGGAGCTTTAAGGATTATCAGCAGCAACTTGACGAAGCACGCGAACTCTTCCAGGAAGAAGGAGACGCTGAACTGCGCGAGATGGCACGGGCTGAGATCGACGAACTGGAAGAGCGGTTGCAGGTCATGGAAGAGCAGCTTAAGGTGATGCTGCTACCCAAAGACGCTCGCGACGATAAAAACGTCATTATGGAAATTCGCGCCGGAGCCGGTGGCGACGAAGCTGCCCTGTTTGCCGCCGATCTGTTCCGCATGTATACGCGCTATGCTGAGGGCCGTCGCTGGAAGGTCAACGTGTCCGCCGAAAATGAGACCGGTGGCGGGGGCTATAAGCGTATCGTCTTCGATATTAAGGGCGCTGGAGCCTTCAGCCGGTTGAAATATGAGAGCGGTGTGCATCGTGTGCAGCGTGTGCCGCTGACTGAAAGCCAGGGGCGTATCCACACCAGCACCGTCACCATTGCCGTTCTGGCGGAACTGAACGAAGTGGATATCGACCTGGATATGAACGAGGTCCGTGTCGATGTGTACCGCAGTCAGGGCGCAGGCGGACAGTCAGTGAACACCACCGACTCAGCGGTGCGTATGACGCATATCCCCACCGGGGTTGTCGTCGAAATGCAGGACGAGCGCAGCCAGCTACAGAACCGCATCCGCGCCAAACAGGTCCTCGTTAACCGTCTGTACGAGATGGAGATGGAACGTCAGCGGGCCGAGCGCGATGCCGAGCGGCGCGGTCAGGTGGGTACAGGTGAACGGTCGGAGAAAATCCGCACCTACAATTACCCCCAGAACCGCGTGACCGATCACCGCATCAACTACAGCAGTTACAATTTACCTGCCATTATGGACGGTGCCATCGACGAGTTCATTGACGAACTGGCGACCACTGAGCAGGCGCAGATGCTGGCGGCGACAGGAGTCTAGTGCAGAAGTCATTCGGTACGGCACTGGCTGATGCCCGCCAGCGTATTGAGCTAATCTCGACGTCGCCGGGACTGGACGCGCAGCTTCTCCTGGCGGCGGTCACCGGCACGAACCGCGCCCATGTCATCGCTCATCGCGAACGCATTCTGACGGAAAATGAAGCCATACAGTACGAAGCACTGGTCAGCCGCCGCGCAAACGGCGAGCCGGTCGCGTATCTGTTGGGCCAGCGGGCCTTTTATGACCGGGACTTCGTCGTCACACCCGCTGTGTTGATCCCTCGACCGGAAACTGAACATCTGCTGGAACGCGCTTTAGCCATCGGCGCTGATACAGTGGTTGATTGTGGCACCGGCAGCGGTGCATTGGCCGTAACCTTCGCCGCCAACCGGCCATCCAGCCGGGTTTACGCCACCGACATCAGCCCGGAAGCGCTGGCCGTCGCCCGTCAGAACGCGAACCTGAATCATGCCCCCGTTGAGTTCCTGCATGGTGATCTGCTCAATCCGCTCATCCGGGCCAGAATCCGTGTGGACCTGGTGATGGCAAACCTGCCCTATATCACCAGCGACGAACTGGCGGATTTGATGGTCAGCCGCCATGAACCGCGTCTGGCACTTGATGGCGGCACAGATGGCCTGAACCTGATCCGCCGCCTGCTCGATCAATGTCCGATGGTGTGCCGTCCGGGTGCGACTGTGCTGCTGGAAATCGGTGCAACCCAGGGTCCGGCAGTGACCGATCTGGCACGAGATATGCTCAAGCCGGAGCAGGTCACGATTCACAAAGATTACGCCGGTCATGACCGGGTGGTTGAAATTCGTTTGCTAAC
>CAYQJO010000117.1:0-9798 GCA_964417785.1 uncultured Anaerolineaceae bacterium | reverse complement strand
GCTCCTGCGATCTAAATCCCTTTGTCGTCATCGTTTTGGCCCTCACGGTAAGGACGTGATTCCTGTGTGTCGCCGGTGTACAGGTCATCTTGTGCTGGTTTGACTATGTTTTGCAGGGTATCCGATGCGGGGGCCGGGCGATCACTGGTGGAAGAGCCGGTCCGAACCAGACCCACAAGCACCTGCTCAACATCGTCCTTGAGCCGACGCCGGAAGGCTTTATACGACTCCCCGCCGTTCTGGCCGAAAATGGTGTACGTGTAGCTTTCGTGGATCGTCTTGCCCAATACCGTCATCTCCGGTTCCCACTGGTCGAGCCGTACCGGATAACTGTTCTGGCACTCGTACAACTCGAAAACGATTCGCACTTCGCCATGTGTTCCCTGCAAGCGCACATCCAGCGCGATGGGCAGCATGGCGCTTCGCTGGTTGATCTTCTTCCTGAAACGACGGGCGATGGCACTGGCTGCGGGACGAATCCGTTTGCTAATGGTCGCATTGTCCAGCGTGCCACTCTTACGGGTAATCCGATCCAGGCGTTTGACCGTGCGACCGGACGCAAGCACCTGGCTGCGTGAAACACGCCCGTACATGTCGTATTGTGTCATGCGAACGGCGGTAATGCGCCAACCGGATAGATAACTGCCGTCCATGCCCAATAGCACTTTGCGAGCATGAATGGTGCCAGGCTGACACGGTTGCGGGATGAAATTGTTCTGTGCATGGGGCTGCCAGGACTGGCGTCGGCCATAGGTCGAATTCGGGTCCAGCGGCGGCATGGTGGCATACGGTGGCTGCCAGTTACCAAAGGTAGGCGACCGCTGTAACAACACTCGTACCAGCAGGATAAGCATCGCAATCATCAGTAGACCGGAGACCACAATACCGGCCAGCATGGCGACCTGCTGCGGATCGTCCAGATCGACTTCGGTTTCCAACAATGGCAGCATAATGATGTTGCCTTCGTCGGGGACTGGAGTCACCGTCGGGGTATCGTTAGCGTAATCGGGAATCTCGATCAGGAGTCCAGCAAAGTCGCTGACACCGAAAGCGGTTGTATTGCCGCTCGCATCTTGAAGCACAAAGCCAACGATAACACTCGTACCAGGATCAAATGTCGTAACCGGGAATGATAGGGTCAGGTCGGGGGCTGTTTGGCCCGTTTGCAAGGGTGGGATCAAATCGGCCTCGGTGACGATGGTCTCGCGGGTGCTGATATTCTCCAGGCGCAGCGTGGCCGCCTGCGTCGCCGGACCTCCCTGGTTGTAAACCGCAAATTCCACAATGATCTCGTCACCGGCAACCCGATAGTTGCGGAGCGGAATCTGGTAATTGGGTGGTTGCTGATTTTCCTGCGACCATATGGTGGTGGCGAACAGGACAAGAGTCAGTAAGAGCGCAGTCAGCCGGTACATATTCTGCCCTGATGGGTGCGAGTCATATTTCAACTATAAAGCGAAAGCCTGTTCTTTCCAAGTCGCCTACCCGACGATTAACCTGCCATGTGCTAACGTGATAATCGTCATACCACAATGGATACTTCTAATATGCGCCATCTCGCAGGAGGACACGCGGCAGCGTCATGAGGAGAATCTGGATGTCGAGCTTGACCGACCAGTTTTCGATGTAGTAAACATCCAACAGACACATTTCGTCAAACGGGACATCGCTGCGCCCACTGATCTGCCACAATCCGGTGATACCGGGGACGATGTTGAGGCGCTGGCGGTGCCAGGTGTCGTAAAGCTGGACCTCATCGGGTGTGGGGGGGCGGGGACCGACCAGACTCATCTCCCCCCGAATCACATTAATCAAATTAGGAAGTTCATCCAGGCTGGTGCGGCGGATAAAGCGCCCGACGCGGGTAATGCGCGGGTCATCGGGAATCTTGGGGTGACGCGGGTCTAGCTTTAACTCCTCAACCAGTTCTTGCCGGTATTTTTCGGCATCCGGGATCATGCTGCGAAATTTTATCATGCCGAACTCGCGCCCGCTTTCGCCCACACGCCGTTGTGTATAAAAGACCGGGCCTTTGTCTTCCAGATAGATCGCCAGAGCCGTCAGGATGAGAATCATCAACAGAATGGGAGAAAACATCAGGATCAGGCCCAGGTCCAGCGCACGTTTGAGCAAACGGCCTGTCCCCTGGAACTGCGACAGGCTGGTCACGCCGAGCAGCGGAATGCCGTCCAGGTTTTCGAGTTGGACCTGGCGCAAATTCAACTGGAACACCTCCGGTACAATGCGCACATCAGCTTTTGCCCGCTGGATGGTCCGCACAAGCTGGACGATCCGGTCATGCTGCTGCCAATCCAACGTGATGACCACCAGATCAACATGGTGCCGCCGGATGACCTGGCGCAGGTTGTTCAGCCCGCCGAGGCCTTTCAGTCGGCCCAGGTCCACATTGCCCAGGTCGGGGTTTTCATCCACATAGCCGACCGGGAAGTAACCCAGTTCCTTACGGGCGATCATGGTGCGCAGGACTGCCTGGCCGGTATCGCCGGCACCTACGACGAGGACTCGCTGCACCCCGATACCCTTAGTGCGTAGGTTGGCACGAATTAAGCGCTGGACCACTCGCGTTGTTGACAGCAGCACCACCGTAAAAGCAGCGACATATACCAGCATCAGGCGGCTGAAGACATCCGGCTGCAACACAAAGCTGACCGCCATGATAATCAGGGTGGCGTTGGTAGCTCCATTGACAATGATCCAGACCTCTTCCAGCCAGGGCCGCCCGCGTACCGTTTTATACAGGCCGTCACCCCGGTAGTTCAAAAGGAGCCAGACGGTGTAAATGGCGACGTAGGGTAGATAAGGATCAAATGAGGCGATGTTCTGCTCGAACACCGGGCGCAGAATTTGCAGGTCATAGCGGACGTAGTACGCCAGCAAGAATGCGGCGAATGACAAGACAACATCCACCACCGGCATCGTCCACTTCGGTTCTCTGGAGGGAAGATGCAAGCGTCGTGAGCGCGGGCCGACGACGATGTTAGGAGCGTCCTTTTCCACCGATTCAATCCACTGCTAATTGATAACTTCTGACAATCTGCCGTGCCGTGTTTTCCCAGGTAAACGATGCAGCCTGCCGCATACCGAACCGGCTGGCCTCCTGCCGCCAATCCGCGTCACGATAAGCACTGCGCAGCGCTTCTGTCCAGGCGTAGATGTCATGTGCCGGGATACATTTTCCTGCGTTACCGGCGACCTCCGGCAGCGACGAGGCATCAGAGACTATAACCGGTGTACCGCAGGCCATGGCTTCCAGCACCGGCAGCCCGAATCCCTCAAACACCGACGGATAAACCAGTACCTCCGCGCTATTGTACCAGAGGGGCAGTTCTTCGGCAGGGACAAAACCCGGTAGATGGACGGAGCCAGCCAGACCATGCTGTTCGATGCGCTGAAAGATGTCGTCATACATCCAGCCCTTAGCACCGGCAAGGAACAGCGGCAGCCGCTCGAATTCCGGCAACCGGGCGTAGGCGTCGAGCAGGGTCGGCAGATTTTTGCGCGGTTCCAGCGTCCCCAGGAAGAGCCAGAAGCGCTCCGACAAGCCGCGCCAGCGGCGGAAGGTCTCAATGTCGGTCGCCGGAAGTGGACGATAACGCCGGACATCGTAGCCACAGCTTGCCACGTCGATTTTGCCCAGCGGAATGTCCAGGGTGGTATGAAGATCGCGGGCCGTACTTTGCGAGATGGCGATGACGCGACGCGCACGCTGGCAGCTTAATCGGGTGAACAGTCGCAGATACAACCGCCGGGCTGGTGTGAGTAACTGCGGATAATGGATGAAGCTCAGGTCGTAGACGGTGACGACGCTGGATCGGGTTAAGATCAGCGGCGACACAAACGCCAGCGCGTGATACAGGTCAAACGGTGCCAGCATCCAGGGCTGGATTGTCTGCTCCCAGACGATGCGGCGAATGGGTGATTGGGTGTCCAGTGGTGCGTGACGTAGATCAATGCCGGAGAAGGTGTGCTGCGTTTTCTGACCCACCATAGCTGTAAAGCGCCAGTCTTCCGGTGCAGCAGCGGCCAGATGGGCCAGAACATTGTAGATATACCCGTGTATCCCTGCCGAGCGATACCCCTTCTCGGCAGAGAGCAGATGTGCGTTCAATCCAATGTGCATGGATTGGATGGCGTCGGCGGATCAGTCTGAGCCGCGCATACGCGGGTCGAGGGCATCGCGCAGACCGTCGCCCAGGAAGTTGAACGCAAACATAATCAAGAACAACGCCAGCGCCGGGAACACGGCCTGATGTGGATATTCGCGCAGGGTTTCCGCGCCGTCCGAGATCATCGCGCCCCAACTGGGTGTCGGCGGGTTAACCCCCAGACCGATGAAGCTCAAAAATGCTTCGGTAGCAATGTAGCTCGGTATCGTCAGCGTTTCGGCCACAATAATCGGTCCCAGGATGTTCGGCAGCACATGCTTCCACATAATCGACGGTGTGCGCGCACCAATCGATTGAGCGGCCTCAACGTATTCCGTCTGGCGCACTGAAAGCACCTGCCCGCGTGTCAAACGCGCCAGACTCATCCAGGATGTGATCCCAATACCGATGAAGATGAAAAACATGCCACCAAAGGCGCGGTCGATGCGGAACAGGCGATAAGCGATGGTCTTGGGCCGTTCAATGGCGATACGGGTATTGGCGGCGTGTTCAGCCGGTATCGTATCGTTGATCCCGCGCTCAACCTCGACTGCACCCTCTTTAAGACCGACCACTTCCATCACTTCGTCATCGATGCGGAACACCCATCCACTCCGGAATTCACTTTCCAGGCCGACCTCGACCGGAATGGTGGTTGTAGTAGCATCAATCGGTGCCGCCAACTGGACAGCAGTCTCGCCACCGGCAAAGGCTGCCCGGAAGAAAGTCATGAGCAGAATAATCAGCAGGAGGGTTGGGAAGGCATACATGACGTCGACAAATCGCATCATCATCGTATCGACCGTGCCACCAAAATAGCCCGAAACCAGCCCGAATATCAGACCCACCATCAGGCTCACCAACGGGCCGATGAACGCCACCGCCAGCGAAACACGCGCACCGTAGATGATACGACTGAGCAGGTCGCGTCCGTTGAAATCTGCGCCGAGTGTATAACTGTTATCCACAATGACATAGCCGAAGTTGGGGCTGCGCACGTAGAGCGTATCGTCCACAATATGGATCGTGCCGACACACAGCGGGGGACGCGCCCCGGTGTCGGGATTGACCGCACAACCGACTTCACGACCAACGGTTGGCAGTTCAGCGACAATCGTCTCCTCACCACCGTTACGGGTCGCCAGAATATCCCCAACCTGAACCTGCTGGCCGTCCTCCACCAGTAAGTCCCAATCAGCGATGTCGTAATCATGCACCGGAGCCTGGGTGACGATAATGCGGTTACCGTCAATCACAACCGTACCGCTCATCTTCGAGAAGAACTCAGTCACACTGCCGCGCCGTTCCTGCCGGGCCAGCAGTGTGTCAGGTCCAACTTCCTGACCGGTTTCGACAAACACTTCAGCCGAAGGGGAAACCGTGTGCTGTTCGTCACGGGGTTCCATCGAAGGGAACGCCTCGATTACCCACTGAGGGGCCGCGTTGTTGGATTGGAGATTCTGGGTGGCGTAATTTTGGGGTGCGATCTGGTCCGCGAATATCGCCATGATAATCGCGGCTATAATAATCAACCCACCCAACAGGGCCGCCCGGTTACGGCTCAAACGCTGGAAGGCATCCAGCCACAGGCTGCGGCCTTTATAGTGCTGCTCCAGCGAGACAACGCCATTACTGGTTTCTTGTGCGGTAGTTGTCATAAATCAAACAATCCAGGCTTAATCGTAACGAATTCGGGGGTCCAACATGGCGTAAACGATGTCTACAATCATGTTTGCCAGCACCAGGAAGGCCGCATACAACAGAATGGTCCCCATCATAACCGGGTAATCCCGGTTGGTGATGCTGTTGACAAAATAGCGTCCCAGGCCGGGGATGCTGAAGACCTGCTCAGCGACGAAGGTGCCGGTAATCAGAGCAGCCAGCAGCGGGCCGAGTACCGTGACCACCGGAATGAGCGAATTGCGCAGTGCATGGCTGAAGACCACCATACGCTCGCGCAGTCCTTTGGCGCGTGCCGTGCGAATATAGTCTTCTGCCAGCACCTGGAGCAGGCTGGCACGGGTCAGGCGGGCCAACAGCGCCGAGGAAGCGAAGCCCAGCGCAAAAGCGGGCATAATCATCTTTTCCAGAGTCGAATAGCCTTCCAACCCCCAGGAGACCGGGAGCCAGCCCAATTCAACGCCAACCACATAACGCAGCAGCGGCCCCAGAACGATGACCGGCACCGATACACCCAGGATCGCGATACCCATACTGGTGTAATCGTAAACCGTGTTGCGTCGCAATGCCGCGATGATGCCCAGCGGGATGCCGATGCTCATGGCAACCACGATCGCCGCCACACCCAGTTGTGCCGAAATCGGCAAATGCTGGCGGAAAATATCATTCACCGACCGGCTGCCTGCCGACTTATAGGACGGGCCAAAATTCATCCATCCGATCGACATGTCATCACCGAAGGGCAGCGGGATGTTGATGAGGTAATCCTCCATCGTGCTGGTCTGGGGGCCTTCCACAATGCGCGGGATGGCGATGTCGCTGATGTAGTTGATGTACTGAACATGGAGTGGATCATCCAGATTGTACTTGGCCTCAAGACGCTCAATAACTGATTGCGGCAGTGCCTTTTCTTTATCGAACGGTCCGCCGGGGATGGCATGCATCATGAAAAAAGTGACCAGCGAGACGACAAACAACACGCCGAACATGCCAAGAAAACGTCTTACCAGAAATTTAGCCATACGTTACCACTCCTGATTGGATGCAACGGAGGGAGCCATAAAGCTCCCTCCATCTCGATTCCTACAAAACTGAGCAGGAATTCACTGGCCTATTGGGCAATGTCCCATTTCTCGTAGCGTTCCTGACCAATGATGGAGAAGGTACGCTCAAGTTCGGGCTTGTTGATCTGAACAGTGGTGTACCAGTAGATGGGGATGATCGCCGCATCTTCATACACCAGGATGTCCTCGGCAGCCGCATACAGTTCCTGACGGGCTTCAGGGTCCGCCATCAGCATGGCCTCGTCCAGCAAGGCTTCGTATTCGGCATTACCCCACAGGGTGTGGTTGTTATCCGAATCCTCACGGAAGACGTCCGCCAGGAAATTGTGTGCATCGGGGTAGTCCATGCACCAGCCGAGGCGGAAGATCTGCGGTGGGTCTTCGTCGAGCAGGTCCAGGTAGACGGCCCATTCCTGAGTCGCAATCTGAACCGGGACACCCAATTCATCCGTCCACATCTGCTGGATGGCCTGAGCGATACGGGCGTGGCCCTCGCTCACATTGTGCATCAGGGTGATAGCCGGCAGTTCATCAGCCGATTCCAGACCGAGGTCCGCCAGCGCCAGCGCCAGTTCTTCCTGAGCGAGTGCCGGATCGTAATACATACCCAGATCGGGGTGTGATTCAAGGGTCGGTGCAGCGACAAGACCCGGACGTGAGAACCACTGCCCAGGCACCTGTCCACCCTGGGTCACGTTGTCAACAATGGACTGACGGTCAACGGCGTAGGAGAGGGCGCGACGCAGATGTACGTTGTCGAGCGGCTCTTTGGTCACATTGAAGCCGTAGTAGTAGGAGCAGAAGTCGGTACCGATATTCAGTTCCTGACTCAGTACTGGATCGGTCTGAATACGGGGCAGCGCAGCCGATGGCACGGAGCTAACGTAGTTCAGGTTACCCGCTTCATAGCTGTCCAGGGCCGCGCTCTCATCGATGATCAACTGAACGATTTTGTCGATGGAAGCCTGGGGAACGTATTCGCTGCCGGGCCAATAGGGGTTCTTGACCATGGTGATGCTCTCATCACGCAGCCATTCGCTGACAGTGAAGGGGCCGAAGGTATGGTAGTTGCCGATCTCGGTCCAGGCGTCACCATTGGCTTCGATGGTCCACTGCGGCTGCGCACCCACCATCCACAGACCGTAGATCAGCGGCACAAAGCCGGTCACTTCGGTTGCGTTGATCTGCAGGGTGTAATCGTCGACCGCCGTAACAGCCAGCGCATTCGCATCGGCCTCACCCGCGTTAAATTCTGCGCCACCCACAACCCAGGGAGCGGGAACATAAGCGTAATCCGAAGCGGTTTCGGGGTTCAGGGTACGCTGCCAACCGTAGACAAAGTCCTGAGCGGTCACATAGCGCACGTTACCTTCATCGTCCAGAACCTGCTCAACCTCGCCGGCTTCCGGATTGAAACGGACCCAGGGGACTTCTTGAAGCAGGTTGAAAGTGTAGGTCTTGCTTTCTTCGTCCACTTCCCAACTGGTGGCGAAGCCCGGTTCCACTTCAGCGGTGACTTCGTTCACACGAGTGAGCGAAACAAAGACATGTTCGATAATATCGTTGGACTGTGTGTCCGAGGATAGGGCCGGGTCAATCGTCGGAACGTCACTTGGACCGGAGTCCATTACGATGACCTTTTCCCCTTCTTCCTGAGCGAGAACGCCACCGGCCAGGCTGAGTGCCAGGACCAGAATCAGGCTCAGGAGGGCAAAACGTTTGAAGTTATACATAAATCTCCTCCCTAGTAGATATAAGTTTCCACTGTGCCATACGCACAGTATATTCAGATATATAGCATATGTTGAGCAAGGGAGCAAAAATTCTGATATAAATCCGATAATCTCATCTATTTACCGTCCAATCTTTATTGAATATTGATGGTAAATTTATTCAATCATGTGGCAAACCGGTTTTGCCGGGAAACGAACTTGAGTGATTGAAACGAAATCCCCCTCGCGGGCTTATGGTCTTCAGGCTACAATGCGACCATGCCAACACCATTTACCCACCTCGAAACTGCTCAGCGCTTACTGGCAGACCATACCGTTCCCGGTACCATTCGCACGCTGCTAAATGCCCATGTTGGGGCGTTCTTGCTCGGCAATGTGGCTCCCGATGCTCGCGTCGGGGCTGGAGTCGGGCGCGAGGTCACCCATTTCTACGATTATCGTGAGGGGATTCAGGCACATCCCTGGCGGGTCATGCTGCGCGATTACCCGACCCTGACCTATCCCGTCGACGCCGAACACCGCGCCTTTCTGGCCGGGTACGTGGCCCATCTTTCGATGGACGAGATGTGGTCGCTGCATATGGTCGGTCCGCATTTCGCCGGTCGTGAATGGGCGGACCAGAAATTTCGCTTCTATATGCTCCACATCATTCTCATCTACATGGATGAGCGCGACCGACTGCGAATCGGTCCCTGGCAGGCATCATCGCTGCCGGCCCCGCATCCGGTTGGTTGGCTGCCCTTTATGCCTGATGACAGTCTCATCCAGTGGCAGGCTCTCATCGCCGGCCAGATTCAGCCCGGTGGCGACAGTCAGACACTCAACATTTTCGGTGGACGTATCGGCAAATCGCCGGAAGAAATGCGAGAATTTCTCGACTCGACACAGAACATGCAGGCCGGGTTGTGGGATCACGTCACGCCGGAGATACTGGCGGCGGTCGAGGCCCGCATGTATGACCATGCGCGAGAGCAGTTGATTTGTTACATGGCAGAAACCGAATGAGCTATACCTACTTTTTTGGTGACATTCACGGGCATTACCAGCGAATAGTCACCCTGTTACGCGATGACTTGCGCCTGATCGACAGCGATATGAGGTGGATGGGTGGCGGTGCTGTGGTGTGCTTTATCGGCGATTATTTTGATCGCGGGC
>CAYQJO010000116.1:0-13456 GCA_964417785.1 uncultured Anaerolineaceae bacterium | reverse complement strand
GGGATGCTGACTGGCGGATTCCACACACCCAACCATCGTTGGGTCATCAGCAGCGCATTATCCCAGGCGGGAGCACTTTTCCCCGATCTCGATGTAAAAGATGTGGTCCGCTCGTATATAGCCGAGGGCTTCGATGTAGATGAAGAAGGCGCGTATATCGAACACAGCGTCGGCATCTACGACTCGGTCACCAACCGTGCCCTGCTGCTCTTCGCCGATCACTGGGATAATCCCAACGACATCGCCGCCGCCCATACCGCCATCGACCGCAACCTGGAATTCGACCTCTATCTACTGCATGCCGACGCCACGACCGAAACCGGTCTCTCACGACGGCAGGATTACGGGACGCGCTATGTCCCCATCACCCTACTGCCCGCTTATCTTCACCGAGCCGCTCAGTCCGACAACCCTTTGTTCGCCCGTGCTGCCCAATGGTTGTGGGAGCAGGCCCCCCGCGAAGACGTAGGCCACGCCCCCTGGCTGGCCTGGGCATTGATGCGCTTCGGCCCGCCGCCGCAGTCAGATGCGGTGCTGCCGGAGGATTATGTTCGCTTCTTTCCCAAGAATCAGATATGGCGAGCGCGACAGGGCAAGATCAGCGCCAGTGCGTTCGGCGGCAAAACGCAGTTGATGACGCTGACCTATGGCGCAGTCGAACTGAGCAATGTCGCCATCGACCAGACCTATTTCGGAGTCGGCCATTTCATCGCTGAGGAGATGCATGCCAGCGGAGACAGCGTGACGCTGCACTCGTCGGGCATCCAGAAACCGCACAAACCGGGATATGAACTGCCGCTGGGGCGGCGCGTGGAGCCAGATCAATGGGATGAAATCTTCGCTGAACGCGATTACCGTCCGCTGCCACCGGCAGAAAGCACGCTTGAAATCACAGCGGTTGAGGGCGGTTTCGATCTACGCTACCGCACATTGCAAGGACTGGACCGGGTTGCCGCCCAGATCGCGTTCGACTTCCCGGCGGGCGGCTTCTGGGAGACGGCAGACAGCGCCACGCCGACATTACCAGGACAGGTCATCATTCTCAAACAGGGATGGGGCCAGCTTCGCTTCGGCGACGACGCCATCCGTATTGAACCGGGTGCGTTCGCCCATCGCATGGTCGCCATGCGCCACAGCATACCGGCACCATCCAGCCATATCCGGGTGCTGCTGACCTTCGAGACACCCATCGATCATACCATCAGACTGCGCTTATTCAGTGGGGTGAACTATGTGGGGTGATAGGCAATGTCATCTGGATTCCATTCGCGATTATCACTGGACCGCAGCGCTCACATTGGCGCTGCTGATTGAACAACAGGAGACTACACCATGACCATACTCGACTATATTGACGGCCAGTGGGTGGACGCCCGCTCGGCTGACCTGCTCGACGTGGTGAATCCCGCGACTGGACAGGCCATGACACAGGTCGTCGTCACCCCGGCAGAAGTCGTGGCACAGGCGGTTGAAGCCGGTCAACGCGCCTTCCAGGACTGGCGGCGCACCCCTGTCGTCGAGCGGATTCAACATCTGTTCAAACTCAAGGCCCTGCTGGAAGATCATCTGGACGAGATTGCCCGCATCATCACCGGCGAATGCGGCAAGACCTATAAAGAGAGTGTCGGAGAAATGCGCCGGGGCATCGAGAATGTCGAAGTGGCCTGCGGCATGCCTACCCTGATGCAGGGATACAATAACGAGGACATCGCTCGTGGTATCGACGAACACATGATCCGGCAGCCGCTCGGTGTGGTCGCCGCCATCACCCCGTTCAACTTCCCTGGCATGATCCCGCTGTGGTTCCTGCCCTATGCCGTCGCTACCGGTAACTGCTTCATCCTCAAGCCGAGCGAAAAAGTCCCGATGACCACCGCCAAATTGTTTGAGTTGATCGAACAGGCGGGTTTCCCACCCGGCGTGCTGCAACTGGTCAACGGCACGAAGCCCACCGTTGATGCCCTGCTCGATCACCCTGGTGTGCGGGCGGTCAGTTTCGTCGGCAGCACACCGGTGGCGAAGTACATCTACAGTCGGGCGACCGCCAACGGCAAACGCGCCCAGTGCCAGGGTGGAGCCAAAAACCCGGTTATCATCATGCCCGATGCCGATATGGATACTGCCACCCGCATCATGGCGGACAGCGCTTTCGGCTGTGCGGGACAGCGCTGCCTGGCCGCCAGCGTCGCCATTACCGTTGGAGAAGCCCGCGCCGTCTTCTCCGAGCAAATCGCGGATGCCGCCGCATCGCGCAAGGTCGGCTACGGTCTGGATGACGACGTGCAGATGGGGCCGGTTATCACCGCCGAGAGCAAAACGCGCATCGAGTCCATTATCGCAGAAGGTGAGCGCCAGGGGATCAGTGTTATGGTCGATGGTCGCAGCAAGGGCGTCAGCGGCTACGATGATGGCTACTGGATATTCCCAACCGTGCTGGATAACGTGCCGCCACAGAGCAGCATCGCCAACACCGAGATATTCGGGCCGGTCCTGAGTCTGATGCACGCTGATGACCTGGACGCCGCTATCCAACTGGTCAACGACCGCAGCTACGGCAACATGGCCTGCATCTTCACCAACCGAGGTGCCACCGCACGCAAATTCCGCAGCGAAGCCGACGCCGGCAACATCGGGATCAACATCGGCGTCGCGGCACCGATGGCATTTTTCCCCTTCAGCGGCTGGAACGACAGTTTCTTCGGCGATCTGCACGGCCAGGGACGGCACGGTGTCGAGTTCTACACCCAGACCAAAGTCGTGATCGAGCGCTGGCCCCGTGAATGGAGCCGCCAGTTTTAGGAGCGCATGATGGAATCCATACTGGAACGTTTTCGCCTGGACGGTCGGGTCGCCCTCGTGACCGGCGGCGGTCAGGGTATCGGACGCGGTTTTGCCCATGCGTTAGGCGACGCCGGGGCGGCGGTCGCCATCGCCGATCTGGTGCTGGACCGTGCTGAGACAGTCGCCGCTGAACTGAGCGCAAAAGGCATCGAATCGCTGGCGATCCAGGCCGATGTCACCGACGCGGCCAGCGTGCAGGCAATGATCGATCAGGTGATGGCAAAATGGGGTAAGCTGACCATCGGTGTCAATAACGCCGGTATCGGCAACTGGACGGCGGCGGAAGAGGTCAGCGAGGACAACTGGGACCAGATCAACAACGTCAATTTGAAAGGCGTTTTTCTGTGCGCCCAGGCTGAAGGCCGTGTGATGCGGGCAGCCGGCTACGGCAAAATCATCAACATGGCGTCCATGTCGGCCCATATTGTCAATACACCACAGAAACAGGTCGTGTATAACACCACTAAAGCCGGTGTGCTGCACATGACTCGCAGTCTGGCAGCGGAGTGGGCAGCGCACAACATCTGCGTGAACAGCATCAGTCCCGGTTACACGCGCACCAAACTGGTTGAAGACCTGCTGGCATCACCGGAAGGCCAGCAGATGTCGCCGCAGTGGCTCGCCATGACGCCGATGAGGCGCATGGCCGAAGTCAGCGATTTGCAGGGGGCCGTTGTTTTTCTGGCGGCAGCCGTCAGCGACTTCATGACCGGCGCAGACCTGGTGATTGATGGGGGTTATAGCACCTGGTAAAACGGACGCCGCTGGCACGAACCAGCGGCGTTTTGCGTCTAATGGCCGATCAGATTCGCTACGATACACTCTGCTGCCGTTTTCACCGGCTGTGACAGCGGCATATCGAGCAGTGTCCCCGCTGGTTGTATGCCGAGCATCGCCACCTCACAATTGTATTCCTGCATCAGGTACTTCGTCAGTACCGACAGCGGCAGCGTATGCGTTGACGCACTCAAACCAGTGACGTCCTGCCAGGATAACCAGCAAATGTCGCCGGGTTCGGCGTCCATCTGAGCAGCATCAATGAAAATCACCGCCTCCGGTTGGAAATCGCGCAGGCGTCCAGTGAAGTTCTCCGGCGACGGACCAGCATCTACCAGCATCAACCGGTCCGTATCAATCAGATGATCTTGCAGGGCGCGGATCACAACCAGGCCAACAGCATCGTCGCCGCGCAGATCGTGTCCCACACCGAAAATCGCCGTTTTACGTTTCAGTGCGGCCTGAAGCGAGGTTTGCCAGGAAAGTCTCGACATCCGTATCGTCTCCGTAAATGACCTCGAACGGCTCCTGGGTCTGGGCTGCCAGTTCCCAATCCTCGTCCGACATATCAATACACCCCTGACGGCAGCTTGCTTCGCACTGTCCACAGTAGATGCAGCGCTCTTCATGGTAATGCATGACGAAGCGCTTTTCCTTTTTGTCGATGGTAATGATCTCGATAGCATCAGCCGGGCAGTCCTTCGCACACAGGCAGCAGCCCGTACATTTCTCCGGGTCCCACATCAGCTTACCACGCAAACGCGGCGGCGCTGGTGTTCGTTCCACCGGGTATTTGCGGGTGACTGGCTTCTTCAGTATGGACTGAATCACGTCCTGAAACATCGTTCCGATTTTCATACAGCCTCCACCACGATTAAGACCACCCATTGAGCCAATACCAGCAGCGCCCCATAGCGCCACCACAGGCCAACCGTCTGGTCGATACGCAAACGGGTCGCCATCGATTGCAGCACCGCCAACCCCAGAATGATGCCCAGGGTCTTGACGAAGAAGTCTACAATGTTGACCACCCCGCCCAAGTAGAATGCTGCCACCAGTGTCAATCCGACGACCAGTTCGACCGCCTGACCCAGGCGGAACAGTGCCAGCCCGCGCCCGGAATACTCGGTCAGCGAACCGGCTACGATCTCTGTTTCCGCTTCCGGCGAGTCGAACGGCGGCATTTCCAGCTTGCCCATCAGACCGATGACCGCCACTACAAACCCGACTGGCTGCGTCAGGATGAGCAGATGTCCGGCGGCGTAGTCATGAATCTCACCGATTTGCCAGCTACCAGCCACCAGAGCCGGTCCCAGCATTGCCAGCAGGAACGGCACTTCATACGAAAACAACTGGGTCAGCGCACGGGTCGAGCCGATGACTGAGTAGCGGCTCCGCGTGTTGGACCCGGCCAGTCCGATACACAATGTGAGCAGACTGAGCATGTAAATGGCGACGATCAAATCACCCTGGAAACCATGCGCCGGGTCCAGGCCAAAGACCGGGATATAAAGCGCTGAAGTCAGCGCACCGGCCAGCGCAATCACGGGCAGCGCGACGAAAAAGTGCCGCTGTACACCGTCCGGGATGATCTCTTCTTTCGCCAACAGCTTGACGACATCGGCAAACGGCTGGAACCAGCGAGGTCCGAGCCGGTTCTGGCAGCGGGCAATCAGCTTGCAATCCAGCCACCGGTACAACAACCCGACCGCGATCAAAACAAGGCCGCCGGGGAAGAACAACAACGCAATAATGGACTCCATTATTTTCTCCTCCGTTGGTAGTAATCGATCCCATATTGGCGCAGTTGATCCCAGGTCATGATGTTATCGTCTTTGCCCTTACGGCTGACACGCACCATACGGTCATTGCAGGAGAAGCAGGGATCGACACCCACCAGGATCATCGGCACATCTGCCAGTTGGTGGCCGACCGCCAGAGATAACACTGAGGCCATGTTGCACACCGTTGGCGTGCGCACATGCACGCGCTCCGGTTGATCCGTGCCGTTGCTCTTGATAAAGTAAAACAATTCGCCGCGTGGTGCTTCCACCCGGCTAACAGTCTCCGCCTCCGGGATTCTGCGTTTCACCCGGGTCGTCAAATCACCTACCGGCAGGTTATCCAGAATTTTACGGATGACCCGATAAGACTCGAACAACTCCTTGACACGCACCACGAATCGCGCTTCCAGGTCGCCACGATTATCCACAACCATCTCCACCGGGAAGGTATCATAGGCGGCATACGGCGCGTCCACCCGCACATCGCGGTCCACATTGGATGCACGTGCGGTCGGTCCAATGACCCCCAGAACCCGGGCCTTATCGGCAGTCATCACACCGATACCGCGAGTCCGCTGGATAAAGGTCGCGTCGTTACTCACAATATCGAGATAGTGATGGGTGCGCTCTTCCAGGAAGTCAACACCCTCGCGGATGCTGTCGGCCAGTTCCTGAGTGACATCGAATTTCACACCGCCGATGACGTTGGCGGAGTAATTCACCCGGTTGCCGGTCAGCGCTTCCAGCGCGTCCATGATGGTCTCGCGGTCACGCCAGGTGAACATAAACAGCGTATCGAATCCCGCTTCATGGGCAGCTACTCCCAGCCACAGCAGATGGCTGTGAATGCGCTCCATCTCAGCCACCAGTACACGGATGGCCTGCGCACGCGGCGGTGCGGTCACATCCTGAAGCTGTTCGACACCGATGGCGTAAGCGGTCGCATGAACGTGCGAACAAATACCGCAAACCCGTTCCAGCATATACATCGCCTGGGTGTAGTTTTTGCTCTCGACCGCCTTCTCAATGCCACGATGAGCATATCCCAGGCGTGCCGTCGCATCCGTCACCGTTTCACCGTCTACAGTCAATTCAAAGTGAGCCGGTTCTTTCAGGGCTGGGTGCTGCGGTCCAATTGGAACAACAAAACGTTTTTTCTCAGATTCCATCATCTTATAGTTCCGTGTCTTTTCTCAACGGATAAACATTGTCGGGCCAGTTGTCGGGCAGATACAGATGATCGACATTGGGCGTACCGGTCACCTCTACCCCGAACATCTCGATAATCTCGCGTTCGAGGAAGCTGGCAGACGGAATCACATCACAAACGCTGGTAATACGCGGTTCATTGCGATCCAGATTGACCCGCAAACCCAAAACCGTCGAAAGCGAACACAGGTGATAGATGAGTTCCAGAACACCTTCTTCCGGGTGATCGAGGCCCGTGATCGACGCTAGATAACCCCAGTGCGACTCGATCAGGGTCTGTACCGCTGGCAAAAGATCAGAAGCCTCCAGCCATACATCGAGCCGGTCTACTTCTGGCGTATCCGTTCGTGTCGCCCACTTTGTCAGCATATCGTTGGCAAGTTGTATACGCTGGCTCATGCCGGGTCTCCTTTCAGTTTTGCCAGAAGTTGGGCCAGACCGTAGGTGATGGCCTCCGGGCGCGGCGGGCATCCCGGCACATACACATCTACCGGGATCACTTCATCGATCCGACCGACAATGTTATAGCATCCCTGGAACACACCACCGGAAAGCGCACATGAGCCAATAGCGACGACGAATTTGGGATCAGGCATCTGCTCGTAGGACCGCCGCAGGCGTTCCGCCGCCTGCTTCGTCACCGCGCCAGTGCAGACCATCACATCAGCGTGGCGTGGACTGCCCTGTAAACGGACACCCAGCCGTTCAATATCGTAGCGTGGTGTGATGGTCGCCAGAATCTCGATGTCACATCCATTGCACGATCCACTGTTAAAATGGACGGCCCAGGGCGAATTGATCCGCGCCCAGGACTTGAACTGTTCAATTGCATCCTGCCAGGGCTGCGGCAGGTTTCCATTCTCTTCCATACAATTCCCCTTAACCCAAAATCATGATAATAAGTGCCGAGAACAACCCGATCATATAGATAATCATGATCGGTTCCAATGCCCCTGTACCCAGGACCAGCGCCCCCAGGTGGATGATGGCAAAGAACAGCGCGATGACGAAGAACTGGCGATAGCCAGGGGCATCCGCACGATCCGACGGAGCCTCACCGCTGGCGAAGATGGCCGATTTTTCTGCCGATTCGTGGGTCACGTCGGCGGAAAGCGATTTACCGATCCCCGACAGGATACCGACCAACACGATATAGATACCAAACGCAACCGGTGGTGCAAGTAAAATGTCTTCCATAAGTCAACTCCTAAAATGCCGCGACCAGTGCCGCGCCTGCCGGTTCTGTGATCCAACTGAGTGCATCGGGCCAGAAGCCGATCACCATAACCAGTGCAGCCAGCAGGACCAGCGGCACAGTCAGATTGAACGGCACGGTCTGGCCGCGTTCGACGACAGCCGACGGTTCCTGCCGGTAAAGCGCGTTGACGACTGGTGCGTAATACGCCAGAGAAAGAACGCTGTTGGCCGCTGCAAACAGCAGCAGCGCGTTGATCCAGGTATTGTGAACTTCGATTCCGCCGACGAATATCTGCCACTTGGACATAAAGCCAACCAGCGGCGGCAGTCCGCCCAGACCGAGCAGCGCCACACTCAAAGCCAGTGCCGTCAGCGGGTAGCGGCGGGCCGCACCACGCAGGTCATCGGTGGTCAGCGGCTCATGGTCACCCACACTGATATGCAGGGTATAGAGCAGTGTACCGGCAGCCAGAAAGGCCAGCCCCTTCATCAAACCATGACTGAGCATGTGGAAGAAACCACCCTGCGCACCGGCCAGTTCACCGGCATACACGCCCACGCCGAGACCCACCAGCATGTACCCCATATGGGTCAGACTGGAGAAGGCCAGCATCCGCTTGACCTGTGTCTGGCGCAGCGCCAACAGATTGCCAATAAGCATGTTGGCCGCCCCGAAGATCATCAGCAGCACCCCCCATGAGGTCGCGACCCCACTCAACACGGAGAGCGCCCGCAGCATCGCCACCAGACCGCCTTCAATCACCACACCAGAGAGCATGGCGCTGATGCCGCTGGGTGCCTGCGAGTGGGCGTCCGGCAGCCAGGTGTGCATGGGGACCAGCGCCGCCTTCACGCCGAAACCGATCATAAACAGACCCCCTGCCGCCAGTGTCAACGTGGAGTCAGTGGCAGCTTCACGGATGCCAGCGATCTCGGTTGTGCCGGTCTCGGCCAGCAGCAGTGCGATGCCGATAATCACCAGCACTGACCCGCTGGCACTCTGCACCAGATACTTCACACCCGCTTCGAGCGAGGCCGGTTGATCGCGGTAAAACGCCACCAGCAAGTAGCTGGTGATCGCCATCGCTTCGAACCACAACCACAGGTTGAACAGATCGGTGGCACAGGCCAGACCGATAATCACGCCGGTCATAGCGACCAGCATGGCATAGTATTTCTCTTCACCGTCCTCACCAGCCATGTATGGACCGGAGTAGACGACCACCACCGTCCCCAGGCTCAATGTGAGTCCGGCGACCAACTGGCTGATACCGTCCAGTTGCAGGGACATTTCGTTCAGTTCAAATACTGTCACGCCGTCATCACCGGCGACTACCACGAACACCAGCAGGGATGCCAGCAGGACAGCGAGCGCCAGCCATTGGGCATAGCGGTTCTTGTTCATGGTCAGGCGGCCCGCCAGATAGATCAGGGGCGATCCTATCAGCGGCAGGAGGATTATCCAGATAAACATTTCCACTTATGCACCTCCCCACACGAGAAAAGCCAGGACAAAGACTAAACCGCCGACAATACCAATCATGTTCCAGTTCAATTGGCCGGTGTGGGCCTTGCTGAGGACACCGGCAGTATCGCGGGTCACGGCGGTGATACGGCTGTTGATCCATTCAAAACCGAAGTCACTGGCGGCGAACAGGCCCACACCGGCAAACCACTGTGTCACGCCGTCCAGGCGATCACGGATTTGCCACAGACCATATCCAGCGGCGACAACCACCAGCGCTAACCATGTTGCCGGGGCAGCTACAACATCGCTGACCAGATTACCAAGCGCTAATGTGTGCAGGTGATGGTGCGGCAGTGTGTTTTCCAGCAGATCACCAAACGCGCCCACCAACAGCCACGTCAGGCCGGTACCCGCCGCCAGCGCACCCAATGAGACGCGCATCGCCGGGGTGGCATCGTGCGCGTGCAGATCGCTGCGCGGTTGACCGTAGAAGACCATCCACACCATGCGCGTTGTATACAGCGCCGTCAAACCCGCACCGAACAGCATGAAGCCGTAAGCCAGTACCGGACCGTCTTCCAGCCCATGCTCCAGGATGAGTTCCTTGCTCCAGAAACCGTTCAGGATCGGCACCCCTGCCAGGGCCAGCGCACCGACCAGGAAGACATTGCGAATAAATGGCATCTTCTGCCCCAGGCCGCCCATCTTCATCATGTCACGGGTGCCAACGGCATGGATCACTGCGCCTGCACCCAGGAACAACAGCGCCTTAAACACCGAATGGCTGAGCAAATGGAACTGGCTGGCATAAATCGCGCCGACACCGACCGCGTACACCATGTAACCCAACTGGCTGATGGTGGAATAGGCCAGCACGCGCTTGAGATCGTTGGCGACCAATGCCATACAGGCCGCCAGCACCGCCGAGAGCATGCCGACGATAATCACTGCGTCGGTCCAGAATTCGACGTTGGCAAATGCCGGATAGAAACGCGCCAGTAGATAAACGCCCGCGTTCACCATCGTCGCCGCGTGGATCAGGGCGCTGATGGGTGTTGGCGCTTCCATCGCACCGGGCAGCCATGTATGGAACGGCACCTGCGCCGATTTGGCTGCCGCTGCGATCAAGAAACCGAAGGCCAGTACACTGAGTACATCAGCCGGCAGGGCTTCCGCCTGCTCGATCAACGCAGCGATCTGGTAGCTGCCAGTATAGCTGTAGACGATCAAGGCACCGATCAGCAGGCCAATGCCGCCGATCTGGGTGACGATCAACGCCTTGATACCACCAGCGACCGCCTTTGGATCGTCGTTATAGAATGAAATGAGTGCGTAGGAACAAAGCGCCGTGATCTCCCAGAAGAAGAACAACAGCAGCAGACTCCCGGCCAGCACCAATCCGGCCATACCGCCGATGAAGAACAGCACAAATGCGTAGTAGCGGCGGAGTTGTGCCTCCCCCTTCATATAATCAATGGAGAAGATCACCGCCAGACTGCCAACAATGGTGGCAATCGCGGCCAGGAACACGGCCAGACCATCGGGAACAAATGTGAATTCACCGAAGAATGCACCCATCTCGATGGTGAGTGCGGTCTCACTGCTGGCCTCCGTCAGCAAGAGCAATGAGACCAGACCGGCAGCCAGCGAGAAGCCAGCGGCTACCTGATGCTGCAAACGCTCCTGATCGACAAACAGGACGACGACAGCCCCGATCCAGGGCAGTCCAATCACAAGGAGTATGAGTAATTCGGCCATTCTGCGCTATCCTTTCAGTTTCGCCAGATCAGCAACGTCCAACGAGCCAGTCAGGCGCATCACCTGGACCGCCATCGCCAGACCGATGACCGCGACAATGGTGTCGGCCACGATTACTGTAAGTACCATGCTCTGGCTCAGGTTGATCTGACCGCTGGCCTCACCGGCGGCGACCAACAGCAGCAGCGCCGACTTCACCATGATCTGAAGGACGAGGACGATCTTAATCAGGTTGCGGGTGACAAAGAGACCGTACCAACTGATGCCGAGCAGCACAAAAGCGCCAATAAACACGAAGCCCACCGATTCCCAGGTCATACCATCACCTCCATATCTTCACGCGGTTCCTCGATTTCAGGAGCGGTATGACCATTACTGCCGGATTGGATTTCTTCCATTGCATGAGCCGCTGGTGGTGGATCGGCTTCATTCGCCGAAGAGATCAACCCCAGCACACCCATCGCACCGGCAGCGATCAACACAACCTGAATCAACACATCAAGGCTGCGCTGCTGCCACAGGACCTCAGCGAAAGTAAGGGCTGCTCCGGCTGCGCCGGCTGCCTCCGATTCGGGTACCGGCACCACCATCCAGACCAACAGGGTTGTCGCAATAATGGTCAGTGTGGCCGCGACAGAGGAAAAGAACGCAGATTTCGGGCCAGGATCGTTAGTTTCATTGCCCGATATGCTGATGGCAAAGACGAACAGCACGGTCACCAACCCGGCACCGACGCTTAGCTCGATTGCAGCGACGATCTCCGCTCCCATCATGTACATGAGGATGGAGACCAGCGCGCTGACACCCGCCAACCACACAGTGGATGCCAGCAGGCTTCGAGATGCCATAGCCATCAGGGCGCAAAAAACAGCTCCAATAACAAAGATGGCGTAGAGCAATGTATTCTCCTTTCTAAAACATTAACTTTTATCTTCTAATTGTGAATTATAGTACGGAATAAACCCGGACGCCTATTAGAAATGTCACGCGACATTACTGAGCTTCATCCTCATCTTCGTCGTGCCGTCGTTATCTGTTGCACATCGGCTACAATAGAGGTCAACAGAAGGAGAAGTGATGATGCAAAACTGGTTTGACCGGCCCATGCGATGGGTACAACTGTCTTTTGTCGAAAATGATCCCGGCAGATACGACAAAGACCTCTGGCTCGACTACATCAAGCGCATCCAGGCCGATGCGATCCTACTTAGCGGCGGAGGCTGTGTGGCCTTCTATCCGACCGAAATTCCCTACCACCACCGCAGCCAATGGATGGGCGATAGCGACCCCTTTGGCGAACTGGCCGAAGTCTGCCGCGAGATGGGTCTGGTCATCGTGATGCGCACCGATCCGCATTCGATCCGGCAGGACGCCTACGAAGCCCATCCCGAATGGGTCCATATCAACGCCGACGGCACACCCTGGCGGCATTGGGCTGATCCGTCTCGCTGGGTGACATGCGCCCTGGGACCGTATAACTTCGAGTTCATGACGGAAGTACACCGCGAGATCATGCAAAAGTACAGGATCGAAGGCATCTTCAGCAACCGCTGGGCCGGTCACGGCATGTGTTACTGTGAGTCGTGCCAGAAGAATTTCAGAGACGCCACCGGCATGGATTTGCCACGCACCACCGATCTGAGCAATCCGGCGTACCGTGCATATCTCACCTGGAAAGAGGAGCGCCTGTTCCAGCTATGGGAACACTGGGACACCGCGCTGCGAGAGATCAACCCGAACGCTCGCTTCATCCCCAATTACGGCGGCGGTCAACTGAGCGACATGAATCTGCGGCGTATGGGCCAGAAAGCCGACATGCTGGTGGCTGACCGCCAGTCGCGCTCCGGTCTGACCCCCATTTGGGCCTCCGGACGGAACGCCAAAGAATACCGCGCCGTCATGGGTACAAAACCCATCGCCCACATGTTCAATGTAGGGCTGGAATCCGGCTACCGCTGGAAGGATTCGGTCGAAAATGACGACGAAATCCGCATGTGGGTGGCCGATAGCATCGCCAACGGCATGCGGCCCTGGGTCATCAAGTTTTCCGGCTATCTCCACGACACACGCTGGCTGCCGGTAATCGAGTCGATCTTCAAATGGCATGCCGGAGTGGAGCGTTATATGCGCAACACGGAATCGCTGGCACGAGTGGGCATGGTCTATTCGCAGCAGACTGCCCGCTGGTACGGCAAACAAATTGACGACCACACCAAAGGCTTCTATCACGCCATGATCGAAGCCCGCATCCCCTTCGACCATGTTCACGATGAACTGCTGGACAAGCCACCCTACAAAACGTTGATCCTGCCCAACGTTGCCGCACTCTCGGACGCCCAGTGTGATCAAATACGGGCATTCGTGCGCAACGGAGGCGGTGTGGTCGCCACCTACCATACCTCACTCTATGACGAAACCGGCC